>DASPOK010000039.1:0-8482 GCA_035626075.1 Nitrososphaerales archaeon
AAATGAAGATTGGATTAAGCACCTGGTCCCTCCTGAGCCTGGACGTGATCTCGGCGGTCAGGGCAATTGGCGACGCAGAGTTCGACTATATCGAGCTCTGGGGCGAAGTCCCCCACGCCTACCCCGAATGGGTCGACAGGAAGAAGCTCAGGGATGCGCTATCTCCGTACAAAATGACCATAACCATGCACGCCCCTTTCACCGACCTCAACCCAGCCACCCCCTTCCAGCCCGTCAAGGGAGCGGTCGAGAGGACCCTGGAGGATTTCGTCAAACTGGGTGACTATCTGGGGGCAAGCATCATCACGGTGCACCCCGGCAGTGTCCACAACGAAGCTTTGATCCCCCGATCCGCTGAGAGTTCTGTGGCGACGTTACGGAAGCTGGTCGCAGCAGCGGGGGGGCGCCTTTCGATCAATGTGGAGAACCAAGCGAAGAGTAGGTCCAAGTATCACTTCCCGCTTGCTAGCACCTCCGAATCCCTGAACCTGATACTCGCCGAGGTTGAGGGCCTCCACTTCACCCTCGACACCGGGCACGCCAACGTCGACGGCCAGAACCCCCTTGCCCTCGCTGAAAGTGCCGGCCCTAAGCTCACCGAGGTCCATCTGAGCGACAACGGCGGTGCCTCCGATGACCATCTAATCCCGGGAGAGGGGTCTCTGGAGTTCAAGGGGCTCATGGAAAGGTTGGCCGGGACCAGAGTCCTGGTCTGCTTGGAACTCGACCCGCACAGGTACACCCCTGACCGTGTGCTCAAGGCGTCTGCTTCGTTCAGGAGCGGCGTGTAAACAGCAGGCAGGAAGCCAGAAGAGCAGTTGCGGTACCCGGTCCGAATCTCCATGCGGGGTCTTCGCCCTTACCTCGCTCATAAGGGGCCTTCGCCTGCTGCCCACTAATCAATTCAGCCCAAGAAACCTTCACGCTGGCGGGCGCAAAGGCGGAAGGGGTTCGCGGGGGACGCCCGGCTGTGGGAAGTACGGTTCCCTCGGAAAGGAAGCCCGAGGTGAGCGAAGCATCTACGCTTCCGCCTCACTCGGCGTTATCTTCAGCTCGGTCAGCTTCTCAGACCTCAGAATCAGAAGGCCGACCTGTCGCCCAACCACATCGCCGGAAAGAGCCCTGTGAAGCTCATATTCGTCTGTGGCACGCGCATCCCCGAGCTTCAAGATGACGTCACCGATGGACACCCCCGCTGCCTTGGCCGGGGACCCGGCTTCGACTGCCCTCACCATCAGTCCCTCGTCCTGGCCGACCTCCGGAGACATTGCGAGATCCTGCGGGAGTTCAATGGGTTCGACCACTATCCCGAGGAAGCCCGTTCTCATCTTGCCATCCTTTAAGACCATGGTGACGATTTCTTTCAAGGAGCTGACCGGGACCGCTACGCCTCTCCCTCCGAAGTAGGCCACGTTCATGCCCAGCACTCTTCCCAATGCGTCGACGAGAGGACCCCCTGAATAGCCGGGGTTCAGCTTTGCATCGGAGACTACCGCGTCCTCAATCACCACTCCCCAGAAGCCCCTCACACTCCTCCCGTAGCTCGTGACGATTCCTGATGTCGCAGATGCCTTCTTGCCCCGGGCGTTGGCCAGGGCCAGGACGAACTGTCCCACCTTGAGCCCCTCCGCGCTCGCGGGGCTCACCGCCAGAAGCCCATCAACCTCCGCTTTGAGCAGGGCCACATCTGTGTAAACATCTCTCCCAAGGACCCTGGCTACGGCATGCGTGCCGTCGCCAAAAGTCACGACCGGAGCCGTCGAGTGCCCTATCACGTGGCTGGCAGTGACAACAAGGCCATCCCCAGACCACACCATCCCCGACCCGCTACTCCTTCCTGAGTTCACGTTCACCACGCAAGGTGAAACGTTCTCAGCCAGCTCGCTTACAGCGTTCGAAAAAGACTGTAAAAGCTGCACTCCTTTTGCGTTAGTCATATTCTCGAAACCACCGGCAGAAGTATGCGTGGATGGTTACTTGTTGAGCAGGTTCGGCCCGAATGCCGTCACATGGCGTGGGGGAAGTACCCGACGCGCATCAACGCCAACCTACTGCTGGCCCTGGTGCTCGAATACAGTCTCGAAATCCTCCCCATCAGCTGATGGGCTGCCCTCACGGCCTTTGGCATGTCGGCGTCTCTTGCGAGCCTGGCGTCGATATCCAGCTGCCCCCCCGCGAACCGGGCGTCGATTAATACAGAGCCGTCCTCCGTAACCCACTTCATGACCACGCCACCCTCGCTCTCTGCCATTCCAACCCATCTGACGGTGTCGAACCAGCGCCCCTTCAGCGCAGAAACAATGGTGGACGCGCTGGCATCGTAGGGGAGGTAAGTGTGAAGAACGGGGACCCTCCTCGCGCCGCTGTCGGCGGGCCCGGGTATGAACGACCCCTTTGCTTTGGCGGTGACGCTGTAACCTTCAGCGGATCTCACCACAATGCCGTCGTCCTCGAGCCTCTCGAGGGACCTAGAGAGAGTCTCGGGGTGCGAACCTGTAATCCTTCTCAGCCCGTCGAAGGTGAAGACCGAAAGTCCTTCTTCTTCGATGGTCCTGACCACTTCCGCATCCCTTGAGCTGACCACAGGAACGTAATCATCTTCAAGGGAAGAGTCGCGGCGCAACGGGTTCATAGATTTGAGCCGGCAGTCCTTTAAAAAACAACCGCAGGCCTTCGAGAGTTCGACCTATCGTTATAAGACGAATGTGCAGTGACAGAAGCGGGGGAAAATGGGGAGGCTTTCGGACGCGAAGGTCCTCGGAGGAATCGGCTCAATCCTCCAAATTATCCCATTCCTCAATATCGTCGGTTACGTTCTCACTCTCATAGCCGTCAAGTTCGTCTCCGACGAGGTCCAAGACCGGGCAATATTCAACGACATGCTATACGCCGTGATAGCCGGTATAGTCGGCATTGCCCTGGGCAGCTTCCTGCTCATCTTCGGTATCCTTTCGTCAGTCTTCACGGCAGGCGTCGGCGCCATCTTCGGGGTAATCACGTTTCTAGCAGTAGCCTGGATTGCCCTGATAGTATCTTCTGTCTTCGTCCGCCGCGCATTCGGCAGCATGGCCACAAAGCTCAGCGTCGGCACCTTCAGGACCGCTGGGACCCTCTACTTTGTCGGGGCCCTGCTCACCATAGTCCTGGTGGGCTTCCTCTTGTTGCTTGTCGCCTTCATTCTGCAGGTCATCGCCTTCTTCTCCATCCCCGAGGTCCAGCCGACCACGCAGGCCCCAACTGCCGCGGAAACAGGCTCCAGGTACTGCGTCAGCTGTGGTACCCAGATGCCCTCCGCGGCAGCCTTCTGCCCCAAGTGCGGCGCAAAGCAGAATTAGCCCTTGCGTCCACTGAAGACGAGACTTCTGCCCGACTTCTTCATCTCGACCTTGCCGAGGGCCACAAGCACGTAGAGCGCCATGAGCAGGTCGAACCTCATGGCCAGCTTCTCCCCGGCGCGGAATGCTTCCTCCAGCCTCCCATTCTTCACGAGCGAACCTGTGGTCACCTCCTCCCTCCCAATCACGTTTGCCAGCGCCTCGACTTTCTCTGCCTGTACTCGGGTCATGTGAAATGACGAGGTCCCCCTGCTGCTTGGGCTAAAGACGAGGAAGTCTCCGCCCGCCGTCCTGTAGACCTGGTACTTCTGCCTCACCGCCTCTACGGTCCCAACATGAACCAGGGCCCGGAAGAGGCCGGAGATCCCATCCTCCGACATGTCAGATGTCCGTCTCGGGCTGCAGATTTATGCCTCACCACAGCGCTACAGAAATATCCAGCGACCCTGGGGGTTCCTCTCTCTTGCACCCATCTGGCCGGCTCCTTGTGGCTGTCGTGGTAGCCGTGCTCATCATCCTAGCGGTGTACGCTGTCTACCAGGCGACCAGCATCCCAGGTCCTGTGACGACCGGCGTTCCCTCTTCCTTCACAGTGGACGGCAAGACCTACCGCTTCACTTACACTGCCACCAACGAAGCGCAGAGGGAGGCGGGTCTAATGAACAAGAAAGTGGACAATAACACAACAATGCTCTTCGCATTTCCGAATTTTGGTCACTGGCAGTTCTGGATGTACGACACCAATACGAGTCTGGACATGATTTGGGTCAACGCGACGGGGAGCGCCGCCAGGGTCGTCTACGTGGTCACGTCTGCCCCTCCCTGCTATGACGCTGCCGTATGCGCGAGATACACCCCCGACGCCGAGGCGAACTACGTGATCGAGGCGAAGGCGGGGTTCGCCTCAGCCAACGGGATTGTGGTCGGAACCACGATCGAGTTCGGCTGACTATCCTAGGCGAGAACCCTTCCAAATCGGTTAAATCTCACGACTCTTACGCGGCACTGTGGACCTAGACGTACCCGCGGGTACGATTGCGCGGCGAAACCTGATCATGATAGACGAGAACGCCTCCATCCTGGAAGCCGCCCAACTGATGATGGAGCAAAACAGGGGGAGTGTGCTTGCGACCCGTTCTGGGGTGCCCGTGGGCATCCTTACGGAAAGGGACATCCTAAGGAAGGTGGTAGCCAAATCGCTGGACGTCGCGTCCACCAAAGTGAAGGCGGCCATGACGTCTCCGCCCACAACCATCGACCAGAATAGGCCGCTGCGGGAGGCCATCGACCTCGCGGTCAGAAAGGGGCTCAGGCGCATGCTCGTCACGGACAACGGAAGGATTGTCGGAATCTTCTCGCTACGGGACATCATCAGACACATGAGGACCTGCCAGCACTGTGGCAAGGAAATCCTATCGGTACTCGAATCCAAGAGCCCCGACCCCTACATCGAATGCGAATGCGGGTCGAGGTACCACACGAAGTGTGCCGAGACCGTGGTGCACTGCGTCAACTGCGGGAGGACCATAGTCACCAACGTAATCTACCCCGAGCCATCCGAGACCTTCAGTGGTTAGGGCGTAGGAGTCTCCCACGGGCGAGCAGGCCCGTCGCGGTTGCGTCTCGGTTCTCATATTCGTCTAGGAATTTCGACTCGGCCGTCTTTTGCCGTCGAATTGGCCTCGGAAGAAGCCATGCAGGCCGCTCCCAAGCCCCCCATGACCCGGACCCAGAAGCTCAAGTGGTACGCCGGGCAGCTAATGATGGATGCTGCGGCGGACGAGAAGGCAGGAAACGGGGAGATTGCCATCTCACGCTACCTTCAGGCGGCAGACATCCTCCTTCTCCTTGCCAAAGTCGAGGAGAACTACACAGCCTGGAAGTACTACACGGATACAGCAACCCAGTGCCAGCAGAAGGCGAGAAGGCTCATCGCCCTGGCCCCAAAGGAAAACGACACGGTCCAAGGGCCCCAGATTCCTTCGTCAGACCTCTCCCCAAATTCTTAATACTGCTAGGACCTTCGCTCGGTTGAACATGACCAAGTGGGAGTGCTACCGCTGCGGACACGTCTTCGAAGGCGAGAACACCCCCGACGAGTGCCCCGAATGCCACTACTCGCTGACCTTCTGGATTGAGGCCTCCGAGGCCAAGCCTCCATCGGTCAGGAACTTCGTGAAGAAGGACCCACTGATGATCGATGCCAACGAGTCTGTACTGAAGGCGGCCCAGATGATGAGGGAGAGAAGGGCTGGGAACATCCTCATCCTAATCAAAGGTGAGCCGAAGGGGATTCTGACCGAGAGGGATGTCCTGAACCGCATAGCAGCGGACGACCTTCTCGCATCGAGCATCCCCGTGAGGAAAATAATGACGTCCCCCATGATTTCAATCGAGGCTGACGCCCCGCTTTCGGAGGGGGTCAAGCTGATGGCGAAACACGGGATCCGGACCGTCTTTGTCACCGACCATGGCAGGCCCCTCGGCCTCCTGAACATGAGGTCGATAGTCGGAGACCAGTTCAAGGTAGCAAAGGACCTGAAGTCCTAGAATCAGGGCCGAACTCATCACATACAAGGGGCGAGTCTTCCACGGGCATCATCCTCTTCGTCTGCGTGGAGAACACCTTCAGAAGCGTGCTTTCTGAGGAGCTCTTCAATTCGAGGGCTCCTCCCGGATGGCATGCCGAAAGTGCCGGCGTCAGCCCCGCCTCAACTGTCAACTCGAAGGTCAGGGAGTTGCTCAACGAAGTCGGTATCATCCTTACCGAAAGAACCCCCAGGGTGGTGACCCCCGACCTAGTCTCAAGGGCTTCGAGGGTCGTCACATTCGGGTGCCTGGACAGGTGCCCAACAGGGGCCGAGTTGAAGGGGGAGGACTGGTCAATCCCGGGCTCGACTGGCAAGTCTACCGAAGAGCTCAGGGCCATCAGAGACGAGCTCTCCAAGCGCGTCGACGACCTTATCAGAAGGTACTGTCTCCGAGGCGGTTAAGTCACCCATGGCTACGCCAGGTGTGGAGGATTTGAGGAGAGAACTTCGCAGGGCCGCCAGGGCTCATGGAACCATGACCTACGGAGAGCTGATGAAGCTCATGGGGATTTCCAGAGGGCGTCCGCTTTTCGAGGCCATCATCGAAGTCGACAGGGCGGAATACGCAAGGGGGGCGCCGGGATTCGCCGCTATCATCGTCCGAAAAGATACAGGTTTCCCAGGAGGGGGGTTTTTCTGCGATGACGAACTCCCGCCCTCCCTGCGAAGGCCGTTCGCCAGGGCCTCCGACTCCAAACTCTCTGCCGACGAGATGAACTACGTCAAAGAGGCCCAAAGGCGGATTTGGGCGTACTACTCAGATGACACAGGCGCCTAGCCTTCCTGCCCTCAATCCCATCCAACAGTGCCGGGCATCACCGATTTTTGATGCCGATCTACTGTCCACAACGTGCTGCTTCCAGTTGTCGACTGGCCAGCCCTCACTGCGGCACCAGGGCGGGGCTTGACGACATTGGTTCATTCGTCAACCTGGACCCTTCGGTGCCGGTTCAGGAGCGCGGAGGCCGTCCTGAAGTAGCTCGCGGGGTCGACTTCCTTGGTGGTCGCCGAATCAACGTCAATCAACAGGACCAAGTGAATACGTGCCCGCATCAGCTCCTCGATGGAAATCGGGGGCTTCCTGTAGCGGAGGTCGGTCAAGGACTTGATCTCCTCCGCCTCTTCCACCTTCCTTGACCTGGGCGGCTTGACGAAGAATTCTGGCAGGTCCAGGACATAGGACGGCGTGGTCCCCAGTGCGAACTTCTCGGCGTAGCGGCTGTATCTTGCCACCTTGCTCGCAATCCTGCTGCGGGCATAGGCCGAAGGCTCTAGGGCGGCCTCGGGGGGAATGAACCCGGTCTCGATCTCCACTACGAGAGGGCCGTCCCCCCTCGTCCCCATTACGTCGCAGACTAAGGTCTTGTCCAACCTGTGCTCCACCTTCACATCGTATCCCTGCTTTACCAGGCTCCTGGTGCAGACCAGCTCCAAGGCGGAATGATTGATTTTCACGAGGTTCTTCCTGTACATGCTGACAAGAGTGTCTGCAGTCTCAAAGACCTTCGAGCGAACCTCCTGCTCGTCATGGGCGCATGCCCTCCTGGCGAGCTCGTAGAGGTCTGCCTTGAACCTCCTGACGTCCAACTCTTTCTCCCCGCAACCCCCTTTGGTAATAAAGGGACTTGGTTCAGCGTCGCGCCGCAGAGTTCTCGTCCAGAATACGCCTCACCTCAAGGTCGTCGACCTGGTCAAAGTTTCTGTAGAACTCCCCGATGGCAAAGAATAGACCCGGCGTCTCTAGACATACTACTTTCGCTCCTTCTTCGGCCAGCGCCTCGATGGCCTCGGCCGGTGCCACAGGCACGGCCACAACGATCTCTTTGGGCTTCCTCTTCCTGACAGACATCACTGCTGCGACGACGGAGCTCCCAGTGGCTATGCCATCATCCACTATGATGACCAGCTTTCCCTCTAGCCTGGGATACGGTGCGTCCCCGCGCAGCCTCTGCATCCTTTCCTTGACCTCCTCCCTCTTCTTCCTCACCTGACTGTCAAGGTATTCAGGGCTCGCCCCCACGGACTCTGCTGCCTGTCTGTCCATTATGACATCACCTTCCTGGGTGACCGCCCCCAGGGCGTACTCGGGCTGTCCCGGCGCCTCTATCTTCCTGGTAACAACAATATCCAGAGGCGCTCCGAGAGCCTTCGCCACTTCGCTCGCCACCACTAACCCGCCTCGGGGAATGCCAAGGACCACCACGTCCTCACCCTTAAACCGCCTCACTGCTTCGGCCAGCCTTTTCCCCGCCTCTTCCCTGTCCCTGAAGAGCACCACTCGGTCCCGGCAGTAGGGTTGTCCCTGGGTGATATTTGGCTGACTCGTCCGGCTCTCAGGAGGGATGTGGCTTTCCTCCGACGGCGGCTTCGTAGCGTGCCTTCATTGCCGCCGCCCCGGTTCGCCCTCGGTTTGGCCTTCGTGAAGTCCGGGTCACCCCGTCTCTACGCGCCACCATCCCGCTCGCGGACTGGTACCAGGCGCCAAGGCTTTCCCCGGCACCTCTTCTTCTCCGCGTATCCATCCTTTTCCTGGCCGGACGAGCGAAAAGTGATTGT
>DASPOK010000040.1:0-3982 GCA_035626075.1 Nitrososphaerales archaeon
TTCTGACCAACTCCCGAATCTCTTCCAGCGGCGCACCCGAGGTTATTCGCGTCTCGACGACGAAGTCCTTGAATGCCGGCTCGACTCCTTCCCATTCTCCCTGACCTCTCCTGTCCCAATGCCCTCTAACACTCGTTTCAAGGGAGTCGAACTCAAGCCCACGTAGGGCTGCGAACCTTGCAAGTGTCACATTCTCGCAGAACCCGACCGCCGACACGAAGAATTCTAGGGGATTTGGCCCTTTGTCCGTGCCTCCCAATGACGATGGTTCATCACAGACGAGTGTGTAGTCCCTCGTTCTTGCCTCTTGTAATTGGTCGCCGACCAGCCTCGAATCGGCCCGGACTGTACCTAGACCCTTCGTAGAGTCGGTGATCTCCTGTATTCCTAGGAGCCACTGCTCGACGTGGGGTTTGAAGGCAGAAGATACCAAGGGCATGGCCGGCTTACCGGCCTCTCTGGACAATAAGAACTGTACTCCCATCTGGCGAATCCTTGACGGAAACGACCCGGTGGCCCAGAAGACGCGACAAGGACGGAAGGTCCTCTTTGGCCGAGGGGTCGCGAGCCACAACCTCCAAGATGGCCCCGACGGGTATTGCATCGATCTGGCGACGGAATTCCTCAGGGAGTCCACTCGAGCAACCAAGGTCCCCTGCGTCGAAGTGATGTGTGGTAGTCACTTTGTTATCTAGCTCGGGACGGTGGCCGGAGCATAGCAAATTGATGGCGATGATTGACCCTTCGCGAAGGTCGAAGTATGCGTCTTGTTCGATTATCTCCGTATCGCCATCAGAATAGCGTTCTCTGAAGCTGTAGCGAACATGGAGTCGATCAGCTACCCTGTAGAGTTTCTTCTCTAGAACCTGGATGCTCTCTGCCTCCGCGAACCAGGAGTTGAGCTTGGCTACCACGGCCGATGACCCCTCGAGTTCTTGGAATCCGGATGGCACTAGTGCGCGCATGCGCACTTCGGGGTGGAGGCAGGATTCAAGCCTCGGGGCATCGCGGTCGGACAATGCTACCACGAACTCCTCGGCCGTGGCTTCATCCACGCTCCTTGTTGGGCTAACCGACTTCATTGGTCCTTTTCCCTTCCCTATACGAAGTTTGTCGTGCTCGCCCCTAAAGCGATCTCCTCAACCACCTTCGCTACGCCGACGATTGTAGCTCCTGTAGCCAGTTGCTCCTCGGTGATTCCACGAGGCTTAGTGCAGGCTCCGCACAGCCATACTTTCCCCCCTTTGCTGACGAAGTCGGAGTAGATCTTCGACAGGGGGTCCAAGCCCTTTGACGCGATGCCGTCGGCACCCCCTTTGGTCCCAAGCCAGACCGCTTCGATGGTGCAGAGAACGATAGCTTCCTGGCCGGCGGTCGCTGCAACGTTTCCCGCCACAAAGGGGAGGGAGGCTCGTTCAGGGTCTTCCTTTCCGTGAGTGGCGTTGAAAATAATCCTGGCCAAACTCACTCGTTCACTCCTTTCTGGTTTTGCGCGCATTGCGCTCTTGTAGTCATGGGCACCAGAATCGCCACGGGGCGATATAGCGGATGAGGGAGAACTGCGCCCCGAATCTACAAACCGAACCTGAAGCAGCTTATAATGAACTAGCAGTAGGTCGTTCAGGTTGGACTCGACTGACGTGCGGATTTTCTGCGAAATGGCGTTTGCAGACTCCGGCTATGAAGAGTTCGAGGAGAGGCACCCGAGCGCGGCCGACCTTGGTAGGAAGCTCGGTCTGGACAAGAAGACGGTGAGGGTCCGGGTGAACAGGATGGAGGAGTCCGGCTTTATCAAGTATTACCAGGCGACTCCAAACCTCGCCCTCTTTGAGATGCGCGTCATCAGCATGTACAGGTTCGAGGCACTCAATCTCCCCACCAAGAACGCAATTATCAATCACCTTCACGAGGTGCCACGACTCGTCGAGTGCTCTGACTACCTTGGACCGATCCTGACTGCAAGCATGGCCGGGGCGACGAGAGAGGAGGCCAGCGGCGGGGCATACTACCTGGCTTCAAGATACGAGCTGGGCACCGTCGTGCTCGGTAGTAGAGTGGTCAAGGAGCCGGCTTCTCGAGTTGACAACCTGGACTGGCAGATAATCAGGGGCTTGAGGTACGATGCGAGGTCCAGCGACAGGGACTTGGCAGGAGCGCTCTCGATAACGGAGCGAATGGTGGGGTACAGGATTTCTAAACTTCTGCGGTCAGCCGTAATCCGCACTAAGCCAGTGATTGACCCACGGAGACAGGAAGGCCTTGTCTTCTACGAACTCGAACTGACGATTGAGCCGCAAAGGAGAACCGCCATCTCAAGATGGCTAGGTGAAAAATACGGAGATAGACTCTGGAACCTGAGGAGCCCGACTGCAGACGTAATCCTTGCGAGCCTGTTCTGCTTCAGCATAGCCGAGCCGGAGGAGTCGGTTATTGAAGCTCTGAAACTCGAGGGTGTAAAACGCTGCCTGTTGTTCATATTGAAAGAGGTCATTGAGCCTGCACGGCCGAACTGGATTGACTCTCTTATAGAAACTAGAATCCAATCTCAGGGCGCTGGATCAGGTTTTGTGTAGGAACGAACAGGGAGTCTACTGGTGCCTCCTGTGCCCCAGAGCTTGAAGACCTAAAATTGCTTGATGTGTGTCATGAGCTCTTCAGGTGTCATGACCGTCTCTGGATGGACCTCCTTCATGTGAATCATGGCGTGTTTCTTCACGTCCTCGACTCCTTGGGGAGAAACGAGTGTCCAACCGCAGGGGCACGTACCAATTGCTCCCATGGGGGCGATTGCTACCATCGCCTATTTATCCTCTGAGACCCATCAAGGGTCTTCACAAAAGTGAGGTCGCTGGGATTTCGACGCACGTTCCCACAGAATCACAAGAATTCCTGACTTGGCACAAGGATCTTGTTCCAACGAGTTAATCCCAACCGTGGCTTCCTTTGCGGTTACCGATTTGAACCCGAACAGTTAAACTCCCGGCGACCGCACGCTTTATTGCGACCTGGCTTCGGAAGTTCATTCGATGAAGAAGGCTGAAGCTGAACCCGAGAAATCACCTTCTCGACTAATCAGAGAGAGAATCGCAGAGCTAGGTGGCTGGCGCGGGGAGACCCTTTCCCGTGTACGGAGGCTGATCAAGGAGGCGGACCCGGGAATCAGGGAAGAATGGATGTGGGCGAAACCGACGAGTCCTGGGATTCCTGTCTGGTCCCACAACGGGGGCGTCTGCACAGGCGAGTCCTACAAGGACCACGTGAAGCTCACGTTCTTCAAAGGCGCCTCCCTTAAGGATCCAGAGGGTCTCTTCACGCAGCCAGGTACTGTCCGCCGCGCCATCGACATCCGTGAGGGGGACAAAATAGACGAATCAGCGTTCAAAGACCTTGTCCGAGCTGCCGTGAAGCTCAACCTTTCCAAGGGGAAGTGACGGTCCTCGTGCAAGATGAGGAATACCGTCAGTTTGCTAGCTAGAGTTTCAAACCACTTGTGTAGTCTGTAGTCCCGGCGACCACAAGCTCTCCAGCCTCAGGCGCGGGCCTGTCGATGGTCGAACCTTCTCTCAGTTGGCCAAATCTCGCTCCACCTCGACCAAACCTTGTTTCGATTGCTTGAACGGGTGATGGCAGAGTCCCTGACGGGGATCACCGGCCAAGGACACAAGGCTTCTACGGCGACACGCTGGCTACTTCCACGGTTAGGTTTGCTTGAATAGGGGCAGGATAGCTACCCTGCGTAGCTTCGTATACGAATTGGAATGAGCCATTTGAATTAGGATTGATGGGGCAGAATCCTGTAACATGAGCACACCCTGAATAGGTTATGAAAAAGACGTGACTCGGATAGGAGGAGTCAAGAGAAAACGCCACTCCGACTCCCCTCCCTGCGTGGTTGGAAATTACCAGGGTTAGTTCTCCCTGCTGGCCGAGATCGACTGTCACTCCGCAGATTGCTTCTGGCGGAACCAGACTGTTCTGAATG
>DASPOK010000041.1:0-9579 GCA_035626075.1 Nitrososphaerales archaeon
GGCAAGGGGATTGGAACCCGACTTCTTCGCAAGGCGATGGAAGGTGCCAGGCGGAGGGGATTCGGTTCAATTCTCGTGAAGACAGAGCAGATTAACGACAGGGCAATCAGGTTCTACAAGAACGCAGGGTTCGTTGAGTCAGGGAAGGACATCGAGAAGGTGGGCCGCGTCAAAGTCCAGCTGCAGATTCTAGTCAAAAGGCTTCGATAGCAGAAGTCGTAAGGAGATGACCGCAATAGGGATCGTTCGGGGCAGCAACCGTGCGCGTCGTGGCGTGACCTAGGTCGAGACTGCTCTGACCTTATCCTCCATGTGCCTCTGCTTGTCACGTCTGTCGTCCACCTTCAACACGAAGTAGACCCTATTCGCTCCCAGCTTAAACACAGCTTCATGTGCGGCTTCGACCGCTGCCAGCACTTCCGAAAGTCTGGCGGCCTCGATTACCGTCGCCATCGGAGTCACCTGCAGCCTCAATCCCTTCGCCTTTCTCAGCTCTGCCAGCGCTGCCCTGACGTACTTGCTTAAGCTCGTGCCTTCGCCGATTGGATGGACGGAGAACTCGGCTATGACATTGTAGCCTTTACCTTGAGTCATGACGGCCAGGGGCCTCGGTCGCTCTAAAATCCCTTGTCGCAACACACTACTTCCTGGCCCGGTGGCAGGCTCAGTCCAGGCAGTCCCCCGCCGCGGCATGACCCGGAGCGTAAATAACCCACACTTGCCCGGGAGCGACGCCGCATGTCATTCAGAGACTTGGTCGAAAAGGCAGGTAGCTTCAAGGCGCTTTTCGACAGCGCGAAAGCAGGCGGCGCGGACCTCGAAGGACAGCTTCAACAGGCGTTTGAGAACGATCGCATCTTCAGGTACGCGGGCTTTAGGGTAGTTCGGGCGGAGTCAGGGATTGTAGAGCTGAGCTTCCCCATGAGCGACAACGTGACGAGGTGGGGAGGGATGGTTCACGGGGGCATGATCATGACTGCCATCGACAACGCCTGCGGTCTCGCCGTGATGACGGTCAACCCTGGAAAGAACCAGGTGACCATGGAGATCAAAGTGAACTTCCTAGAGCAGCTGACGGACGGGCCCTTTCACACTGTGGGGAGGGTCTTGAGGCGCGGCAGGACCGCGATAGTGGCCGAAGGGGAGATCAGAGACTCGAAAGGCGTCCTCTGCGCCAAGGGCATTGGCACCTGGCAAGTACTCAACTCGAGCGGTCCGTGACACCGGTTTGAAGCGCGACGAAGGGAGCAAACGTAGGAAGACGTTCGTTTTCATGGCTTTCGGGGACAGCCTCACCGTCGGCTACCAGTCGCCGACGGAGGAAGACGAAATGCCGGAGCCCGTCCCATACACAGGATTCCTAAAGACGAAGACTGAGAAGATGCTTACCGAGAGAAAGGCGAGGGGCCTCAGCGTTGAGTTTGTCAACCGTGGAATCAACGGCGAGCTCACTGAGGGCATGACGAATCGTTTCGCCAGCGACGTTCTAGAGCTCCATCCAGATGTCGTGACGATTCTGGGTGGTTCGAACGACTTGGGGTGGGGGATTGGGCCGTCGTCAATTGCGAGGAACCTCGCAGAGATGTACGACGAATCCCTCAGGAGCGAGATTCAACCAGTTGCCTGTACAGTCCCGTCTGTGCTCGGCTTCGACGAAGCCATCCAGCCGAGGCTGCAGCTCAACCAGCTCATCAGGGAATACAGTGGAGCGCTCGGAATTGCCTGCGTGGATCTGTTTTCGGCCACGAGCGATCCTTCAGGCAGGTTGCGGGAAGAGTATTCCAACGACGGCCTGCATTTGAGCCCCAAGGGCTACGAAGCCATGGCCGAAGCGATATTCTCGGAAGTTCTGGCTGGGATGTTGCTGATGCGTCTCGGAGGCGAGGAGACATCATTGAAGGGAGCTGCGAAGCCCGCGCAGCGAACATCATAACAATAAGCCACCAGGCCCGCGGTTGCGACACAGCTGGCGGCAGTCCTTGCCTGGGCCCAAGCCCGGAGCATTCCAAGCAAACGGTCCAGAGTGCCATCAGCTTAACCAGGCCCAGACTCCCTAACCAAGCCTAGATTCTTTGCGCTCCAGCGTCGATGAGCTCCTCGACTGGATTGAGTCCCGGCCCAGGGCGAACTAGAACCTTACGTTCTTGACGCGACCAAAATCAGCCAGACTGCCGTCATCCCAGAGGTTGCTGCTTCCTGAATCGCGACGCCGTTCCAGGGCCAGCTGATGAACCATACAACCGCTGAGAGAATCCCGAAGACGAGTGCCACGGCTCCGACGCGCGGAGATTCTAGCGGCCACGAGACGTAACTGTAGGCCAGCATGGTGACGACAATCATGAGAAAAAAGACCTCCGAGACGACTCCGTGGATGTGTCCCGTATTCTCGGAGAACACACCAACCATGGCAAGGTCAACGGCCGCGACCATTAAGGGGACCGTCCACACCATCGTCCTTTTGTCTCTGGACTCTCTCGAGAGCACCGCGGAGAAGGCGAACACCATGGCGCCCGCAACCACAAGCCCAGCGTCGTACACATATCCAACCGCGCCATTCGATACGGTGTTTCCTAAATCGCTTAGCGCGTTGTTGTAGACGTTGAACCAAGGGGACAATGCTATCGAGGCGAGGATGAAAGGATAGGCAGCCAGCGCGGCAACCACTCCCAGAACTTCGAGCCTGCGCAACAGGCGAGAATCCGGGGCCTGATTATTATCCTTGCGCGGAGGGACCCGACATGACATGAATCCGCACTCTATTCAACGCTAGCCGACTTCGCCGTTCTATATGGCTCGCTACAAGAATGGTCCTGCCTCTGATCTAGTGAGGTGTCTGATCGCACAAGAGGTCTGCCGAAAATACACCGACCAAGCCTGTAGAAGCGGAGAGGTGCAGGGAATCCCGCCTGTACCTTAGGCGCAGCGACGAGATTCACCCAAGGACGTCAACGACCTACCCTGAGGTCATGTGGAAAAAATAGAATCGAGAGCGCTTACTTCTTCGGTTCCCAAATGATTCTGACGTCACTAGCCTTGCGCACGAGCACACTCTTCGAAGGCCTTGGTTCAACGAACTTGTATGACATCTCGGCTAGTTTTGCTGCGGCGGGTCCCCCAACCTTGTCGAGAGCTGCGCGATTGGGCAGCTCCCAGAAATCATAGCAGTCGTAGCTGCCCGGGTCATTCGATCCTGGGAGGACGGTTCCGTATGTTTCAATGTACTTCATGCCAGATTCCTTCTCGATGTCGGCGCAGACCTTCTTGAATGCCTTCGATGCTAGGAACTTCTGATATTCTTCGCCCATGCCCTCTCTGACGTTATACCCCATCATCCAGTATATCTTGGGCATCTTCGAGGCGTCGTCAATATTGGCCTGGCTTTTATTGGTATTGAGCCAACCTGACCGCCATCTTGGTCGCATTGAGGACTACCCGCTCCGACATGCCCGAGCCGAAATGATTGCGAGAAGGGAGGCGCAGGCACCAGCGTACCGGTCAACACACTCTTAGCACCCTGGCTGGTGCCCCGCGGCCATGCAGAGCGTGATGAACTGGCTGCTCGAGCCTTCCCAACCTGCAGTCCGCTACCTGGCGATGAGGGACCTCCTGGGAGGGGCCAGCGCCGGCGACCTGGACGAAGCAAGACGAACCATTGCATCAAAAGGGTGGGTCGCCGACATCCTCTCAACGCAGAAGCCCGGCGGATACTGGGTCGACAAAGAGAAGCTCTACAGGCCAAAGTACATCTCGACCAACTGGATGCTGCTCACCCTCTCAGACCTGGGGGCCACGAAAAGTGACCCGCGGATAGCGAGGGCCTGCTCCCTGTGGATGGACCGATTCTTCAAGGCCGACGGAGGCTTCAACGCGGATGGGGCCACCAAGAAGAGCGAGCACTGCCTGACAGGCAACACTGCGAGGGCCCTCATTAAGTTCGGATATGTCGAGGAGCCGAGGGTGAGGAGCGCCTTCGACTGGCTCGTGAGGACCCAGAAGAAGAACGGCGGATGGCACTGCTGGGCCTTCAGCGGGACCATAGATAGTTGGGAGGGGCTGAGCGCATTCGCGGTCTATCCCAGGCAGAAGTGGACTAGGAGCATGAAGAAGGCCGTCGAGCGCGGTTGCGAGTTCTACCTCTCCCGGGAGCTCTGCAAGCAAGGCGCTCACTACGCCCCGTGGTTCCGCTTCCACTTTCCCTACCACTACTATTACGACCTGCTGGTAGGCCTCGATTTCATGACCGCGATGGGTTACACCGAGGACAAAAGGCTGGGGCTTGCTGTATCCCACCTCAAGAAAAAGAGAAGGAAGGACGGGCGGTGGAACCTTGACGCCGTGCACCCGGACTACGATAACGACGGAAAGTGGCCGAGCTGGTGGGAGAAACACAAGAGCAGGTTCCATCCCTTTGCCCTAGAGAGTGTCGGGCAGCCAAGCAAGATGGTCACCCTCAGAGCGCTGACCGTCCTGAAAAGATTGGGTGAGTTTGACGCCTGACCCAACCTTCTAGCTACGGCTCGCTTCTCTAATTCGCACACCAAAACACTTGCGAACTTTCGCTCTGCCCTCTCCCGCGTCAGTGTTTTGAATCCTCAACTTGTAAATAGTCGATTACAGGCTTCGGCTTCCAACCATGGACGAGCATGGAATAACGATTGCCTACTTGGCCCGATTGACCGGTGTGAGTAGCAAGACCATCGCTGGCTACATCAGACTGCTCCGTCCACTGGCCCTCCAACTCGACGAAGACGCGAGATCGCTCAGGTAGAGCAGTCAGATTCCAGCCTCGGCACGCCCTGTTGAACTTCGGAACCCGGTATCCGCGGTGCTAAAGGCTCTGCCGAGCCTCAATCTGATTATGTCACGACGGTCAGGATTTGATTTTTAAGGAACGCCCATCCCTTTCACCCCAAAGTGAGCCAGTCCAAGTCAGAAAGGTACGTGCGCCCCCTAAACGAACTGTGGGATATGTGGAAGCCACGGGTGCGAATGAAGACCTATCCGTTCACCTACGCTTCATACGAAGACATGGAAAGGGTGATGTCCACCATCGCCTCCTATGACAGAGACGCATGGGCGGCCGCCTTCAGCGCCGTGGCCAAGCCATACGAGATTAAGGCGGCACAGGCAGAAAAGGAAGGCGACTCGCAGGGCGCCAGGGAAGGCTACCTTCGCGCCTACCAATACTACAGGCTCGCCCGATATCCGACGACCAATTCGGAGGGAAAAAGGGAAGCCTACAGAAGGTCGCAGGAGATGCTCTTCAAGGCCTCGACCCACTTTGAGGTCCCAATACAAAGGGTGGAGATACCCTTCAAAGGTAGAGCAGGGGAAGGCAGTTTGATAGTCGCATATCTACGGGAGCCAAAGGTCGGCACCGCCCCCTATCCCCTGCTGGTAAGCTGGGGTGGAATCGACGGTTTCAAAGAGGAGCAACTGAACGATTCCGCTCTGGAGCGGGGCCTGGGGACGCTGGCAATCGACGGACCTGGAGTCGGTGACTCACCGATCAAAGGCTCCGAGGACGCAGAACGACTGTTCGGCGCTGTCTTCGACTGGGTCGCCACGCAGAAGACCCTAGATGCCCGCAAGGTGGGAATCTGGGGCTACAGCACCGGCGGCTACTGGGCAGTCAAAGTAGCCCACGTCTACAACGACAGAATTGCCTGCGCGGTGAGTCAGGGAGGACCGGTTCACCACGCATTCGAACACGAGTGGATTCAGAAGCAGGAGAAGGGAGAATATCCTTTCGAATTTTTCGAGACCATCGCATACGCATTCGGATTGTCGACCTACGAGGAATGGATCGAATACGCCCCCAGGCTCTCTCTCCTTAGCCAAGGCATATTGGACAAGCCGAGTGCGCCCCTGTTACTCGTCAACGGGATTCACGACTCGGTCTTCCCAATCGAAGATTACTATCTGCTTCTCCAGCACGGGAGTCCAAAGTGCGCAAGATTCTACGATGCTGGCCACATGGGATTCACTAGAGACACGTTTCCAACCATAATGAACTGGATTGCCGAAGAACTGGGCAAGTAGCACAGAAAATGAAGGTTCGGCTAGGTTGACCTTACCGGCCTGAGCGGCATCTTGAACCTCTTGGACGCCACCGCGGCTTGAGGCCTTCCTGCCGGGAGGACATTCGCCTCCCCTTGTCTTAGGAGGCTCTTCCATCCCGTAATGGTCACGTCGGCCTCGCCCTCATCGAAAACAAGGAGTTTCACGGTTTCTGTTCTGTTCTCATGATTGTGCGGCTGACCACCGACCTCCCCTGGTATGACACCAGCGAAGCGGCTACGTCCTCCTGAGCTGGCGTCACTTCGCTTGCCGCACTTGACAGTCGTTCTTCGCTCTTGGGCGATTTCACTTCGACTGCTTGGCCGCCTGCTTGGACCCGATTTCGACCAGTTGAATCTGGCACTGGTATCTTTTCCCGTTGATCTCCAGCTTCTGTGTAGCCCAATAACCCACCGAGCCGGTGCTGAACTTCTTCTCGGGGAGGCCGATATCGGCAATCTTCTGAGAACCCTCGTAGAGTTCGATTCGAGGCATTCGCTCCCCGTACCTTCTTAGATAGTTAAGGATGACAGGCGTCCACGGTTCTGCTTTACGAGCCCGAAGCGGTGACGATTGCCGTCGCGGTGTTGCTCTCGACCATGAAAGCCTGCGTGATGTTCACCGTCGTCAACCTCTCCAATGGCATCACTATCTTTGCGCCACAGTTCAGGTTCGCTCCTTCAATCCAGGCGACGTAGGAGCCGGGAGATAGGACGACGGCGAAACGAGTCGAATTCTGCAACCCCGTCGAATACACCCAGGCGGACGGATGGCCCTGAAAAAGGACCGACGATTGCTGGACGGTTGCGACATACAGCGTCGCGCCGGGTGCTTCGGCGCTGAACCCACCAGTGAACGAAGACTGATTCTGGACGCTGAAAGGCAGCTCATAGTGGCCTGCTACGCAGTCGTAACTTGAGGAGACCTGAAAGGTAGTGCCCGCGGGGAGAACGACCGTCCCTCCCGACCCTAAAGAAGTCACCTCGAAATACCCAAACAGAAGCGCTCCCCATTCGTCGCCGACCACCACGGTATACGTCCCGGCAGGTAGGGGCGCCAGGGAACCCTCATTCCAGGATCCTCTGACCGTTGCCGTAGTGTTCATCTCGCCAGTGAAGCAGGTTCCCGACCCGCATGACCCTGAAACGTTTGCTCTATCGCTCAGGGAATAGAACGAGTAGGAGCTAATCCGGCTCAGAATCGCAGGACAAGAGTAGACTCCGGGCTCGTAGAGCTGGACCTTGGGGGCCGAGCTCAAGGCCGAGGAGCTGTTGTAGTACCCTGTTAGGACCTCAAACCCAAAGGGGAAGCTCAGGGGTCCGCAGGGGCCGACGCCGAGCCCTTCGGTTGGCCAGGCATTGGACGACGCGACGGTGTTCTGGGTGTCTAGGCTGTTCCATTCCTCAATGGCGATGGAGACAGCCTGGCCCTGGGAAATGGCCGACGCGTTCAGAGAAAGGCGGAGGTTCAGGCCGCTCGTCGATCCCGTGCCGGTCGTGGTGCTTGACGTGCTGAAATGGGTGGCCGTCGTGTTAGTTGGGATGAATGCGACAGTTGTCCCTACTAACAGGATGGCAAGGGCTGCAATCCCGGCGAACAGCGGGACGTTTCGGTCCATGAGCGCTTTCACAGAACCCTCGGTAGTTAACGCTAGTCCTGCGAACACCCTGTTCTAACCCCCTAGACGGCTTCGTTGAACCTCCCCATCGCCAAATCCATCCCGGGAAAGAGGGGAATGAACTTCGTGTCAGCGTGAAGATTGGCCGACGCAGGTCCTGTCTAGTCTGGCGATTCTCGCGTTGACGCCTTTCGGCGGGGAAGAAGGTGCGTAACTAGTGCATTGGCGAGAACCATCGCCGCCAAGCCCACGAAGAAGGCCAGCACGAGCCCCGCCCCCCTGATTGCTCTCGCATAGAACTGGGTAAAGATGTAGGCGACATAGAGCGAGAACACGGCGCCCACGATGTTCCGTACCGGTCTGCGGAGGCGACTCGAAAACACAAGTCTCATGGCTGAGCTTGCCAGGCCCCAAACGCCGCTGGCCGTGAAGAGAAAAACGATCACCTGCCCGAGTGCGAAGGGAGGCAGGACTGGGTATCCATGCGTCCCCCAGCTCCCTAGGTACCTGAAGAACAGGACGAATACGTCAGGGTACCAAGCGATGGTCAGGCCGATGATTATCAGGAACCCGACGGCGCGTACTGCTCCCCATGCGGCATCCGCTGGCTCCCATTCATGCCTCGGGCGTCGTTCCCTTTCCCACCGCCGCCCCCTCCATTCCCACCAGTAGTCTGCGGGTGAGTATCCTCCGACCTTCGCCCCGCAATTGGCACAATAGGCGGCGTCCGGTGGTAGCTCCTTGCCACAGCTCTGGCAGTACATCCGAGCGCGGCGTAAGCGGGCTAATCCTTAATCCAATCCCCTAAACCGAAAGGAACCTGCAGAGCTTCTTCGACATGACGTATCCAGCAGAGGCGAGTCTACGGACCCGCCGCTCTAGAGCGAGGTGCTCCCCGCGGACCCGGCCGGAGCCGCCGTGGTGGTGCCGGGGGCCCTGCGCACACTCGAGGTGAGTACCATGGCGACCGCGAGGCAGGCGACCGAGATTGTCAATACGACTGCTTCGAAGACGTAGTCGCCCATGACCGGGGCGAAGGGTACCAAAGCGTCGACCATTCCCATGGGCAGCGCCACGGCTAGGAGGAGCCGTCGCTGGTAGAAGGCTGCCAACAGGGTGAGGCATCCCCACGAAAGATGGATGAGCAGCGAAGAGATCCTTTCGAGGGTTGCGAGACTCACGAGAGGGAGAGCGGTCCCTGGCGGGTAGAAGAGTGCGGGCTCGTTCGCAATGAGGGTGTTGTAAACGAGCTGAGGCAGGCCAGAAGAGCCAGATGCCAGTATAGCGAAGTATGACGTGTAGTTGATTAGCGTGATTATGCCCAAAAGCACCCCATTCTCCCAAAACGCGAGGCCTAGGCCGTAGCCCACCGCGTCCCTTTCGTTCAACCTACGCCGAGATACTGCCAAGGAAGCCACGAGGTAGGCGCCGCCTACCTCGAAGGCCACCGTCTGGGCACCGAAGTATATCCCGAGAGGAAGAATGCTCCCAGACACAAGTGCTTCGAAAGGGCCGAGAGTCAGCAGCTGCACGACTTCCTTGAGGACAATCGCCCCAGAGTAGGCGGCAAGCGAGAATCCGAGGACTGCCCAGGTGGAGCTGTTCCTTTTCCGCCAATACCAGACGGTTCCGAAACTGAACCCGATGGTCAGGACCGGGTAGAGGAACCAGATTGCGTCTATTTCCTGCATCCCGTGACTGCCTGTTGCCCGACGGAGTCGATATAAGCCTCTCACGCCATGTGACGCAAATCGTCCTTCTCAGAATCGCATCGCAGTTCAATGTGATCGGGAAGTGCTGACGAAACGCGCCCTGGGATTCGGGGGCCAGCGAGATGCTCTCCAAATCGAAACAACACGGCGAGCGCGCGAAAATCACATGGGCCGGGCACTTCTGCCTTA
>DASPOK010000042.1:0-15052 GCA_035626075.1 Nitrososphaerales archaeon
CAACAGTCGCGGTGTCATTGTGACCATATCCCCGTACAAGGGAGAACAGGTTTTTTCAAACGGTACCATCGTATCGTTTCCAGCCTGTCGCTACCCAATCACTCCGGACCTGAACCTTCCCCATGGTCTCTCAGGCAATGGCACAGTATGGTACACTTCATCGAACGGCACGGTCGTGACATTCTATCCGAATGGCGCATGCAACGAGACAACTGTTTCGCCTGCCACGACAACCTCGACAGAGACCAACACCACCAGAGTCTAACCCCACCAAAATCGCTAGGCCGTTCTCATGAGTAGAACTTTACACCCCTGAAGGCTACCCTGTGAGGCATGAGAAACAGGGCGATTGCGGTTTTGTTGGTTGTGGCAATACTTGCGGGTTCCGGGGCGGGGTATCTCCTCGGCTACGCCAACGAGCGCACCGTCGCCTCGGTTTCAACATTCGTCACCACGTCAACGTCCACTACCACATTCGTCTCTACCGAGGTGCAAGCGACGACCATGACGGTCAATACAGCGACCACGGTAATAGGGGAAACTCCGATCCCTATCGCAAGCGTTGAGACGGCGAACGTCAGCATTGGAAGTTCACCCTACACCTACGTCATCGCCGTCAATCCTAATGCCAGCAGAATCTACGTCATAGGCGGGTCGAATGTTTTGACAGTGATAGGTGCGGTGTCACACGCCGTGGTCGCAAGAGTCACACTTCCAGCCGCATCCAACGGCGGAATAGCCATCGATTACAAGACTGGAATTCTCTATGTCCTTGTTGAAGGGGGGATTGCCGTAGTGAACGGCACTACCAACACCGTCGTCAAGGAACTCCCAGCCAATTTTGCCTACGGGCCGATTGCATTCGATTCCTCTACTAATACTCTGTATGGCTCAGTTGGCTCACTCAGGCCTGGTTCTCCATTCAATTCTACAGGCTTTCTCGTGGGAGTAGATGCGCTAACTGGAGCCACCACGGCGAATGTCTCTATCGGAATCGGGACGAGTGACATACTTGTCAATCCCCAACTCGGCCTGATTTACGCCGTAGGGTGTAACTCAGAGGGGCTAGTCTGCAATTCGACAGTGTCGGTGGTGAATGGAACGAGTGCCAAGTTGATGAACGAGACGCGTCTGGGTTCTTTATACTATGCAACGGCAACAATAAACGAGAAGACTGGGATGGTTTACGTTTCGGGCGATTCCCAACTTGTAGCGCTTAATCCGTATGGGACCGTGATTTTCAACTACTATCCCGACACATGCGGCCCCTTCATCGGCATGGCAGATGACCCAGCGCAGAATCAAGTCATTATGGCTCCTCAGAACTACAACTACCTGCTCGTTTACAACGGCTGGTTCGGAAGCCTACTGAACATGTATTCGCTTCCAGACTCACCTCAGTATGTCTCCTTCAATCCTGTCACCAATGAAACGTATGTGATAGTCTCAGAATCACTCCTGACCTTCAAAGGCGTGGCCAGCACAGGGCATGTTAACGGGACCCTGATAGGCGCTGACCAATTCTGCAACCCGCCCTGAGTCAGGTAATAGCAACCTAACCTATCCAACCCCACCAAAATCGCTGGTTCAAACCCGGCTGAGCCGCCCTATCCTCCCAGACCCCCCTTCCCCAGATTAGAATCAACCATCTAGTTTGGAGAGAGATGTCGCGGGTTTTCTAAAGAGAGGACTATATCCAGCCTTGACTTGGATTCGAACCTATTCAGGCTTGGTTCCCGGATGCCGCACCTCAGAATAGCTCAGAATGAACCCCGTCTGGCAGGAATAGCTCAATCCGGGCGACTCTGTAGGCCAATCATTGTCGCTCACAATTATACATTATGAACATGGTGTCGCGTGCACACGCCCACGCAGCGGCGCTGAACGCGTTGGATCGGACTACCGTCGGGATCCACCACCCACGCGACTTTTGTTGGTGGATTCGTGTTTGTCTTAGCAGGTGCAACGCTCTGCCGGTTACAGAGCCCATCTTCTCTTCACATTGATTCTGAACCCACGGATACGCCGAATTCCACCGGGCCCATGTTTTGTAGTCTGCCCAAATCAAGCTTAAATCACGTAAAGCTGACCAAGTGCAGAATGACAGCGGAACCTTGGTCAATGACACTGACCGATGTTTCGTCTGCCCTCGGCTCTGTGCCTCTTTTCTCAGCCTTCAGCAAACGGCAGCTCGGGATGATCGCCGAGAGCGGCAGGGAATACAAGTACAAGTCAGGGTATAGACTGGTGGAGAAAGGGACGATGGGCGACAAGTTCTACCTTGTTCTGGATGGCAAGGTTGAGATTCGAAAAGGCGGAAGAGTGCTTGCCGCGCTGTCGAAGGGGCAGTTCTTCGGCGAGTTGTCCCTGGTCGACGAGCAGCCCTGGGCAGCCGACGTCGTTGCCGTTCAGGTCACTCACTGTCTTACGCTCTCAAAGCGGGTCTTCTCCACACTGACCAGGCGTCACCCTGAGCTCGTACAACTCATTCTCAAGCAGGTCGTGAGACGCCTCAGGGTGGCGGAGGGTCATCTCGTCTCGTAGCCTACTGCAGATTTGAACTCATCAAGAGAAGGGTTAGAACCCATTCAGGACAGAATCCCGCAGGCCGCACCAATTTCAAACAGCAGCGAACGTGCACCTCAACAAGAGATGTCCCCGACGGACCGCTGAGATTTGGAGCTCTCACTCAGGGAGTGCCTTCAGTACGTCGATGGCTTCAGACACATGCTGTTTCGGTCTCATCTGCGATGAAAAAATGTGCCTGACGACCCCCTTCTTGTCAATGACGAATGTGACTCGGCCAGGCACAAGCCCAAATGTGGAATTTGCACCATACAAGGCTCGAACCCTTCCGTCAGGGTCGGCCAGCAAGGGGAACTTCGCCCCGCACTCGGAAGCGAAGCGCCCGTGGCTCTCCTCCGTGTCTGAGCTTACCCCTAGGACCTCAGCCCCCATGCTGAGGACCTCGTCATAGTTGTCACCGAACGCCTTCGTTTCAACAGTGCACCCCATCGTGAAGTCCTTGGGGTAGAAGTAGAGCACGACGTTCTTCGACCCTGAATAGTCGCGGAGGGATACGGTGCGACCGTCCTGAGCCTGAAGGGAGAAATCAGGTGCTTTGTCCCCAACTTTCAACGAAGTCGTCTACACCACTCTCCTGCTCTCGGTTGCTACGTTCCTTCTGTTATCTTCTTCAGCGTGATTGACCCATTGCGTATGTCTAGGTCATAGACCTCGTTGACATCGAGCCTCATGCCCAGCATGTCGTACTCCGACTCGGTAAGTGTCATGACGACCTTGGAGTAGCCGAACTCGCGCATTTGAGGCATCAGCCCCATCGATTGGAGCTGAGAAACCATCCCCTGGACAACCCTTGCTTCGTCGCTGGCCGGGAACATGTCCGGCCTCCTCGTGTCCCTGATCTCGACCAGTTCTATCTGTTTGGCTGGGAGCCCAGTGAGGGGGTCGGTCACCCCGCTTATCCTGCTTACCTTCACTCTGCCCATTGGCCCAATGGGGGATTTCCATCGGTATAAACTAAGCGCATCTTGTTTGCAGCACGTTTGCTTGCTGAAAATCTAGTCCTGAGGCGTGTCTGTCTGCGGTGGGTTTTGCGCGTCCGAAGACACCTCCGAAGTTTGCACTTCCTCGCCCTGGCTTGCCTGGTTCGCCATTATCACTTCGACGTCGTCGGGGGAGATTATCCGAGCCATCGACAGGTTCACCAATGAGTTGGCCGAAGCTGTCCCAGACATCCTCCCGATTCTCCCCCTAAGCTCGCGCCACTTCAGCTTCGTGTTGCCGCTCTTCGAAGTGTAGATTATGCCCAGAACGTCCCTTGCGTTGATGAATGTGATGTCCCTGATTTTCTTGAGGTCTACCTTGTCGACCGCCTCGACGTAGATGGAACCCTGGTCTCCCTGCTTCTCAGGGAACACTTCAGGGTCGCGAAGGTACGACTCCGGGATGAAGCTCCGGCAGGTGCTGTTGATGAGGAACCTTCGGAAACCTTCCAAGTTGCAGGTCAAGTCTAGCTCTACCACGGGACGTCGCCAGAATCCGCGGCGACTTCCACAGGTTATAAATCAATTCCCGCTTGTCTCAATGTCACCCCGAGGTTCAGAAGTGGGTTCTCGCACTCAAGATCTTCGACATGTGTCGGTTCAGACGGCTAATTCGGTCATCACCCACGACCTCAAGGTGCCCGGCTCAAGATTAAAGCGTTGAAGGCCGTCCCCGACGCTGCGTTGCGCTTCCTCGTCAGGCTGAAAGCAAACACTCCCGAGAACAGGCTACTGACCATAGTTCGGGCTCTTGCGAAGTCCACAGGCGTCGAGGCCCGCAATCCCAAGTGGACTTCCTACGGCGCCCTTGAGCTCGACATATTCTGTCCGACGAGAGCTGACTTCGACCTCTTCGTCTCCGCGGTCAAGCCGCTTGCCACCTTGGAGTTCGCAAGTGACCTCAATGTCGCTCCTCCTCACAGAACCGAGCTTGAGCTCCTTAGCGAAGCCCGGAAGATGTTCAACTCCGAGCGGTACTGGGAGTGCCACGAGGTGCTCGAAGGGCTGTGGAGACAGAAGCAAGGTGAGGAGAAGCGCCTCCTCCAAGGCATGATACTTGTCTGTGCCGCGTTTGTGCACCATCAGAAGGGGGAGGAAGAAGTGGCCCTAAGCGTCCTGGGGAGGGCTACTGGCCAGCTGGAGTACCATGCCCAGAACTACGGTGGCTTTGATGTCCCGTCCTTCAAGCGAAGTGTGGACGACCAGTTGGGGGCGCAGAGAATCTGGAACTTCCGCGTCTAGCCGAAGACGGGAAGGTTCATAGGATGTAATTGTTCCGAGAACGCCGTACCTCGCCGTGCCGAAAGCAGACCCAGTATAACGCTTAGAGTCGCCAGCACCAACGTAACGTAAAAGGGTCCAGAGGCGATATCAGCGTAGTTCATTACCTCAGACACGTCGATTAGAAGACCCAGGAGGGCCGACGCGTAGAACACCGATTTCGGTCCCACAAATGTTACTAGCGAGGACAGGACCAGAAGCCCTGCCAAGACGGCATAGACTGTCCCTGAGACTCCGGGGGGTGCCGCGGACATCGCAGGGCACGAGGCCAGAGATGAACTGCAACTCAGGGTGTAGCAGACCACACCCCACAGACCTGCGAAGATCCCGACGATCCCTGCAGCCGTTGACACCCTGGCCAAACTACCTCGTCGTCAACTTGTAGTAGCCGGCTTCGATATTCCTGTTGATGTTGTCCTTGACGAGATATAGCCTGTGGATGGGGTTGGCCACCTTCGGAGACAGAGAGTAGTCCTTCCCAACAAGAAACTCGTGAACATCGCCCCCACGGCACGCATGCGTTATCTTCTTCCCAGGCTTCACACCCAGACTGTTCATGTAGACTTCCCTCCGGGTGGTGCAGGTGAGGACCCCCCACTCTTCATCGTCGGGTATGTTCTCAAAACCTACGCTCGCCTTCAGAGGTTCTCCATACCTCTTGTCATCGCAGAAGAGCTTTCTGCAGCTCCTGCACCTCCACACGTCGACAACTCCCTGAAGATAGTTATCCCTGTTCACGTTAATCATACCTATGAAGACAACGTCGTGCTCGTGCCCAGGCTGCGCCAAAGCTCGCTAGCCGCCTCCTCCCCTCGTGTTTTTCTCCGTTGCGGCATCGTACAACGGAATCAGCTCCAGAATGAGCTTGTCGACCCTCATCCTCTTTTCATTGATTTCCCTGACCATGGCCTCGCGCCAACTCCGGTAGTAGTTGGCTATCCCGAGCCGAGGATGGACAGGTATGACTCTCCTCCCGTCCCCGGATACTATGGCCATCCCCCGGTCAAGGAGCCTTGAAGCCGCCTTTGCCTCGGAGGCAGGGATGCCACCATGGCTCAGCAACCTGAGGTACAGCAAGGCGTCCTCCTCTGAGAGCCCTGCGTCGGCTCCGAGCCTGCTCACCACGCCCGCTTCGTCCCTGATTAGCGCCCGGTCTTCGCGCTTCATAGCTTAGACGTCCCCGGCGAGTTCCAGAGGAACTCGAAGTAGTCCTTGGCGAAGCTGGCAAGGCCATGGTGCGACGCCCAGATGGCAAGGGGAAGCCCGCCTTGGTCTCCTCCTCCAAGCAGGAGCACCACCTCTCTCGAATCGGATACCAGCCCCCCTCCGTACATCGTCTTCCTGGTCCTGATTTCGGCGTACCTTCCGAGCTGCTGGGCTGCGGCCTGAGGGATGTCAGGCGAGGTGAGAATCAGGTTCCTCACCCCCTTCTCCTTTAGAGCAGCAAGCAGAGGGTCGATCCTGTCTGTGAACGGAAGAAGCTGGGGGGGAAGCGCGAAAAGGAGCTCAGCCCTGCAGTTCAGAAGGAGGTTCTTGACCCTGGACAGAATCTCATTTGTCCCGCGCATGATCCATATGTCAGGCTTCTCTTGCTCCCCCCTGCTCACGTAAATCCCCATCAGCTCCTCCAGCGCCACCAGCTCCTTCTCCTTCCTCTCGGTCTCCTGCCTCGACTTCAGCTCTTCCAGGGCAGTATCCGGAGGCTTCGCAGTGTACACTATCGGCCTTCTCTTCTGCTCCTCCACCCAACCTCGGCTGTGCAGAGACTCGAGGGCGTCGTAGACCTTCGAGTAGGGGATCCTCGCTTCCCTGCTCACATCGCTGGCCGTCATCGTTCCCCCCTTCAGTAGGGCGACGTAGGCCTTGATTTCGCTCCCGGTCAAGCCGAGAGCCTCAAGGGATGCCGAAGCGCGTTCGCTCAGACTCATAGATTCACTCCACCCTCCCGCTTCCAGACAAAGCAATATATTTGGTCCATCGGTGGGAACCCCAGATGCCTGGGTGCAAGCACCAGTCGCTCCAGTACGTCGGGGAGCAAAAGACGGACGATGGTGTCAATTCCTACTACACCTGCAAGTCGTGCGGTTCCCTCCTCGTGATGACCCCATCCCACAAAGTGATCAAGATATCCGGACCTCAACACGGGAAGCCAGCCTCGGGCAAGCAATCAGCCAAGTCTTAACCTTTCACCCTCTGTAAAGTTAAAACGCTTATATCCCCTAATAGGCAAGGGAAAAACCCAAGCGAATTATTATGGCACAAATCGCAGACATAAGTCTGGAGCTAAAGAAGGAGGTTACAAAGGGGAATTTCATCCGCCAGACCCAGTCTATCTGCCCGGAATGCAACCGGATACTCCCAGCCATAGTCTTTGAGAGAGAAGGCAAGGTCTGGATGACGAAGACCTGCCCCGAGCATGGCGAGACCGAGGAGCTGTACTTCGGGTCATACGAGATGTACAGCAAGTTCTCGCGTTACTGGAAGGACGGGAAGGGAACTCACGCGGCCAATGTCCCCATGGACGTCTGCTCCTGCCCGGCAAACTGCGGCCTCTGTTCAAACCACCTGTCTCACACCGGTCTCTCGAACATAATCGTGACAAACAGGTGCGACCTGACCTGCTGGTACTGCTTCTTCTACGTGAAGAAGGGATTGGAGGGGGCCTACGTCTACGAGCCGACACTAGACCAGATTAGGGAGATGGGCCGCTCGCTGAAGGCCGAGAGGCCAGTTGCAGGCAACTCGGTCCAGATAACGGGCGGAGAACCCACAATCAGGGAAGACCTGCCCACGATAATCAAGATTCTGAAGGAGGAGGGGGTGGACCACATCCAGCTCAACACGAACGGCATCAACCTTGCGCTAAACCCAGGCCTGGCGAAGCGCCTGAAGGAAGCAGGGGTCTCCAACCTCTACATGAGCTTCGACGGCGTTACTCCGAAGACGAACCCGAAGAACCACTGGGAGGCGCCATACGCCATCGACGCCTGCCGCAAGGTGGGGGTCGGCGTCGTCCTTGTCCCGACGGTCATCAAGTCGATTAACGACCACGAGCTGGGGGATATCATCCGGTTTGGCCAGAGGAACATCGACACCGTCCACGCGGTCAACTTCCAGCCTGTTTCCCTCACAGGGAGACTCACAAAGACCGAGAGGGCGAAGTACAGGATCACCATCCCCGACTGCATAGAGAGGATTGAAGAGCAGACTAACGGGGAGATCTCGAAGGATGGTTGGTTCCCGGTCCCGTCCTGCTCACCGGTGACGGGCTTCATCGAGGCCTTCACCAAGAAGGAACAGTATGAGCTCTCGATCCATTTCGCCTGCGGCGCTGGGACCTACGTTTTCAACGACCCGGACAAGAAGAGGCTTATCCCGCTTCCAGAATTCGTCGATATCCCTGGACTCATCGAGTACCTTGACGAGAAGCAGGAGGAGATTTACTCAGGGACTAACCGCTACATAGTGGCGGCAAAGGTCCTCACCAGGATTTCATCCTTCGTCAACAAGGAGAAGCAGCCCAAGAGCCTTAGCTTCGCCAAGCTGCTGACAGATGCTCTGGTCAAGCACGACTACTCCTCGATCGGCCAGTTCCACCTGAAGAGCCTGTTCCTCGGAATGATGCACTTCCAGGACAAATTCAATCAGGATGAAGAGAGGCTGCAGAGATGCGACATCCACTATCTTACCCCAGATCTAAGGATCATACCATTTTGTTCATTCAATGTCTTGCCCGAATGGTATCGTGATAGGATTCAGCAGAAGTACGGAATGCCCATCGAGGCATGGGAAGCCAAGACAGGAAAGAAGCTCGAAGACGGGCTCTACAGAGGAACCCTAAGACGAGGTGGCCATGTGCAGGGTTGTGGCTGCGCAGCCGGCGAGCACGGAGAACCCCTGCCGATACAGCCCATTACGGGAACCTAGGTTCTTTGTCTCTTACTCGTCATGCAAGGCCATGCTGCCAAGCGGGTCGGTCAGCGTTCCAGCGCGAAACGCTTAACTCAGCTAAACCAGGTTTGCGGGTCGTTTGATTGGCTTCGCAATAACATTCGGCGCGATTCTTGCCACTTTTCTGATCCCCCCCCTCCTGGGTCTCGCCATAATCTCTGGGGCAGCACGGTTCCTTAGCGCGAAATACCTCGCAGCATTTGCGATTGGTCTCTATCTTTGGTTCTTCTCGGACACCATCGGGGATGCGTCACTCCTCGGAGTGAGCGAAGGTTTCACCGGCGGCGCTTGGCACGTGATATTGTGGGTGGTCTTCGCCATAGGAGTGGTCCTCCTGTTCTCCCTCGACACCAAGATGTTCTCGGAAGGTTCGGCGGGGTCGGATCTCGGATTCGTGATACCGTTGCTCGTGGCGGTCGCAGTCGGGGTGCATGGCTTCGGGGAGGGCGCTTCTGTTGGCGCGACTGCGGCCACAACTTCAAGCACGAACCTGATCGATGCGTTCGGTGGTCTCTCCGCAGGTGCCGCATTCGTGCTCCACAAAGGACTTGAACCGATGATGGTCGGTGCGGCCTACTGGATATATGCGAAGGACCACGCTAAGGACATGGCAGGACGCCTGAAGGACATCGTCATCTTGACATTGGCGTTCACCCTGCCAGGAATCATCGGTGGAGCGAGCGCCTACTACATGATTCAAGCCTTTCCCGGCGTCGACTACACCTACGTGTTCGCCCTCGGCCTTGGGACGTCGATTTATGCGGCCGTAAGGCTCAGCCGGCCTCTCTTTCAGGGCACAGTCTCGAAGTGGGAATCGACCAAGGTGGCCCTGATGGTGGTTCTCGGGTTTACATGCCTTTATACCGCGGCCCTTCTCCATTCATAACCCGGTCCTGGGACTGGTTGAAATCAAACAGGCTCCTCGTCATCGTCTTCTTGGCAGTCGTCCTGCTCGGCGCGGGGGCAACTACCGCCTTCTACCTGGCCAGCAGAGGGACGACTGCTTCGTCCACCCCCCTCCCGGCAGGATGCGTCAAGCCCGCGGACGGTTTCCTCGTCATCACAAGTAGCAAGGGGTACAACGACAGCGTCGATCACGGCGTGCCAGCGAAGTGGTGGCCAATAATCAACGTCACGCAGGGTCAGACCGTAAGCATCACGGTCTGCAATACGGACTTCCAGGCCCACGGCTTCCAGGTGACTCACTACTACGACAGTAACGTAGTATCCATCGTGCCTGGCCAGGTTCTGCACCTATCATTCGTTGCTGACCAAACGGGGGAATTCCGAATCTACTGCAACATCTTCTGTTCGATTCACTGGGCGATGCAGAGCGGCCTTCTCAACGTCACGTCTGCATAGCGACGTCGCTGCTTCTGAGCGAGTTCGGGGGGTTGACCGGGTGTTCTAGCGTGTTGCTAAGGCCCGGCGTCCGCCTGCCGAGTGCGCCGGAGAGGTTTCCCCTACTCGACACCCGCCGGTTCCTGGCAGGTGAGATTAGAGGGCGTGATGGTTGCGTTGGAGGCCGAGATGCTCGGGACGGTGTAGACGATAGTGAACTGAGTGCTGTTGGTCGCTGACTTGACGGCGAGGGAGAGGTCTACGTTGTTGAGGGTAACCGAAGCCTGGCTTATGCCGAACGGCAGGAAGACCACCTGTCCGCTTTGCACAGCCGAAAGTCCGATGCTGCAGACTGGTGTGTTTGCGGCATCCGTGGACTGAGAAGTCACCTGGGCGTAAAGTGGGACGTAACCTGAGTTGAGCCACTGCACGCGAAACGCGAGTTCGGTCCCGTTGAACGAGGAATAGACCACGCTGGCGTAGTCCCCAAAAGGCCTCTGCTGGGCGGGGAAGCTGTCGTTCGTGTACGCTAGGTACCCGAGGAAAAGTCCGAAGGCCGCCGCCCCCACGACTACAACCATGACGACCAAACCTCCCTTCGACATACTTTTCATGGATGATTGGGGTCCATTCTATCTGAGGTCGTCAAGCCTTGAAGATGACCGCATCAGGGAAATGATCCTGTCGAAGTATTCCTCGAGGGCCTCTCTGAACCTTGTCCTGTCCCAGTCAGATCTCGCTTTCTCCAAGAAGTTCTCTATCCATCTGAACTCCTGTTCAGAGACAGGTCCCAAGGAGGAAAGGAAGGACTGGTTTCTGTAATACATCTCGCTGTCCTCCTGAAAGAGGTTCCTCCTCTTGAGGGAAGCCACGGCGAAGGCGTTTCTCGAGAGGAGGGCCGCGTCAGTGACGGGGTCTCCGGAGAGCCTGTCCGACACCCATTCCGCGAAGAATTTCCTAGTAACTTCAATCTCCTTCTCGTCCAGGACGGCGAAGACTACATCATCGACGAGGACGTTCTGCAGGTGGTTGAACGCGTCAATAAGCGATTCCGTTTCTTTGCCACGGAGCCCTTCTGTCTCCTTCAGCTTCTCCAGCACCTCCTCCAGGGTCGCGCTGTCGTGAGAGTGCGCCTCACGCTCAGCGAAGTAGACATGTGCCAACTCGTGCAGCACCAGCCCACCCAGCATCTCCGAGTCGAGGGCCCATTCCGAAATCATTATCCTGTGGACCTGGCCATCCTTCCTCGCATACCCCATTATGGCGAGGTTCGGTTCCACGTTCAGAGTGACATTTGAATTGACCACGTACCCCTTCTCCTTCATCCGTTCGAGAGCCCAATCCAGGGTGTTCTGAAGCGATTCGTCTGTGCTGGCTGCCCGCATAATTCCCGCCCCCACGAGGCGACACACGGATAAACATCTCGGTCGGCCGAGCATTGGCGAGCAATCCATCGCAACGCTATTCTAACCGTGCATCGCGTTACTCTTCAATGAGGCTCAGGCTGTACGCGGGAGGTACCCTCGCTGTCGCGGGAGGTCTCTTGATGCTAGGCAGCGGCTACAATTCCAGAGGATTCCTCTACACCGCCCTCGGCTACGCGGAACCCCACATCTCGGACTTCCTGAACGGAATGGCAGCCAGCGTCGCCGTACTCGCCATAACCATCCTTGAATTGGTAGTCGCGTTTGGGGGCTTCACTGTCCTCGTCGGAGGACTGGTGATTCTTTCCCGCCACACCACGATAGGGAGGGTCCTGATCTACCTAGGGGGAGGGGCCGGGTTTCTCGGGCTGCTCGTCTCGTTCGGCTACTCTGTCTACAGGCTGGGAGGCCTCAATCCAGTGCTCTCCTACCTCCCCTACTGGGTCGGGCTGGCCATCGCCGTCGTTGGAAGGCGTTTGGCGAAGGGCGCCTGAGAGCCGCGTGCGCGGTCGGCAACCTCAGGTGCAGCTAGTGGTAGATTGAGCCGCTCCCCTGCTGCCAGGGAGTCGAAGTCGGCAGAGCCTTGGATCTTAGGTCGACCGTATCCAGTTCGAACCCCGCCAGACTGCTCAGAATATCAAGGAGTTTGACCACGGACTTCACATGTGGGCTGGGCTCGCCGTGGTCCACAGACAGCTTGTACCCTCTGATGCCGTAGTCCTTGGCCATGGCAACCACCATCGAGGCGAAGAATGGCGCGGGCTCATCACCGAGAATCTTCACTCCCAGCTTCTTCAGCCTGGCCACTCCCTTCGAGTCTGTGGCGAACCCCGTTGCCAGTGGTTCGGCTTCGGGCGGGAGCGGGTTCTCCGCCCATCTGGCGCCTACGGAGAAGAGTTCCTTCACTCCCATTCTCTCAGCCCTGTCGAGGAGGAACTGGGCGAATTCATACTGCTCGTCCATGGGGCTCGTGTCTCCCACGAAGAGGACGAGGTCGCACTTTCCTCTGTTCACGTAGAAGCTGCACTCCGGGAGGGTGGAGACGCCGTCCTCTCTGACAAGGACCTCCGGTGGGAACGCCGAGGTGCGGACTGTCCCTATCTTCTCGAATTTCATCTTCTTCAGCATGTAGTCCCCCAGCTCTCTCGCCTGGGAGTAGAGGGCTCTATACTGGGGCATTGAAGTGGAAACTGCGACGACCATCGACGGGCTCCTGAGTGAAACATCTTCCATCCCCACGTAGTCAACCCACAAATGGCAAACGGGAGCTTGCCGTGTCTCGATTATTTAACCCTCGCAGAGGAGGACCTTGGAAAACCCGTGGAATTTTATATACACGCCGCCTTGGGTCCTAAACACCGATTCATGAGCGCCTACTGGAAGACGCTTTCTCACAATGGGGTCAACTTCCCGGATCAATATCAACCCGAGGGACTTGGAATAACGGTGTGGGGCAGCCGAGTCACCCTTTCGCCGCTGGCCGAGGAGATGGCGTACCAACTGGCGAAGAAGAAGGACACCCCTTACGTCCAAGACCCGGTATTCGTTTCGAACTTTATGGGGGACTTCGTCAAGCAGCTGCCGGCCTGGTGCAGAGACGCGAAGTTCGCCGACGTGGGCTTCTCGGAGCTCTATAGGAAGGTCGATGCCGAGAAGGCGGCCAAGGAGGCAGTGACGAAGGAGCAGAAGAAGAACCTCGCCGCCTCCAGGAAGGAGAGGCGGGAATCCCTGAAGGCGAAGTACGGAAGGGCGACACTCGACGGGAAGGAGGTAGACATTGCAAACTGGGTGGTCGAGCCTCCTGGGCTGTTCATGGGTAGAGGGCAGCACCCCTTCAGGGGGAAGTGGAAGCCGAGGGTCCAGGCTTCGGACGTCATATTGAACCTCGGCGAGACGGCCCCAGTCCCACCAGGCGATTGGAGAGCCGTGGTCCACGACCACAACTCCATGTGGATGGCGAAGTGGGTCGACAAGCTGACAGGCAAAGAGAAGTACGTCTGGCTCCATGAAAGTTCCCCTCTGCAGCAGTCGAGGAGCAAGGCGAAGTACGACAACGCACGGAGGGTGGGCGCGAACCTGCAGAAGATTCGGGCCAGAATTCTGAGGGATTTGGATTCAAAGGACGGAAAGGTCAGGCAGGTTGCGACCGTCTGCTACCTCATAGACACCCTGGGCATGAGGGTGGGGGACGAGAAGGACGAGGATGAGGCGGACACGGTGGGCGCGAGTACGCTCAGGGTGGAGCATCTGAGCCTCAAGGGGAACCTGGCCGACTTCAATTTCCTGGGAAAGGACAGCGTGGCTTGGAACAAGTCAGAAACCCTGCCGCCTGCGGTCGCCAGGAACCTGAGGGAGTTCACCACAGGCAAGGGGCCGGAAGACGAGATTTTCCACAACGTCAGCTCGGGGCAGGTCAACCACTTCCTTTCTTCCATTGTCCCTGGGGCGACCGCCAAGGTGTTCCGGACTTATCACGCCACGGCCAGGGCGAAGGAGCTGCTAGGGTCGAAGAACATGAAGGATTCGGACGACCTCGACAAGCTCTATCATGCGAAGGAGGCGAACCTTCAGGCGGCGATCTTCTGCAATCACCAGAGGACCCCCCCGAAGACTTGGGAGGAATCCCTGAAGAAGAAGAGGCAGAGGCTCGATGAAGCTCGGTTCAAGGGAGACTCGAAACGGATAACTAAGCTCCAGCGGGAGTTGGATTTCTTCACCCGGACCAAGAACTACAACCTGAACACTTCAATGAAGAACTACATCGACCCGCGCGTTGTCAAGTCCTGGTGCGACTATGTTGGCCTCGACTGGGCCAAGGTCTACAGCAAATCCCTGCAAAAGAAATTCTCCTGGGTTCTCCAGACGGCTCCGAAGTGGGAGCCAGAAACTGCTGCGGAGCTAAAGCCTCTGGCTGCTCCGCGACGGCAACCTTAGCACTCTCCATAGCTCGTCCTCTGGCGCGACCCGAAGTCTCTCCTTGCCCCCGCCCTGCCGGACCAGAATGCGGCCACTCTTGGTGAACCTTCCGACAGCAGTGGCCCTGCAGATTGGGGCCAAGGTCTTTTGGACCTTTTCCTCCTTTCCGGGCTCCACCGACAAGAGAAGCGCACCTGAGCCTATCAGCTTCAGCGGGTCGGCCGACAGTCGTCTGCACAGCTCACGTGTCTCCGGTGCGACAGGTACTCGTAGTTCCTCCAGCTCGAAGCCGACGCCAGAGGCAAGAGACATCTCGAACGTCGCGCCCAGGACTCCACCTTCGGTACAGTCGTGCATCGCGTGCACCTGCCCTGTGCGAAAGGCCGTGACCGCCTCCTCTACCACGCTGATTCCGTCCAGGAACCTCTTGTCACCGGCGAGCACGGCGGTCCCCTCGAGCCCAGCTGTCTTGGTGAGCATGATGGTGTCGCCCTCCCTCGCATCCTTCGAAGACACGTATTGGTCCACGAAGCCGAAGGCAGTGACCATCACTATGGGGCGTGAGAGGCCCGG
>DASPOK010000043.1:0-9172 GCA_035626075.1 Nitrososphaerales archaeon
ACCCCCGGAAACCCTGTGGCGAAGGTCACCCCCATCGCGAGTGCGAACACGATGGTAATGACACACTGGGCGAGGACGACGAGGACGTCAGTCAGCATCCTTCCTAGGAGTATGGCTGCTCTGCTCACCTGCGTTAGAAGCATTTTTGACAGGTATCCTGAGTTCAGATCATTCACGACCGAGACTCCAGACAGTGTCGCTCCCACCATCGCATTGAGCACAATTATCCCTGGTGTTAGATACTCGAGATAGCTTCCTGCAATTCCTGGGAATACGCTAAGCTTCTGAAGGAGTTGTGAGAAAAGGAACAGAAACAACAGCGGAGTGACTAGGTTGGTGGCAAGGAGCGTGGGGTTCCTAACCAGCTTTGTCAGGTATCTCTCTAGGAGCGACTCAACATCATACAGGAGTGTCATTTCCATCCCCTCTACATCAGGAACGGCTCCGTCTCTCGCCTGCCTAGCCCGTTGGCCCTGATCCTTCTGCCTGTCTCTCTCAAGAAAACATCGTCTAGGGTCGGGGACGACACGCTCAGGAACAAGGGGTGTATGCCGTTACGGTCCAGCGACGTGACTACCTCAGCTATTACCAGCCCAGCGTTCTTCGCATAGGCAACCACCCCTTCGTCCCAATCTGATACTCCGGAGATTCCCCTTATCGCCAGGAGAGTGTCCTTGGTTTTCGTCCTCAGGGCAAGGTCCGTTTTGTCTTTCAGCGTGAGCATTATCGATTCTCCCCCAACCGCCTCCTTGAGGGCCGAAGGCGACCCATTCGCAATGATCTTGCCATGGTCGATGATCGAGAGCTCCCGGCAAAGCTTGTCCGCCTCCTCCAGGTACTGGGTTGTCAGAAAAATCGTGATCCCTTCGGTCTTGTTCAGCTCTTCAAGGTGGTCCCACAGCGTAACGCGCGACTGTGTATCAAGACCTGTAGTTGGCTCGTCCAGGAACAGGAGTCTGGGTTTGTGAACGAGGGCACAGGCGAGGTCAAGCCTCTTCCGCATTCCCCCTGAGTAGCGCCCGACTAGTTTCTGCCCCACTTCCTCCAGCTGGACCAGTCCCAGGAGCTCGTCCACTCTCTCCTCCAGTGCCTGGCCGTGAAGCTGCTGGAGCCGCCCATGCAGCCGCAAGTTCTCCCTTCCGGTAAGGTCGATGTCCAAGCTGGTCTCTTGGCTAACCACACCGATGACCTTTCGGATTTCTGCGGGGGACTGGCTGATATCATGCCCCGCTACTGTAGCCTGTCCGGAGGTCTTCCTGAGTAGTGTAGTAAGCACTTTGATTGTTGTACTCTTGCCAGCACCGTTGGGGCCCAGAAAGCCGAAGAACTCACCCTCCCTTACGGCAAAGGAAATTCCGTCAACCGCCCTCGTCCCATCTGGATAAATTACCACCAGATCCTTGACAGAAATTACTTCTTCCAAGGGGATTCACCGCTCTTCCCCAGCGGGAGGCATCCGTATATAAGTTTGATGTCTCTAATATCTTACTAAGCGCCTAACTTAGGTTGGGGTATCTAAAGTTCCGCCGGCGGGCGTCTCATAGGTCGGCGATAATGGGCGGAGGCACGGGCTCGGCGCCTGGATGCTCGCGGGGGGGAATGACCTTCGTCCTGAGACACGGCTGTTAGGCGGACGTGGGGCCTCCTGCGTTGGACCACGCTCGTCGCAGCTGTTCCGGACTTCCTTCGAGGGTCGCCCATGACGTTTGAGGGTTGCTCTCCGGGAGCAGCCGTGGGAATCGCATCGGTCGGGGTTGTCGTCTGACTGATGCGATTCTGGGGTTGGTTGAGGTACTGGTCTGGTCGGAGTGCTGACTATCACCCTGCAGGTTTTGTAGTGTCGGACGATGGCGCCGCTTTACTGGTTGTTGCAATAGACTATTTACATCCGAACTCTTCCCATCAACGCGGGCTCGGAAGAGTTGGGCAGGACCCGCGAGAAGACTGGGATGGGGGTGTGCAATTGTCGACATCTAGCCGAGGCCCATGAGATACTGTTCCAGACAATCTATGCCGTCAAGCGAGGAAAGTGCACCATCGAAGGTTGCTCTTGCCAGGCTTACCAAAGAAACCCGAACTATCACGTTGTCAGCTGATAACTCGACTAGCCATCAATTGCATCTCGGTCTAGCGGTAGGAATGGGGCTAGCCTAGTCGCCCGCTTGGTTGCTCCAGTTCCTTGGGAAGCGCAGGAGTTCTCCCCCCGCAAAACCCTTTTTCATCGGTCCGTGTCGCAACTACGCAGATGACGGAAGGATTACTCGCCTTCGTGGTTCACAAGCACAGGGCGACATCGCTTCACTACGATTTCAGGCTCGAGATTGGGGAAGTCATGCCGTCCTGGGCAGTCCCGAAAGGCCCTACCCTCGACCCGGATGTCAAGCGGCTGGCCATGCCCACGGGACCCCATGATCTCGAGTACAGGCACTTCGAGGGGGTCATTCCCCGGGGAGGCTACGGAGCAGGAGCGGTCATGATCTGGGACGAGGGGACTTACACCCCTGAGGTTGAGATTGGAAAAGGTTCCAGAAGGCTGGTGAAGGACAGAGCCGAGGCCGAAGAGACAGCCTCGGCGGATCTGAGGGACGGGAACCTGAAATTCTTCCTCTACGGCAAGAAGCTTCGAGGGTCCTTTGCCTTGGTGCGCACCAGAGGGTTCGGCGCCACCAAAGAGGCTTGGTTGCTGATCAAGCACAGAGACGAATACTGCGAGGCTGGTTACGATGCCAACGACTACGACTTCTCAGCCACGTCGAATCTTTCTCTCTCGGAGATTGCCCAGCTGCCCTAGCCCAACCTGAGCCCCGATTTGAACGAGCAGGGAGCTATAGGATTTTTTAGGCACCTCCGACGACAACCTGGGTGATGCGAGGTTGGCACGCTATGTCTTGGTCTCAGACACCACTCTGGCCCGCAACTACCGGAGCGTCCCACTCCTCGACTTCCTAGCAAGTGCGCCGACGGGCGTTCTTCCAAACTCGTTCTACTCGTTTCTGAAGGGGCCTCCTCCGCCGGCGGTCGATGGGAGGGCAGCGATAGCCCCGTATTCCATTCGGAAGCTTGAGGCTGCAGTTCTGAAGGACTACCCGAGAGAGGATGTAGTGGTCGCCCACGAGGACCACATCCAGGATTTTGTCGACGACGACACGGAGCTAATCGGGGTGACCACCATGGACCCGCTCGGGCTCGGCCCCCTCACCATGTCCTATGCAGTGTTCTTCGACACCAAGTCTCCCGCGTATGTCCAGAAGGAGTTCGAGACCCTGATGGCACGAGTCAACCGAGCAAGGGCAGGGAAGAAGGCGAAGGTAGTCGTCGGCGGCCCCGGCGTATGGGAGCTGACCGTGAGGCCGGAGGAGCTGGAAAAGAACGGCATCGACTTTGCCTTTCAAGGGGAGGCGGACGACATAATCTCCGACCTGTTCCGCTACGTACTCGAAGACTCCAGCGAGAACACCGAGTTCTTTCATGGGTACCAGACCTTTGACGAGACATTTCACAAGCAATGGCAGGCCAACTCGAAGTTCATCACGAGGTACCAGTTCTCGAAGCAGTTCCCGAAGCTCGAGGACATCCCTGAGATAGTCGGCCCATCGGTTAAGGGAATGGTGGAGGTCATGAGGGGCTGCGGCATCGGCTGCGACTTCTGCGAGGTCACCCTCAGGCCCCTCCGCTACTACCCCCCAGAGAAGGTCAGGCGGGAGATCGAGGTCAACGTTCGGTCGGGGATGAGCAACGCTTGGCTGCACAGCGACGAGATATTCGCCTATGAGCACGGCAGGAACTTTGCCCCCAACGAGGAGGCCCTCGTCGAGCTGACAAAGACCGTCATGGCAACCCCTGGGATCGGCCACACCAACCCGACTCACGGCCGAATTTCGATACCGGCGGCCTACCCGGACCTGATGAAGAACCTCGCGAGAGTCATGCGGTCGGCGCCGGACAACTGGATAGGCCTCCAGGTGGGTGTCGAGACGGGGAGCGACCGCCTCGCTGCCGAGCACATGCCCAACAAGACCCTGCCGCTCAAGGTGGGCCCTGACGGCTCTTGGGCGGACATAGTCTGGCGGGGCACCTACGTCATGAACAAGTGCTACTGGCGCCCTGCGTTCACAGTGCAGGTGGGGCAGGCGGACGAGACCCCTGAGGACAACTGGGATACAGTCGCCTTAGTCAACAGGATGAGCAACTCCACGCTGGACAACGGTCTTCCATTCGAGTTCACGATTATACCGATGCAGAACGTCCCCCTCGGCTTGCTGAAGAGCAGGGATTTCGCTTCGGTGAAACTCAACCCATCCCAGCTTGCCGTGTACTACGCATGCTACAAGCATCTGGCAAAGGTGGCTATCAGGAACGCCTCCCATGCCTCGAGCGATACCAGCTTCGCCTCTAGGTACGTCACCGGGGCGCTGATTGCGCTCGGCGCCTGGGCCACATTCAGGATCGTCAGAATCGTCTGCAGGAAAGGAGGCCTGGACCTGGAGAAAGCTGCAAGATACGGCCTGTCGGAGACGAGCCAGCACGCACCACCGTCACTGGTGGTCGCCAAGTAGACTCCTGAGCCTCGCTTCCGTCTCTGGCCGCCGGCGAGTCGCGGCAGCTTCGGAACGGGCCGGCTGAACGCCCACGATTGCCGTGCCTGCGAAAGCGACAAAATCTAAGTATGCATTAGAACCCGAGCCGCCCTGATTGATCATATTCGAGTTCGTCCTGATCATCTTTCTTGTCTCCATATTCGCAGGCGTCTTTGGCTCGATAGTGGGACTCGGGGGAGGAGTGGTGATCATCCCCGTCCTCACCTTGCTGCTCGGCGTCGACATTCACTTCGCAATCGGGGCGAGCATAGTCGCCATCATAGGCACTTCGAGCGGGGCGGCTTCAACCTATGTCAAAGACAAGATCACTAACCTCAGGGTGGGTATGTTCCTAGAGTTAGGGAGCGCTTCGGGCGCAATCGTGGGTGCGGCAGTCGCCGCGTATGCCAATTCGGCTGCCTTGGAGCTGGTCTTCGGGGTCATCCTGATCGCCAGCCTTGTGCCGACAATCCTGAAGATAGGAGAGGAGATTCCGAAGTCCCCAGAGCTGAAGGGCCTTTCCAAGCGTCTTAGCCTGAAGGGCTCCTACCCGGAGAGGGACGGCAAGACAATCGAGTACAACACGACAAGGCCCGCAGCAGGGCTCATCGGAACGGCGGTCGCAGGGGTGCTTTCCGGCCTACTCGGGATTGGCGGTGGGGCCTTCAAGGTATTGGGAATGGACCTGGGCATGAAACTTCCCATGAAGGTATCTACGACGACGTCCAACTTCATGATAGGCGTGACTGCGGCGGCGAGCGCAGGCATCTACTTCGTCAGAGGGGACGTCAACCCTCTCCTCGTGGCACCTGTAGCCCTTGGGATTCTGATTGGTGCGGCCATAGGCGCCCGGATTCTGCTCCGCTCGCGCAACAGGACGGTCAGGCTGGTATTCGCTCTCGTGCTGGCCGTCACTGCGGTCCAGATGATACTGGGGGCGCTGGGGGTGACCGTATGAACCTGAAGGACCCTGAGTCGATGAACGTCGTAATCGGGAACGTTTTGAGGTACGGGGTGTTGCTCTCAGCCGCGGTCATCCTGTTTGGGGTCGTGCTCTTTGCGGCCGCGAACGGAACCTCCGATTCGTCAACCATGCTCAGGTACTTTCCGAACCAATTGCCTCACGGGATCTTCCCGGTCAGCTATCAGTCCTTGGTCGGGGGCCTGGTCGAATTCAACGCCATCTCGTGGATACAGCTGGGGGCAATTTTCCTCATCGCGACCCCCGTCTCGCGGGTGCTGATCTCCGTCTTCCTCTTTGCAGCCGAGGGCGATAGGCTCTATATCGTGATCACAGCTGTCGTCCTAACGCTGCTTCTGTTCAGTATGCTAGTGACCCCCTTCATTCCAGGGTTCAACGCCTGAGGGCGGCGTCGGACGGGCGCTGCGTGGTTCAAACATATCTACCGGGGATTTCGCCGTTTTTCGCCTTGAACGTCCGCGCGGTCTTTTTCGACTTCGGAGGCACGCTGCTCGTAATGAGGCGCGACAGGATCATCAGCCGAGTCCTCTCAGACGCCGGGTACCCTGCCACCCCCAAGCAGGTGCACTCCGCCTACTGCAAGGCGGAGCCTCCATGGCTGGCGGACTGCGGCGAAAGGAAGATGACGGGGGACGAAACTGAGGAGGCATACAGACAACTGGACGCCATGGTGTTTGAACTCCTCTTTCCCGGACAGCCCGAGGAAGAGGTGAAGCGCGTGTCCACCCTTGCGCGCCAGATGTGGCCTCTCATGGAGAAGACAATCCCGCTTGAGCTGTATCCCGACGTGGTCCCAACCCTCGGCCGTCTCGGTTCGGACGGCTACACGCTCGGCCTCGTCTCCAACGCGCCACCGGACACAATGGGGGCGATACGCACACTCGGTCTTCACAGATACCTAAAGATCATAGTCGTCTCCGGGCTGGTGGGTTTCTCGAAGCCCAACCCCGAGATTTTCCGGATAGCTCTCCGTCAGGCTGACATCGCGCCGGCCGAGGCTGTCCACGTCGGGGACCTCTACGAGGCAGATGTCGTGGGGGCAAGGAACGCAGGGATGCAAGGGGTCCTGATCGACAGGGACGGGACGCAGGAATCCCACGACTGCCCGAAAATCAGGGCTCTGGATGAGATTTACGGCCTTCTCGAATAGGTCGCACAGAGCATTCCGAAGTATGTCGGGACCTGGTAGGATACGAGTCTTCCGTTCATCTTGACCAAGGAGAGAGCGCCTGCGAGCATTGCAATCTGCCAGAGGCTGTCGGGCTTAGCTCCCTCGACGAAATCGGGGTTCAGGTCCATGATGCTCTCCAGCCTGTCCCGCTTGACCGCTTCAGCCACCAGGCTGTCGTACTCGGCTGCCCTCCGGTCGAAGCCGTAGGGTCCTCCCTTCTTGTGTGCATGGGCCTGGTCTGCGCTTGCAACAAAAGCCACTCTTCTCTCAACACTCTCCGCCACCTCTGCCACCACTCTCCCAAACTCGAAGTTCTGGCGCAGGGGTATCCCCCTCGAAGGGGTGACTATCACAACCCGGCTCTTGAGCCTCGTGCCCTTCAGAAGGAACCAGAGCGGAATGAGTGTTCCCCAATCCATGGCCAGGTCCGACATCGGCCCTTCGAGGGCGCCGTAGTTCGCGGCGACCACGGGAAGTCCCCGCATTTCGGCGGCATCAACGACCCTCTTCGAGAAATCGACGTCGCACTTCGCTCGCAGCCTGATTTCCTTCTTCCCCTCCGCCACCCTGCCGGAGGATTGCTCGGCCGTGACCACGCCGATGTGCCTCTGGAGCCTGAGGTTGTGCGGCGTCGCCACGACCATCGTGTCCGGGCTGGCTTCTTTCATCCGCATTGCGAGTTCCTTCATCCCCTTCCTGGTCTGGGAGAACAGGCCGTGCTTATTCCCGGCCAGGGAGGGGACTATCTCGCTCCCGTGTGGAGCGATGCAAGCGTATACCAGCGGCACAGGCAGAGACTACGCTGCTTCCTATTCAAGGATTCTTGTCGAGATAATGCATGATCCCCATGACCGAGACCCTCACCGAGACCTTGGCATATACTGGGAGCTCGCCGCCTCTTGATTCCCTGAGAACCTCGGCTTCCATGGCCTCCGAGGCCTCGTCCAGGGACTTGCCCTTGTTCCTCAGCCCTCGCACCTGCTCCACCCAGGTCTGGGCAAGCTTGGCAGTGCTGTCGAAGACCCAGTCGACATCCTTTCTGGCTCCGAAGTGTGGGACCAGAAGCTCGGACGGAGTCGTCTGGCGAAGACTTCCGACGGTGGACAGGTACTCACTCAGGTCGAAGCTCGGTGGGGGGGTGGCTGGTATCAGTGCCTTCAGTCCCGGGTACACAATGCCGACCGCGTCGGCGGTCATCAGCGCCTTCGTCCTGTCGAGCATCATAGATATCTGGTGAGGGGCGTGGCCTGGCGAGTGCATGAGCGTAGCCGTCATGCCGTCCCCCAAGTCGAGGCTAACTTCCTCCCCGACGGCGGTGACCCGCGCGGCAGGGACAGGTTCGGGGGCGCCGTACAACTCCATGATCGCCTTGCCGAAGACCTTGGTAGCGCTCTCGATGAGCCTTGTCGGGTCGACGAGATGAGGTACCCCCCGCTCGTGGGCTATCACCTGGGCGTTGGGCATCTCCCTAATCAGCCGCCCCGTCGCCCCCGCATGATCAAGGTGGACGTGGGTGGGAATGACGTACCTCACGTCCGTTGGCATGACGCCGACTTCCGCCATGCCGGCTAGCACGTTCTCGTACGAGGACGCGTATCCACAGTCGACTAGGGTGGGCTTGGGTCCATTCACGAGGTATGCGCTAACGGCCCCTGGCATACCCATGGCGTAGGTGTCCAGCAAGTAGACTCTCTCGGAGACCTTCTTCGCGTACATCTATCTCTCCTATGCGGGTCCCTTCGGGTTGCCGAACTCGTAAGCCAGCATGGCCAGTGAGGCTGTCCCGAACTTCAGCACGTCTTCGTCAACCTTGAACTTGGAGCTGTGGTTGGGGTAGGTACACCCCTTCGCGGGGTTGTCAGTCCCGAGGAAGTAGAAGGTCCCAGGAGCCTTCTGAAGGAACCTCGAGAAATCTTCGCCCCCGAGGACGGGCTCGATCGTCTTGATTCGAATGCCGGGTATCTTTCTCAGCACCTCTACTGCCTTCTTGGTTGCTTCGGGGTCGTTGACGGTGACTGGGTAGGCATCGGTCTCGAACTCTACCTCGGCGATGGCGCCGAAGGTCTTGCACACCCCCTTCGCCACGGCCTCCACCCTTTGCTTGGCTCGCTTCCTCGTGGCCTCGTCCAGGGTCCGTATGGTCCCCTCGAGCATGGCCACGTCAGGAATAATGTTCTCTTTTGTTCCGGAGTGGACTGCGCCCACGGATATCACGAAGGGGCGGACCGGATTGATCATCCTGGACGACACGCCCTGCAATGCCAGTATGACGTGGGCGGCCACGTAGATTGGGTCTATTGTCTCGTGAGGCGCAGAACCATGCCCTCCCCTCCCGACGATCTTCACCTTGAATGTGTCCGGGGCTGCCATCATCGCCCCCTCTCTGACCCCTATCTCCCCCGACTTCCGGGTGCTGTCTATGTGCAGACCGAAGACGTAGTC
>DASPOK010000044.1:0-3660 GCA_035626075.1 Nitrososphaerales archaeon
CGTGAACCCATAGTCGGAGATTTGATACTCGGCGGATGCGTCCTTGAACCTGATGGCCGCGAAGCGGTCGAGCGTCGCGTTCTCGGTCATGGGGGTTCCGCCTCTCGCCCGATCAACCTGCGACATGAATTCCTTCACCCACAGAGGACCCACGCCTCCCTGCGGGTAATTCTCCCAAAAGCCCTCCCTGTAGAGGAAAGGCCTTCCCTCCACAGAACCCCTGACTTCAGGGTAGAAGCTGAAGGACTTGTTCACCGGGAGGTTGTTCGGCGCGACCTGCGATACCACACAGTAGTCTGCGGGTGCCCAGATCGCCTCGCAATTCCCCACGAACTTGGGCTTGATCAGGGTCACGCTCCCCTCCGTAGCGTTGCTGCTGTATCCCACCATTGACAGGTACACGGACGGATTGCTGACTGGGTAGTTCCCTAGGTTCCTCAGTTGGATAGTTATGTTCAGGAACCCGTAGTCGGAGGAGATGACTTCCGCGTCCTGAATGTACAAGACCCCCTGGGGGTTGACCATCACACCTGCCGGGCCCGCGTCCTCGACGGCGGCAACCTGGCTGCCGTTGAAGTAGACAATCACAGAGTGATTTCCTTGGCTAACCAGCTCCTGTGAAGGGAAGGGGGGAGCCCCATACCCGAGAAGTCCGTACGCTGGCGTGGCGAAACCGTAGAGGTCTACAGCAGGAGCCCTGAACTCGTTCTCACAGTTGAGCTGTTGTGCCATCGCAAGCGTGAGATTCGTTTGCGAGACCCCAGCAAGGCACGCCTCGAAGCCCGGAGAATAGGACCCCGGTACAGTGATGGGCTGAATGTAAGGCACAACGGGGACGTAAAAGAAGATTACAAGGAACAACACAATAACTGCAGCTACCTTGAGCTTGGGAACCCGCTCTAGCAAGCCATGTGAATAGATGACCGGCAACATATAGCGATTCTTACCACCAATCCGTGGCAATGATATCGCTGCTCGTGGGTACCGGAATCGTTCCTTCCCAGGTCGAAGTCAGAGGGTGTTGTGACTAGCTGCGCCCTTGTCGGCACCGAGTCTTCTTGCATTGAGGGCATCATAGATGAACCAGGCGTTGACTATCACCAGCAGGCATACGATCAACTGCACCCAGTCCAGCGTGGGAGGGCTGGTCAGGCTCACCCCATTCCCAGTCATCGTGAAGAATCGGGTCAAGAAGCTGTAACTGAAAGAGGGAGAATAGCGGCAGATCGGGGAGCACGCGTCATGGAGGGAGCTGGCGAATCCCGTCCTCCACTGGAGGTCCTGGAGCACCCAGAATCCAGCCGCCAGGAGGATGACGTCGGCGGCCAGCACTTTGAACGAGTTCCTGACCAACGCGTCCAATCGTGACCTAGGCCGATAAAAACTCATCAAATCTCAAACGTTTAACCGCATGTCAGCCGGGAGGCCCTCGATGAAAATGGCCTCAAGGGGGACCATCCTCTATGTGGCCGCCTTTGCTCTGCTCCTCTTATGGGCGTATTTCGTGCAGGCAGACACGAGGAGGGTCGATGGGTACAGCATGCTTCCGACCCTGGAGGGGGGGGACCTGGTCGTGATACAGGCTGTCCCCATCAGTGCCATCCACGTCGGGGACATCATCGTCTACAACAACCTCTGCTCGACCGGCGGGGAATCAGTGGTGCACAGGGTCGTCCAGGTCACGAGTGCCGGACTGATTACGAAAGGGGACAACAATCCTGGAACCGACCAGTCCCTGAATATCGCGGCCACGCCCATAACCGTACAGTGCCTCGAGGGAAAGGTCGTGTTCGTAATCCCATACGTTGAGCTACTCGCCTACTACATCGACACGAATGGCCTGCCGCAGTGGTTCAACTACATACCCTCGATAATCATCCTCATCATCGTCGTCGTCTCGATTCTCCGCGAAGACGAGGAGGCGGAGAGTCAGACCAGGAACAAGGCTGAACCCGCGTCAGGTAACTAGTGGACGAATGGTGCTCTCAGGAGCGAACACATCGTTAACCCCGATTCGGAACGTCCAGAGGTCCGTCGAGTAACCGAGAACTTATCTGAGCCTTCTGCAGTTCTTGTAAATCCTCGGGACATGGAGTTGTACTCTTCCGGCTTGTAAGCACCGGGAGATGAAGTTGGACCCTCATGGACGGCGCTGTCGACTGAACTGACATGGGACCGTCATCTCGCTGCTTGGGCTATTGGAACTCCTGCGTCCTTGAGCCAGCCGATGAATAGGGTGGCATCCTGGTCGTTCCGAAATGAGATTCGAAAGCCCCGGATGTTACTTCTGACATCGACTATTAGCCCTGTCTGAGTTGCTCGCGAGGGCTTGACGTAGTTTCTCGCCAGTTGATCCCAGCTTCCGCGGCCCCTCCAGAACACGTGCCCGCGCATGAACGACACCTCGCCCTGGAATGGCTTGAGCGCGAAATATATCGCAAGGACGAATACTATCGTCACGGCAGCAGGGAGCCCTATCGCGAACGCCCAGCCTACTTGATGGGCGGACAACAACACTGCTACCATGAATAAGAGGACAACTAGCACAACGAAGTAGTTCAGCGGTAACAAAACATACCGCACTTGGGCCCTGAGCCACGTCCCCTGCGTGGCCATGAATCGCGATAGTCTCGCCCTGTGGTTTAAGCCTTGGCCCTTTTGGTCAGATCAGGTGTCCCCCTATTCGTCGCCGTCACCGCCCTCGCGCCTTGATTTGCAAGAACTCCTTCTGTTTCCCTTTATATACCCTTTATATACCATCAGAAGACGCCGGTCGTAGATGCCTCAAACAAAGGCTATCGTAAGTATAGAGAATGTTGTGGCTTCGGCATCCATCAACCAAACAGTCGACCTCAACCTCATCACAAAGAATTTCGTGACAGTCGAGTATCATCCCGACCAGTTCCCCGGCCTGGTCTTCAGGCTCAGGAACCCAAAGACGGCCACCCTCATCTTCAGCTCGGGGAAAATGGTCTGCACAGGCGCGAAATCAGAGGAGCAGGCAAGGAAGGCCGTAGAGGAAGTGGTCAGGCAGCTCAAAAAAGGCAAGATACCAATCAAGAACGAAGCCGTAGTAGAGATTCAGAACATCGTCGCGTCAGCCAGCCTCGGTGGCAAGGTTCACCTGGAGGAGGCAGCTCGCGTACTTCCAAAGTCGATGTACGAACCCGAACAGTTCCCAGGCCTTATCCACAGAATGGCTGATCCAAAGACCGTGATACTGCTGTTCGCGTCAGGGAAGCTGGTGTGCACGGGTGCGAAGAAGGAGAGCGAGGTCTACAGGGCTGTCAATAATCTGCATGTTACGCTCGAAGAGAAGAACCTCATGGTATACTGAGGTCCTTCCCCCCACTTTCTTGAACTGATTCCCCGGCGCCCGTTCAGGCACAAAGCCTCTACTTTCCGGAGACGGCCGTTGACAATCTTCAACCAGCGCAGTTGGAAAAGAAGAATCTCTCGGTCTATTAGCGGCTTCCGACCGACTTCGTAATCGCCTTCAGGTTATCCTTGCTTATGAGTTCCATCGAATAGAGAGTGTCAGCGAGTTCCAGCATGTCAGTCACAGAGTGCAGGCTTATCCCCTTCTTGCTCAGCCGCTCTCTTGCTCCCTCGAGTCTGTCTATCAGTACAACTGCGGCAGTGACCTTTCCTCCCTCGCCC
>DASPOK010000045.1:0-6951 GCA_035626075.1 Nitrososphaerales archaeon
TCCATCGAATAGAGAGTGTCAGCGAGTTCCAGCATGTCAGTCACAGAGTGCAGGCTTATCCCCTTCTTGCTCAGCCGCTCTCTTGCTCCCTCGAGTCTGTCTATCAGTACAACTGCGGCAGTGACCTTTCCTCCCTCGCCCTCAATTGCCTCGGCCGCCCTGAGGATGGTCTTACCGGACGTCGCAAGATCGTCGACGACTACTACGCTCATGCCAGGTCGGACTTCCCCTTCCACCAGACGCTCGTTGGCCTTCTTGCCGGGGCGAGTGTAGACCAATGGTTTCCTAAGAGCCACCGCCACCGGAGACGCGACTAGCAGACCCGTAAGCGGAACCGCGCAGAGGGCGTCAGCCCTGGCCACTTTCTTGGCAACAAGCTCAGAGACGGCGTCCACGACCATTCGATACACACCAGGGTAGCTAGGGAGGCCCCTCAGGTTGACGTAGTAGGAGCTGTCCTTCCCGTCGGGGAGCGTGAATGTGCCGAATTGAAGCGCGCCCACCTTCACGAGCCCTTCAGCTATGTCGTTCAGGCGGCCCCTTCGTCTCTTCCAGGCCATGGCCCATCAGTCGAATTCGAGCTTATAAAACAAGTCCGTAAGGAACCTGATGCTTGCCCGAAATCTGGGTTCCCTACGGGAACGTAGAGAGCTTGGTCACGATTCAAGCCGAGAATCTGGGGGTCGTCGCAGAAGCCGCCCCCGAGAGCAGCCCCGTGGATACGGGGCGTGCGGCGGAGCTAGTCAAGGGTGCTTCGGAGATCTTCGTCAGTGACGCTACCCCCACCACCATCGAACTTCTACGGGTCCTGGTCCCTACCCTGGCCGAGCTCCAGACCCTGAAGCTCTTTTCGGCAGCTCCCAAAAGAATCGAGGGCGGCGTTCCAGAACTGAAAGGAAAGGTAACCACGCTTCCGCCTCCGGTCCCGTCAGCGGAGGGGGACGAAGCCGTGTACGCTTCGCAGTTGCAGGAGCCAGGAGCGAAGCTCTTCCTGGGGTCTGCGAGGCCGGACCCGCTTTTCGGGCTTGTCGACACCAAGGTGGGGGCGTGCCTCAACTGGATCGCACGCTCCCAGGGGGTAGCTTCCCAGGCGAGGAAGGGCATGGAGCCCGAACCTCTGAAGAAAACAGAGGCTTACGACGCCGTGGAAACACTCGCAGAGCGGATTCGTGAATCCAGCTTCCTGACAGCCATCCCCCGGGGGGGAAAGCTGAGAGCGGTGATGGAGGGCGCCCCCTTCGACGCCATCAAGAACGCCTTCGCCAGGATGTCGATGCCCCAGGCCAGGGGGATGGTAATAGGAGCCGGCGGGAGGGGTTACGACGACACCTTCTCCTCAGCCTTGAGAGGGGTATGGAGTGTCATCGAAGGAGTGAGGAGGACAGGCACGGTCCTCCTGATTGCCGAGTGCTCGGAAGGGATGGGATCCACCGCACTGGAGATGCTTGTCACCGGGAGGCTCGCAGGAGAGGGAGAGAGGAGGAAGGAAAGATACGTCGCCGGACTCGAAGAAGTGTTCTACCTAAACAAGCTTAAGGACGAATACGACGTGCTCCTGCTCTCGGGGCTCCCTGAAACCTACGCCCGTTCAAAACTTGGCCTCACCACTGCGAAGGGAGCCGGAGAAGCCGTGGGAAGGATGCTGAACAAGGTGGGGCGATCCGGAAAGCTGAACGTTGTCACGCGCGCTTCAGAGTGCCAGGTCGAATCAGGGTAATGGGAGGGTCCCCACGTTATGGGGGACAGGCAGGCAGAGGAACGCGAGCACCAAGGCCCCCACGAAGACCCACTGACGCAAGTGTGAAAGTTCCGACACCTCATCCATTAGCCTGAGCTGGTAGGGGCGCCCTGCCAGCAGGAGAACCACTACGGCCAGAGCCCAATAGGTGGGCGTGTCCAGCACCAAGAGCGCCAAGACGCTGAGGTAGCTCATTGCCCTGGAGGCACGCGGGCCCCAGGCGATGGTTGACAGGAATCCGCCGTCGTAGGACGCCATGGGGAGAAGCCCGATGAACACGAGTATGAACCCCACAGTGGCCCCGTCTGCGATGGGCGAAACGGCGATGTGGCCGTTTGCGATACTCGGCAGGAAGGGTCCAAGGACGGTATCGACCGCCATCTGAATCGCGTTGGGGTTGATCGAGACCGTAGTGTTGGCCAGCTGACTCCCTCGGTAGACGATTGCCGACTGGACTGCCGTGGTGTCGCCTATGGCGTACACTATGATGGTCAGCGCCAGGATTGCCAGGGGACCTGCGATGACTGCGTCAAAGAGAGCGTCTCTGTTAAGCGCAGGACTTCGCTGGGCTGAGACGAATCCGAAGGAAGGTAGGAACGGAGGGAGGAACGGAATCCCTGGAATCAGGTAGCTGCTCGCGTGCCCCGCTCTTCTCCGCCGGGCGACAAGCCGCTGCCCCAGCTCGTGAGCTCCCATCAGAATGGCGATGGTGGCGCCGAACTCGAAAAAGACGAGGTAGCCAGGGAGCGAAGGGACAAGTTGCTCGTATACCTCCTGCTGCAGAAGAGAAAACACCACGAGCGAGACGACGGTGAAGAGGGCAAGGAGGACAGGGAGCCTTGAAAGGCGCCCGGCTTGTGCCTCCACCTTCCTGAGCGTTAGGACGCACTCGTCCCGGCTCCCAGACAGCTCGGGCCTGTACCCCCTGGCAGCGAGTTCGGCCTCCAGCTCGGCGAACTTCTGCTTCGTCCCCTGGTCGTAGGCCACCTGGTACTCGAATTCACCGCCAGGGAGGACGAACGACTCCTTCACGGAGAATCTCGTGCGGACCGACTGCTCGAGGTCCGAGGGCTCAGCGGACAACTGGCTGCCGGCAGGAGATTCCGATAATAAGGTGTTCGTGAAACCCAGCAAGCTTAACAATCAGGCGCAGGAGTCGACTGTGGGAATTGCAGAAGGTCGTGGTTGCGAGGGTAGGGGACTACTCGATCAGGCGTTGCGAAAGGGACGACATTGCGGCAGTCATCAGCATCAATACCGACGCGCTTCCAGAGCACTACTCTGACTATTTCTACTACGAAATACTGACGGAGTTCCCCGAGACCTTCTTGGTTGCCGAGTTAGATGGGGACATCATCGGTTACGTCATGTGTAGAATTGAATATGGGTTTTCTCACCTCAGAAGGCTCGGGCTGGCGCGGAAAGGGCACGTAGTGTCGATAGCCGTCAAAGAACAGCACAGAGGAAAAGGGGTCGGGAGCATGCTGATGCAGACCGCGCAGGAGGCGATGCTTGCGAAGACCGCCACGGAGTGCTACCTCGAAGTCCGTGTCTCGAACTCCCAGGCGATGGAACTGTATCAGCGGCTGGGGTACAAAGTCACTGGGCGCCTCGAAGCCTATTACAAGGACGGCGAAGCGGCGCTGGTCATGGCGACCCCTGTCGGCCCATGAATCAGTCTTCTTCATTTCTAGCCCTTGCCGAGACTCTTGAGAGAGTTAGGGGGACGAGCAGCAAGAAGGCCAAAGTCGAGTACCTGTCAGGATACTTGAGAGGGCTCAAGCCCGAAGAGGTCGAGGTCGCAGCTCGGGTTGCATCAGGGAGAGCGTCAGAGAGGGGGAGCAAGGACGAAGCCCAGGTGGGATACTCGACCATCCTCGACGTCCTGCAGGAAGCGACCGAGGCCACACACGAAGACATCTCTCGCACATATCTGAAACACGGAGACCTGGGGGAGGTTGCCCAGGAACTCCTGAAAGAGAAGAAAGCGCAGACGCTGTTCAGGGAGCCACTGACCCTCACCGACCTGGAGGAGGCGTTCAGCAGGCTCCGCTCCCTGAAGGGGAAGGGGTCGGCTTCAGCGAGGCGAGGGGTCGTGAAGTCGCTGCTGTTGCGGGCCAGCCCGCTGGAGGGGAAGTACGTCGTCAAGGTGCTCACGGGGGAGATGAGGACTGGCCTCGTCTCCGGGCTGCTGGAAGAGTGCATTGGGACTGCATTCGGACTCTCGAAAGCGGAGTCGGCTCGGGCCCACATGGTGCTTGGTGACATCGGCGTCTTCGCCAGGAAGGCTGCTGCCGGCGAGGCCAGGATCGTCAAGCTCCAGCCTTTCCGTCCGGTCAACTTCATGTTGGCGGAACCGATGGCCTCGGCTGCCGAGATAGCGGGCCACTTCCATAAGGCGAGCTATGCCGAGTACAAGTACGACGGGGTCAGGGCCCAGGTCCACAAGTCCATGGATGAGGTGCGAATCTACTCCCGGAGGCTTGAAGACATCAGCTCGAGCTTCCCTGAGGTGGCGGAGGCACTTCTGAGTGCCAAAGGGGAATTCGTTCTCGACGGCGAGATAGTCCCCTTCTCAGACGGGCATCCGCTCCCGTTTCAGCTGCTCCAGAGGAGGCTCAGGAGGCAGGAGGAATTCGAGGAGGCTTCGAGGAGGGCCCCTGTGACCTTCTTCGCCTTCGACCTGCTATTCAAGGACGGGATGGAGACGATGAACATGCCTTTGAGGAAGAGGCGCAAGCTGCTGTCGTACATCGTTCGCGGCATTCCTGTATGCCTGGCGGAGTCGAGAGAAGTGACGAGCGAAGCTGAGATTCAGGCAGCCTTTCGGCAGAGCAGGAGTCTCGGGTACGAGGGACTGGTGGTCAAGGACCCCGATAGCATGTATGCCATGGGGAAGAGAGGCTCTGGCTGGGTCAAGCTCAAAGAAGAGCTCGACACCCTGGACGTCGTCATAGTGGCAGCCGAGTACGGCCACGGGAAGAGGGCGGGAGTCATCTCGGACTACACCTTCGCAGTCCGCGACGGCGATGACCTGAAAGCCATAGGCAAAGCCTACAGCGGTCTAACTGACGAGGAGATTGAGGAAATGACTACCCGGCTGAAGGAAATTACTGTAAAGGACTACGGGTACAGGCGCCAGGTGAAGCCTGAAGTCGTGGTGGAGGTCGCCTTCGACAGCATCCAGCGCAGCGGGCGGCACGACAGCGGGTACGCCCTCAGGTTCCCGCGAATCAAACGGATCAGGACCGACAAGTCTGTGGCGGACATCGACACACTCGAAAGGGTCGAAAGAATCTTCTCGGGACAGAAGTTCAAGCTAGAAGAAAGGTAGCGACAGGCAAGGAGGGCCTTCGCACCTTATATGCGTCGCCCGTGCATGTGCGTACGTTGTATGCCCAGCTCCTCATCGCCGTTTCTTTCGCCATTGCCTCGTACCAAGACGTCAAGGACCGGGCCGTGAGCGACCTCGTCTGGGTGCCGGCCCTGGTCGGCGTGGTCTACGCCGTCTACGCCCTCTACTCGGGAGTCGGCGGACCCGGCCTCGAATTCCTGCTGGTTAAGGTCGCGCTGGTGGGAGGAATCGCGCTGGCGTTCACGCTTCTTGGAGGGATAGGACAGGCCGATGCCATCGCCTTGGCCTTCGTGGCCGCCGACCCCTATCCCCTTTCCCCCTTGGCCCCTCTCTTCGCAGCCGCAGTCGTCGCCCTGGTACACATCGTGTACGAGTACGGCGTGGGGAACGCAAGGGGAGGAATTACCATTCCCATGGAACAGTTCCTCAGGGAGCAGAGATGGATACCGAAGGCGATAGTCTCTGACGGCGTCCGGACGGAGGTGAGCAACGACGTCAACGTCGCGCGCGAGGAGGTCGAAGCGGCGAAGAAGCCGGGCGCCCTCGTGGAAGTCCGCTACGGGGTCCCGACCGTGGCCTACCTTGGAGTGGGATACATTGCCTACCTGGTCTTTCTTGTGATTTCTAACTACCCCACGTTCGTCTCCCTCCCGTAGCAGGAATGACAGGTTAAATCCAGACAATCGGCAACGGTTGGCGCAAATGGTGTTCATAGTCCTCGAGGGGTTCTCGGGGACAGGCAAGACTTCCCTGGCAATGGGAATGGAGAAGCTGGGATGGTTGAGGATGCAGGAGTCGGCGGACGCGGTCCCGAAGGATGTGCCGGTGGCGGATAGAGCCGACACCTCGGCAGATTTCAGCCTGTTCGGCGCCACCATGACCTACTGCTCCGTCATATCGAAGCTGAGAAAAACAAGGAAGATTGTCTCAGAGGGGTATCTTCTCTCAGACCTGGCCTATGCCAAGATAAGGTACGAGCTGAAGAAGAGTGATGCATATCCCACGATGCTAGCCATGTGCAGGCGAATCCTGGAGGAACCCACCTTGAGGCCCGACCTATACATCCTGCTCAGGGCCAAGCCCGACACGATAGACCAGAGGCAGAAGAACAAGGGGGAAAGAGAGAGGAACGTCACCGAGTTTTTCAGGACGCGTTACTACAGCGCCCTGGCCGAGGTACACGAGGACCTCAAGGAGGAGAAGACGGAGGAGGTGGAGACTGACTCGAACCTGGATGTGACCCTCGACAAGATCATGGCCGTCTTGGACAGAACGAAAGTGATGCAAGCATGACGCCCAGAGAGTGGGAAGGAGTCCTGCTCGATGCTACCGAGACAGTGAAGCTGAAGGTCTCGGCCCTCGCACGGGGAGGAGGCAGAGGGCGAACGGTGGGCACGGGTGCTTCCGGGGACAAGACCATCTTCGCCGACAAGGAAGCCGAAGAAGAACTGCTCCGGTCGCTGAAATCGAAGAGAGGAGTAAGGGTCCTGAGCGAGGAAGCAGGAGAAGTGGGAGACCGCAGAGCCAGGACCCTCGCTGTTGTCGACCCCCTGGACGGCTCATCGAACTTCGAGAGAGGGATACCGTTCTACTGCACCTCGGTTGCCATCGTGGAAGGGGAGTCCCTGAGCGACGTCGTATTGGGCCTGGTGAGAGACCTGGTCTCTGGGGATGTGTACGTCGCACGCAGGGGAAAGGGGGCAACGAAGAACGGGCGCGCCATCCGGACAAGTCACGTAGCGACGGCGGCAGATGCTATTGTCGGCATCGACATCAGCAGGACCGCGCCTGAGCTGGTAAGGGGTCTCTCTCGGCTCGTCAGCGGAGTCAAACGACAGGTGCACCTTGGAGCCAACGC
>DASPOK010000046.1:0-4764 GCA_035626075.1 Nitrososphaerales archaeon
CGAATCGGGGGCAATCAGGCGGAGCATCCTGTATCTCAACCTGGCCGACGACCCGGCCATCGAGAGAATCATCACGCCTAGGGTTGCGCTCACGGCGGCCGAATACCTCGCCTTCGAGCTTGGCATGCACGTCCTAGTAATTATCACAGATATCACCAACTACGCCGAAGCGCTGAGGGAGATCTCGGCGGCAAGGGAAGAGGTTCCAGGAAGGAAGGGGTTCCCGGGCTACCTCTACACCGACCTTGCTACCAACTACGAAAGGGCAGGGAGGATCAAAGGCAAGAAGGGAAGCATCACGCAAATGCCGATTCTTTCCATGCCCAGCGACGATGTCACCCACCCTATCCCTGACCTCACGGGGTACATCACCGAGGGCCAGATTTTCTTGGGGAGGGAGCTGTTCAGGAAGGGCATCTACCCTCCAGTCTACGTCCTATCAAGCTTGAGCAGGCTCATGGGTCCAGCCTTGGGCTACGTCATCAAGCAGGGGAGGGCTCGTCCCGACCACCACCAGGTCGGCAACCAGCTCTACAACGCCTACGCCAGGGCCGTTGAGCTCAGGGCACTGGCCGAAATCGTCGGCAAGTCAGGGCTCACCGGCTCCGACCTCAGGTACCTGCAGTTCGGGGACGAGTTCGAACAGAAGTTCCTCAGCCAGGGCTACGACGAGAACAGGACCTTCGAAGACACCCATCGCATAGCCTGGGAGACCCTGTCGGTCCTTCCCGAGAGCGAACTGACCAACATCAAGGAAGAATTCATCAGACAACACTACGTTACAGGGAAGTCGACTGGCTAGAAATGTCCGTAGCGTCAGGGGGCAACGTCCTCCCCACGAAAATCGAGCTCATAGGCACCCGCAAGAGGCTGCAGACGGCCGTCAGAGTCAAGAAGGTACTGGACGATAAGCGAGACGTCCTCCTGAAGCGCCTCGACGAGATGATCGAGCGCGCCACCGTCGCCAGGGACGAAATATCTCAGCCTCTATCCGACGCTTATCTTTCTCTCTTTGACGCTTATCTGAAGCTTGGCCCCCTTCGTCTTGAAGGGATTGCGGCCAACACTCCGCCCATGGTGGAGGCAGAGGTGAGCGTCCGCAGGATAGTTGACGTTGACATCCCGTCGGTCAAGCTCTCCGAGAAGCAGGTGGGAATGACCTACGGATTCGCTGACACTAACGTGGCCGTAGACCGGGCATCGAGGCAGATGAGAAGGGCCCTCCCTTCCATCTTCCGCGCGGCCGAGTACGAGAACGCCATCTTCAGGCTGGCGAAGGAGCTTGAGAAAACGCAAAGGCTGCTCAACGCGCTCGAATACATGATCATCCCGAGGTACGAGACATCCATCCGATACATCCAGGCCACCCTCGAAGAAAGGGAGAGGGAAGAGTTTTCAAGGCTGAAACACGTAAAGAAGGTGCTCGAGAAGAAGGTTGCCCAATGAGCGAAGAGCTCGTGGACGAGCCGTTCAAGTCTGCCGCAGAGAGGGTCGAGGAGGCCTACAGCCAGGCAAAGGAGGAGCTAAAGTCCAAGGTCTCGAAGTCGAAGTCGGCGGCCTTGAAGAAAATCAGCCAGTAGCAGTGTCTGCCCTGGCCACGACCGCCTTTATTACGCGAAATATCACGACCATCCCGATTACGAAGCCTGCCGTCGAGAAGGCGATCGCGAGAACGCTCCCCGAGTACCCAACTTCACCACCCACGTAAAACCCGATGAGGGCCCCTCCAAGGATAAGGGGGGTCATCACACAAGCTGTGGCCAGCACCACGACCAGGAGAGCCTTCCTTCCCTTGTTCAATCAGCACCGGGCCTGAGAGGTGGTGTAAAATCATTGTCGGGCCGGGCTGCCTACTCACATTTCGAGTAGCCACACGACCAGCAATGGTCGTTAAATCCCCCGCCCTAATTCCCAGACGTGGAAGTCACTCAGACCTGCAGCCGCTGTAAGCGACAGTTACCAGTCAACGAGTTCTACAAATGTGCCTCAGGCAAACGCTACACCTAAGAAATGTGACATGGAGTATTCCAAGAACTACAATCGTACGCATCCAGTATTCAGGAAAGAGTACGAAAGAGAGTACGCTCGAACAAGGTCGAAGAGGCGATGGTCACATGCACGTTTGGCTAGTCACCGCAGGCGGGGATTCAAGGTCTTTATTATCGGCAAAGAGCTGTTCCAACTTGCATCGGGAACCGACTCCTGTTTCGTCTGCGGCTGTGCCTTAGACTGGCAATTAGGAAACAAAGGTTCATGGAAATCCAACAGTCCCACTCTCAATAGGCTGGACAACGGAGACATCGTTACGAAGGAAAACGTTGCGATACTATGCTATCGATGCAACGCTACCAAGAGAGACCGGAGCCTAGGCGAGTTCGTGGCCTATTGTAACGATGTCGCGATTAAGTTCTATTCACACTTGGAGTACCCACAGCTTCCACAGTGATAGCACCCGTTCTCGAAGACCAGGGTGTTCTCATGGCAGTCGGGACACGTTCCTCCCAACGACCTCGGGTTGCCCTCTGTGGGAAACCCCGACTCTTTGACAACGTGATTAAGGGTCAGGATTTCCAGTGCCTTACCGATGGCGTCGGGGATTGACTGTAGCTGGGTCCCTTCGTCCCACGAGACGTACTTGCCCTTGATCCCCTTCAGTGTGGAGATGACGTTCTTGACGTCCCCTCCGTGTTGCAGGTAGAGGCTGATCAGCCTCCCCAAAGCCTCGGCGTCTGCCTTCTCGTCCCCTCCTGACTTCCCCAACGTCACGAAGACCTCCTTCAGCTCGCCGTTGACCAGGTTCGCCGTGAGGTACAGACCTCCCTGGGGGAGCCTCAGCTTGAGGGTTCTTCCCTCCATCAGTCTGGGTCTCTCGAAGGCCTCCTTGGGTGCTTCGACCTGCTTGGCCACCTTTTCTGTTTCGAGGATTCCCTCCCTGCTCCCCTCCCTGTAGACGGTGATGCCCTTGCACCCCGACCTCCAGGCGAGCAGGTAGATCTTCTCCACCTCCTCGGGGGTGATGTCCTCGGCAAGATTTACGGTGCTCGATATGGCAGTGTCGATGTGTTTCTGTATCGTCGCCTGCATCTTCACCCTCATCTCGGGGCTGATTTGGTGCGCCGTGACGAAGTAGCTCGGCAGCTGTCCCTCGTCCCTCGCCCCCGTAGCACCCATGTACTCCTTGACCAGCGGATGGAAGACCTTGAACTCCCCTTCGCTCAGCGACTTGCTTCTCCTGGTGTAAGTCAGCGCGAAGACCGGCTCCACCCCGCTGCTCGTCCCCGCTAGTATGGACCCAGACCCGACGGGCGGTATGGTCGTGATGGCCGCGTTCCTTATGCCCTGGCTCCTGATTTTCTCCTTCACCTTGTCGTCCAGCCTGGAGACGAAGGGCTGGGAGAGGTGCTTCTCAGCATCGAAGGCGGGAAAGCTGCCCTTTTCCTTCGCCAGCTCAGTCGAGTAGTCGTAGATGACGTTCTTGATTCTTTCGAAGAGGTGGTCGACGAAACCGATGGTGGAGTCCTCGTCGTACTTGAGGCCCAGTTTGATCAGCATGTCCCCTAGCCCCGTAATCCCGACCCCTATCCTCCTGCTGTGGAGGGAGGCGTCCTTCTGCTGGGGGAGCGGATGCCTCCCAGCGTTGTAGTCCAGGACGTTGTCCAGGAACCGCGCCCCGAACTGGGTGGCCCTGGTGAGGGAGTCCCAGTCGATGCTGGCCTTCTCCGTGAACGGGTCTTTCACGAACACGCTCAGGTTGACCGACCCGAGGCAGCAGCAGCCGTAGCTCTCCAGAGTCTGTTCGCTACATGGGTTGACCCCTTGGACCTCCATGCCGTTGTATTCGGTCGTCGATTCTCGCTTGATGGTGTCCCAGAAGAGGACTCCGGGCTCCGCCGACTGCCAGGCCCCCTTGACCAGTGACTTCCATACATCCCTGGCCCTCACCGTCCTGTTCATCTCGACCTTCTCATTCTTGAAGTGAAGGAGGAAGTCGGCGTCGGTCTCGACCGCCCTCATGAAGTCGTCGGATATCTTCACCGAGATGTTGGCGTAGTTTACCTTCTTCAGGTCCCTCTTCACGCTGATGAATTCCATGACGTCGGGATGGTCCACGGTGATGGTGATCATCAGTGCCCCTCTTCTCCCTGCCTGGCCGATGGTCCCAGTGGTGGTGGAGAGGAGTTCCATGAAGGAGACCGCCCCCGAGCTATAAATGGCAGAATTGTTCACAGGGGACCCTCTCGGCCTCAGGACTGAAATGTCAGTCCCGACCCCACCTCCGAAGCTGTAGGTCCGGGCAGCCTCCTTGCACCAGTCGAAAATCGCTTCAATCGAATCCTCGCGTATCCTGAAGAAGTAGCAGTTCAGGAGCGTTGATTTCCTCATCTGCCCTGCCCCAAAAAGCACCCTCCCCCCCGGCACGAATCGATAATCTTCAAGCAACCAGTAGAACTTCGACGTCCACTCCTTCCTCTTCTCCTCGTCCTTCTCGGCGGAGGCCAGCTCCTTCGCAACTCTTCGCCACATATCTTCTGGAAGCTTCTCGACCTGTTTTCCTTCAGCGTCCCTCAACGCATATTTTTCATAGAAGACTCTGGCGCGCAACTCATCTCCCCCGAACGCGGCAAGAGTTTCTGCGGGGATTTTCACTTCTCCCCTGGTCTCCCCTCCAGCATCCGGAGAGCCGTGTGGTTCTTCAACGATTGACGTCATAACTTTAGCCTAGACCCCATCATTCGAGATATATATTTCGTCCTCGGCTAATTC
>DASPOK010000047.1:0-8477 GCA_035626075.1 Nitrososphaerales archaeon
GGGCAGCTAGTTTCACAGGCCATGCAGAAGATGCAGTCCATCTCCCGCACCGGCTCGCACTTGTCGCTCCTGTATTGGTCCCACTCGGGGGTACCCTGCTCGACTATCTTGTCCTTGCCCGTTCCCGCCTGGCCAGGGTTGAGCATCCATTCGAATACGAAAACCGGACACACGTCCATGCAGACTCCGTCGGCTACGCACGACTCCCAGTCGATGGCGACCTGGCTCCCGTGAATCCCGTTTGACGTCGGGTATGGCTTCCCTTCCCCGTCCATTCTGCTCATCCCCTGCGCCCTCACCTTGTGGCCGCTGTGCTCACCAGTCACAGGGTACTGGTCGGGCTTTGACAGAAAGTTCGGGTCTATCGGCGCCGACTTGTAGCCTACGTCACGCGTCAATGTGTATCGAATCTCGTCCCTGTGAGGTGGTTATAAAGTTAGGCGTCTCTTTTCAGGACTTCAAATGTTCCGTCTGTCCCAAGCTTGTAGACAGTGATCGGTTTGAACGTGAATATGCCGACCTCGGCCACCCCTGGGGTGGACCTGACCTTCACCTCGAGTTCGCGCGGGTCACCCACGGGTTCGAACATAGTGTCCAGAATCAGGTTGCCATTTTCTGTGAAGTAGGGGTAGCCCTTGGGCATCAGCCTTTCGTCCGGTACCCCTCCGAGCATCGAGAGTTTCACCTTGGCGCTCTCCCTGGCCATTGGAAAGACCTCGACGGGGACCCTGACCCCGTTCTCGCAGAGCCGTCTGACGAACTTGTTCTCTGCCGCGACAACGGCGATGCTTCGGGCGCTCCCCATGACGACCTTCTCCCTTAGAAGAGCTCCCCCTCCTCCTTTGACCATATTGAGACCCTCGTCCACCTGGTCGGCACCGTCTATCACCAAGTCTACTGCCCCCCTAAACGGGACCAGGTTGATTCCGCAGCGGGCCGCCACCAATTCGATTTGAGTGGAAGTGGGGACCCCGCTCACTGACTTCGCCTTGGCAATCGCAAGGGGCGAAAGCGCCTCGAGGAGAGTGGCGACCGTGGAGCCACTCCCAAGGCCCAAGGTCATACCGGGTCCTATGTTTTTGGCGAGCTCTCGGGCAACCCCCTCAAGAGCTTCCCTGATTCTGTCCATCAGGTTTCCTGCTGCTTCTTTTCTATGTCGATTTGCTCTAGCCTTGTAAGGGCGTCCATGACCTCGTCCCTGATTTCCTTGACCCTCTTCTCAGACTCCGTCAGCTCGGGCTTCGCCCTCCTTTCTACGACGCGCTCCAGGTCAGTCTCCCTCTCGACCCTGGGTGCCGGCTCCTTCTTCACTGGCTGAGGCGCGACGGCGCCAAGCCTCTGCCTCGCGGCTTCGAGGCGCGTCTCGATATTCTGTATCTTGCCTTCGAAGAGCGAAACCAGCTCCCCCCTGAGCCCTTCGAGCTCTCCGACCTCGACCACCAGCTCGACGTCCTTCAGTTTCGACTGCAGCTCCTTGATCTGGTCGCTGTAGCGCTTGGAGATAGTCTCCCTCTCCTCCCTTGTTATTCTCCCCTCTGTCTCTGCTTCGTAAAGCTTCATCATTGCGGACGACAGCAGGTCCCTCTCCACCATTATGGTCCTCATCTCCCGTCTCGAGCGCTCGAGGTCGGAAGACGTGATGGTGGGTTCTGTCGACCTCGTCCCCGTGACGGCCTTGGGGACGACAATCTTCTCCTTCTTCGCCCTAGAGTAAAAGACATAGTAAGAAGCTAGACCTCCAAGGCCGAGCCCCACCGCTCCCGCTATCACGGCTGTCAGAACATCGACCATGCAGGTGATTCCTTGCCTGTGCTCCTACGCCGTTGGTATAAAAGTAGATTCGCGCCCAGCAAGAGGCACGCGCGCTCCAGGCGGCCAGGCTATGGTGAGCTTGTGTGTCTTTCTAACTCGGCGGTGGGGAGATCATTATGATGTTGTCCCCCCTGACGATAAGTGTCCCCAGGGAGTTGGATTGGCCGTCCTCGGCTACCTCCTCTGCTTTCTCGAGGGAGAGGTTCATGTGCTGGTCGAACCCCTGCAGATTCCCTCTGATGACCTTCCCTCCCTTCAGCTTGATGAGCACAACTTTCCCCACGCTTTCGTCAAGGACCTTGACCGCCATGTCCACCGACAAGTAATTCCCTTGTTCCGGCCTTTCGGATTCGTTTATTTAAGCAGTAATTCGCGACGAAACAAGTTGAAGAGGTGGGTTCTCTCCCGCCGGGACTCGGTCGACATTATAGCGAGGATCGAGTCTTGCCTGGACCTCACTCTGGACCTGCCGAAGTCTGCCCAGGCACGTTGCTCCGAACCCGAAAAGGGCGTGGTTTTCGTAGTCCTGGACGGCTACGAGTTCGTGCAATCTGGCGGAACCTTCATCCCCTACCTAGGCTCACCAGCGACCTTGGCGCTCTTCCCTGGGACCGTTGTGGACGAAGGGGCCATTAGATTTCTTCTCAATGGCGCCGACGTGATGCGCCCCGGGATAAGGAAGCTCGACGAATGGGGGGCGGCGGGGAAGATGGTAGTGGTCCGAGAGGAGAAGAAGGGAAGGGCAATAGCTGTGGGCCCCTCTCTCGTGGCGAGCTCGGAGGCGCAGGGGATGACCAAGGGGAGCTGCGTGAAGAACCTGCACCACGTGGGAGACAGTTACTGGAACCTCCACAAGTCGCTGTAACGGGACAGACCTCTTCAGTTTCACGGAACCCTCCCCTTATAAGCTGAGAACGAAATCGGCAATCTCTGAATAAAACTGTACAACTAGGTCTAACTAATTCATACCTATCATAGAATTGCGGAGCCGCCCTACGCTTAATAATGGGCCGCGGGTCAAGGAGAATCAACACGCAATGTCCGGAGTGATGCAAGAAAGGAAGCTGGAGGGGAAGAGCAAGGAAATACTGTTGAAGGCCCTAGCTCTTCGGAGCATCGAAGACATCCCCAAGATTCAGGAAGATGTCGCCAACAAGACGATAGTCATACTGAAGGTCACCCCGCTTGCCCAGAAGAGCCTAGAAGAGCTGAAGTCGTCAGTCGAGCAGCTCTACGAGTACGCCACCTCTGTGGGTGGGGATATCGCAAGGCTCGGGGATGAAAGGGTGGTCATCACCCCTCCAGGCGTTAGAATCTGGCGCGGCCTCCAGTAGTAGCAGTACTGCAGTTAGCAGCAGCCTAGGGGGGAGCGTGCTATTGCACGAGAAACCGGCCCGACGGGGCATGAAATTATTTCCTGAGAAGGACTGATCTGCGGAAAGATTTTCTCATCAGGGGAGCGGATTCACGAAATATGACGTGTCGAAACACCGCGAGATATTCGTTCGGTTCTGACAATTGCTTTCAGCAAGGCTCGGAGAAACCGCCCACGCCGTCGAGTCCCTGGCGTTAAGCCTCGGCGGACCCTTCGAAGGGCTATGTTTGTCCCTGCGTGCGTCTCCTTTTCTCCTTTCCAACCAAATAATACGTTCCAAGCGACTTTGCGCACAGCTTCCCTTCTGCGTCCCTGATTTCGCCCTCGGCCACCGCCGTCGCTCTGCCTGCCCTGACTACGGTCCCCCTCGCCACGAAGGGACCTTTCCTAAGCGGCTCCAGAAAGCTAACGTTGAGCTCGAGCGTGAGTTGGTCTGTTCCATGGTTTACAGTCATCACCGCCAGGCCACACGCGGTATCCATGGCGTACATCACGACCCCGCCGTGAACAATCCCTCCCCTCCTTGTTATTTTTCCACTGAAGGGGAATCTCAGTTCGACCACTCCCTTCCCCACCTTCGAAACACTGCACTCCACGATCCTGAAAAGCGCGCTGTCTGCTCGCAGGGCCCGTTGCACTTCCTCTTCCAGGTTGACGCCGTTGGCCTTCGCTAGCTCGAACAGCCTCTCAAAGCCGCCAGCCTGCCTAAGGAGTTCATCGAAGCTCAACCATTCACTTCGACTTGAATTCCTGAGTCTCGACACGAGAAATTGGCTGACTTGGTATCAATATAAGATGTATTTGCAGTGAACCGCCAGGTCTGAAGGTTCAACAGTTCTGAGACTTAGTCTGCGCTGGCTGCTGTAGCTCCTGGTGTCAAGAGCCTACGGGATTTTCGAGCGCTAATGCAAAAAAAGGATGCAGAGGATGACTCATTAAACCCACAGCCAACGAATCGTGTCCGTCCCTGATGCCAAACCAGTGACCGCAACGAGACTCTTAATATTGGTCGTTATGGATTGACCCGCAGATTTCTATGGTCATAAGGTCGGTAAATCCGTACAATAATCTGGTGCTCAAGACGTTCGAAGAACCCACCGACAGACAGGTGGACGAGATGGTTTCCCGGGCGCATGCTGCCTACCAGGCCTGGCGCAGGACAAGCTTCGCTGAGCGTTCGGAGTACCTCTTCCGAGTGGCCAAGGAGATGCAGGCTAGAACACAGGAGCTGGCGAGCCTAGCCACTCTGGAAATGGGCAAGCGAATCAGAGAGAGTGTAGGCGAACTCAAGCTGAGTGTGAGTATCGTCGAGTATTACGCGGCCAACGGAGAGAAGTTCCTCCAGCCGCAGAAGATAGACGCGAAGTACGGTGACGCCGAAATTCACTACGAACCGCTGGGCCCGCTGCTTGGGGTCATGCCTTGGAACTTCCCCTACTATCAGGTGGTGAGGTTCGCTGCACCGAACCTGATGGCCGGGAATGTCGTCCTGGTCAAGCACTCGTCGAACGTGCCTCAAACAGCCATGGCGATTGAGGAGGTATTCAGAGTAGCGTCTGCAGGAAGGGAGGGACTATACACTAATCTGCTCATCAACAGTTCTAGGGTCGGCCGAATCATCGAAGATTCGCGAGTGGCTGGGGTGTCTCTTACGGGAAGCACGGAGGCAGGGAAGGCGATAGCGGCGAAGGCCGGGGAGAGCCTCAAGAAGGTCGTCCTGGAGCTTGGCGGAAGCGATCCCTTCATAGTGTTAGAAGACGCGAACATCGAGAAAGCGGTCTCCCAGGCTGTTTGGAGTCGCATGCTCAACGTGGGGCAACAGTGTACTGCTGCGAAGCGTTTCATCGTGTCCGATATGGTCGCGGACCAGTTCCTTGCCGGTTTCACAGAGGCCCTCAAGAAGCTGCGCCCCGGCGACCCCATGGACCAGCAGACGACGCTCCCTCCCCTAAGCTCGGAGGGCCAGGCAGAAACGCTCATGCATCAGATTGACGTAGCAGTTGCCAACGGCGCGAAGGTCCTCCTAGGGGGGAAGCGCATCGACAGACCCGGCGCCTTCCTAGAGCCCACCATCCTTACCGACGTCAAGCCCGACTCTCCGGCATGCAGAGAAGAGTTCTTCGGACCGGTGGCCCTGTTCTTCAGGGCAAAAGATGAAGCAGAAGCCATACGCTTGGCTAACGACACTCCCTTCGGACTCGGAGGCGCAGTCTTCACAGAAGACCTGGAGCGAGGGAGACGGGTCGCGGCCCAGGTGGAAAGCGGCATGGTCTGGGTCAATCACCCCACTCTGTCTTCGCCGGAACTCCCGTTCGGAGGTGTGAAGAATTCCGGGTTCGGCCGTGAGCTCTCCTTCCTCGGGATAACAGAATTCGTTAACAAGAAACTTGTGCGTGTTACCTCTGTAAGTGACCCCTTCTAACCTGCGGGCCTTGCCTGCGTCCCCTAGTCGATAGGGATCCCGCTTTCGGAGGCAAGTCTGATGAGTCTCTTAATAAGCAGGTGGCGAGGCGCCCCCGCCAGTGGAATGAATGGACTTCGACCTTCCTGAAGATCTGCAAGAGGTCAAGAAGAAGGCGAGAGAATTCGCCCTGAGGGAGCTCACTCCTGAAGTTGCAAGGAAATATGACAGGGATGAGAAGTTTCCCGAGGAACTGAGAAGAAAGGCGTTCGCCAGCGGGCTCATCGACTATTCGAACCCCTGGTCCGTCCTCGTTCTGCAAGAGGAGTTCTGCCGGGTGGACGCGGGGACCGGAATCTGCGCAGTCTCGGGATTCTTCGGGTTGGAGACAATAATGCTCTTCGGAAACGACGAGCAGAAGGCGAAGTATATGCCGAATGTCATCAACGGACAGACGATGATGGGTCTGGCTGTCACGGAGCCAGTGGCAGGGAGCGACGTGGCTGGGATCAAGACAACCGCCACGAAGTCCGGAGATTACTATACTCTCAACGGGGCAAAGATGTTCATCACTAACGGCCAGCTGGCCGATTTCCTGATGATGCTCGCCCGCACTGAGCCCCAGGGCCCGAAGAGACACCATGGGCTCAGCCTTTTCGTCGTGGAGACGGCAACCGAAGGAATCACCAGAAACAAGCTGACCGAAAAGCTTGGCGTCCGCGCAACGAATACGGCCGAGATCGTGCTGAACGACGTCAAGGTTCCAGCGAAGAATCTGATCGGCGAGGAGGGCAAAGGGTTCTACTACGTCATGACCTTCTTCGACATAAGCAGGATTTACACCGCAATACAGGCCGTGGGCATAGCCCAGGGGGCGCTGGACCGAGTGCTCGAATTCATGGCGAGGCAGGGGAACGAAGCGCTCAAGGAACAAACCCTCACGACTGTGGGGGAGATGGCCATGCGAATCGAGGCGGCGAGGCTTCTGACGTACAACGCCGCTTCGCGACTGTTCAAGTTCAATCCCGACCCCAAGCTGACCAGCATGGCGAAGGCCTTCGGCTCGGAGACTGCTGTTTACGTCACAGAGAAGGCACTGGAGCTGACGGGCCTGCAGGGCCTGTCCGGGGACCTAGAGAGATTCTTCAGGGACGCCAAGATTATGGATATCTGGGAAGGGACGAGCGAGGTCGAGAAGCTAACCATAGCGAGGACAATCATGAGGGAGATGAAGAAAGCCGCCGAAGCAAAGGTGGGTGGTAAAGCATGAGCAGCGAAGAGTATCAGCTTCTCAGAAAGAGCGTCAGGGAATTTGGTCAGAAGAACATAGAGGGCGTCGCCGCGAAGATCGAGAAGGAAGGGTTGCGTCAAGAGACAGTAATGGGGATGGCTGCCCAGGGATTTGTCGGAGCAAGGATACCTAGTGAACTGGGTGGCGCCGGGCTGGACGAGCACGGTTACCTCATCGTGCTGGAGGAGTTGGCACGTATCTCGCCGTCGGCCGCTGTCAAGGTTCTCATCACAAACTCTCTCTATCTGCCTCTCGTCTTAGCTGCCAAGAAGGGCGAGGAGAGCCTCCAGGACGCGGCCTCTGCGAAGATCAACGTGACTGTTGCACACGCCGGATTGCTTGAAGGCCATTCAGCCAAGCCTGGCGTAACAGTTGCAGATTCGCGGGCACGGGGGGAAGAGGAGCACGTACTCAACAGCGACGCGAACCTGATCATATTGGCCGCGACCGGCGCGCCTGGTCCACTCCTACTAGTCAAGGGAGGATTCGAACCTCTGAGCGACCACCTGCGCCTGGGTTTCAGGGGGCTGAGATTCTCTTCCATAAAGGTCGATTCAGGTGACTTTGTGGTCCTCGGGGAGAATGGCCTGGGAGCGATCGAAGCGGCCCTGAACGAAATGGACCTTGAGGTCGCGGCGGTCGCCCTCGGAATCACTTCTGGCGCACTCACTAAGGCCATAGATTACTCGAAGGCGAGAACCACATTCGAGCATCCGCTCAAGGATTACCAGCCCGTTGCTTTCGCGCTGTCTTCCCTCAGGTCGGAGGAGGAGATGCTGAGGAGCTTCATCTACGCTGAGGGCCTCTCCTCGACGGCCAAGATGATGGCGAGAATGAAGTCGACCGAGTTGGCGAGGCGTGCGACGGCACAGGCGCTGCAGGTGCACGGCGGGTACGGCTACTTCGGAGACTTCGGGGTCGAGAAGTTCTACAGGGACGCTATGGCCCTCCCACTCCTTTTCACGAGGGGAGTGAAGGACATGGAGAGGCTCTCCGAAGCGGTCTTCGAGTCGAAGGCAGGCTTTCTGTAGTTCGGCAAGAGCTCCAGGGACCCGTTCGGGGCATGGCGTCGAGCTGCAATCAGGCCGGCCCCGGAGTAAATGGGCCCCAATGGCCTCCAATGCGGGTCGGTCGAGTTACGGTTTGAGCACGGCGCGCCCGGGGATCTCGCCGTGCTCGAGTTTGGAAAGGACCTCGTTCGCCTCCTCAAGCCGGTAGGAGGCGGTGACTACGGGTGCGACTACCCCCCTCCTTGCCAATTCGACCAGCTCGGCTAGTTCGGCCAGGGTTCCAGTGAAGTTCCCCCAGATCTGGGCCCCCAGCAAAGGCAGCACAGGCAACGGGAGCTGAAGCCCGCCTCCCATTAGCCCTACCAGAACTAGTCGACCTTCATGGCCAAGCAACCGGACGCCGAGGGAAACTGTCGCAGGCCTCCCCACGAAGTCGATGACGGCATCAGTCCCCCTTCCCTTGTTGAGCGCCTTGACGCGCGACACAAAGTCCTTCGCATCCACTCCACTTGTGTTGAAAGTGTGGTCGGCGCCGAGCTTCATGGCAAGTTCGAGCCTGGAGTCGTCGATGTCGGCCACAGCAATCCT
>DASPOK010000048.1:0-17894 GCA_035626075.1 Nitrososphaerales archaeon
CCGCCTGCATGAGCAATCCCGCGGAGGCAACGACCCTGGCCCCTAGCCTGTCCGACAGCCTCCCGGCGAAAGGAGCTATCGCACCGCCTAGGATGTATCCAGGGATGAGCAGCAGCGACGCATTCCAGGGCGACAATCCTCTGGGACCCTGGAGGTACATGATCACCAAGAACAGGACGGCGAAGCTCGCAAGGGACTGGAAGAAGGACGCAAGAATCGAAGCGGCGAGCACCCTCTGGCGGAGAAGGGACAGGTCAAGGAGGGGTGCAAAGTAGGACCGCTCCCAGACCGCAAAACCAAGGAGCAACAGCATTGAGGCGACGAACTCTATCTCGAAAACGGAAGACAACCCTGAACCGGTGATCCCTGTCAGGAACGTGAGCAGCAGGTAAAGGCTCGCACCCAGCAGGACCATCCCGACAATGTCGACTCTGCTCTTCACCCTTGGCGAGCCCTCATGGAGCATCAGGTATCCTGCGACTGTGGCAACCGCCCCAATGGGGATGTTGATGAAGAAAATGTAGCGCCAATTCAGGAAGGTCACGAACGCTCCGCCGACGAGGATGCCCAGTATCGCGCCCGCCGACCATCCGAAGCCCGTGAACCCGAAGGCCCTCCCCCTCTTGTTCTCGGGAAACGTGTCGGCTATGATCGCTCCGCTGTTCGACGAAATCAACGCCCCTCCCACCCCCTGTAGAACCCTGAAATCGATCAATTGGGGACCGCTAACAGAGAAACCGCAGAGCAGCGAGCCTACTGTGAATATCGCGAAGCCGAGATTGTACATCCTTACCCTTCCGAACATGTCTCCCAGCTTCCCGACCTGTGTGCCAAGAATCGTGATGACGAGAAGGTATGACATTATCACCCAGATCATGCTGAGTATGTCCGAGCTAAGGTCCTGCATCATCACAGGGAGGCCGAGGACCACCGCAGTAGTGTCCACGGCGCTCATCAGGACGCCCATCATCACGATTGTCAGTGCTATGGACTGGTATCGGCTACTCGTAGGCTTGTCCACGCTCGCTGCCGAGTCTGCCCTTGTAAGCGTTAATTCGGCTCAGTGCTCCTGGCTCTCGCAGGTCGACCCCTTGGCAGAGGAGCGTACCACCGGGAGGAGACGAATTTGCCCTGACGAACCCGAAGAAGGCCTTTTCAGTCGGGTCCGCGGACACGGGAGAAGATGAGCAAGAGGCGCTTTTCACTCGTTGCTAGGGTCAACAGCGACAGCCCTTCCGCCGTCAAGCCCATCCTCGAAAGCTTCGCGGCCAGCGGCACCTTGAGCGAGGGAAGCAGCCCAAACGAGTTAATCATCGAAGCGAAACTCGACGGCGAGAGCGCGAAAGAGCTGAACCGTACACTCCTTTCGGCTCTGCGGAGAGTGGAGAAGAAGACGAGGCTTAGAGCCGAATGGTCTTCGGGGGATACCACCGAGAAATTCTTCGACTATGTGTCGAAGGGAACCTGCAAGGCCACCACGAGCTGACCTTCTGTGGGTCGGGGACCGTCACTTTCCCTTCCTTCGAAATCGTCATATTACCTGCCGGAGCACTCACGGCCGGGTTGATCCCCATTGGCTGGGCGCTGATTATCCTTGCCTTCGCCTTCGGGATATTCATGCTCTGGTCCGCGGCGGTCGGTGCAGGATGGGAGCCCACTTCCCTAAGCAAGGTCAGAAAGATGCTCGAGATGGGCGAAGTCGGCCCCACTGACGTGGTCTACGACCTCGGTTCTGGTGACGGAAGGGTTGTCCTCGCTGCAGCAAGGACATATCACGCCAAGGCGGTCGGAATCGAGGCGGACCCGCTGCGCGTACTGTTCTCCAGAATGGCAGTGTCATTCTTTCATCTGAAGGGCCAAGTCAAGATCGTGTGGGGGAACTTCTTCCACGCCGACCTGAGCGACGCGACCATAGTCACAATGTTCCTTTCGCAGGGGACGAACCGGAGGCTGAAATCGAAACTCATGTCAGAGCTCAGGCCCGGGACGAAGGTGATTTCTTACGTCTGGACCTTCGACGGCTGGACACCTGTCTCCGAGGATACCGACGGCGGGCTTTCTCTCTACATCATTCCTGATCGGACGGGGCCGACACCTAGCCTCAGGTAGTTACCAGGGTCGAGGACCGACGACTTACCACTCGCGGGCAGTTCGTCCTAGGCTCGGCTGAGGGGACAAGGGGAGATCAGAGGCCTGGAGAGTGCTCTTTCGATCTGAGGCCTGTGGAAGTTGTTCATGGTGCAGAATGGGATGACTCTTGCACCGAAGCGTTCGTCGGGGACGATGTAGTGTATGGCACATTTGTGAACCCTCTGGAAATCGAAGTTGTACGCGTCCATGAAGTGCATGTCCCCAATCATGAGAACCTTCCTCATGAAGTCCCCCGTGCCCTTGTAGTTTCCTCCCAGAAGGATGGGGGCGACCATATCTCTCTTCAGCCTCATGTCGGTATGTCTCATGATGCCAGTCACTCCCCTCAGAGTCCCGACTACCCGTCCGTTCCCACTCGCGTTCTCCAGGGATGAGTAGAGCTTCTCGGGGTTCATGTGCCTCGTGATCGGGTCGAAGGTCACTTTGCCGTCCTTCTTGTTGACGTAGACAAGGGTGGCCCTGCCGCACTGGGCGTGGGCGGAGAACCTGTCATAGTGGTCACTTCTTCCCCTCACGAGTTCGAGGTAGCCGGCGAGCGGGACCTCGACCGGAATCGGGTAGAAATCGTCCGCCTTGATCTGGCCACCTGTCTGCCTCTCTACGCCGTTCACAACGTCGGCGTTGGTTATCCTGACTTCTCGAATCCTGTTCCTGTCCATCCTGCCAGCCATCGAGATGGGTTGGAAGTTGACGCACCTGACGACGTCGGAGTTCTCCCCAGCGTACCTCAGGATGTCTCCCATCTGATCATCATTCACGCCGCGCTGCAACGTGACCACCAAGACTATACTGGCGAACCCGGCCTCCCTCGCGCTTCGGACCACGTTCAGCTGCCTTTCGGTGTAGTACTCGGCCAACTTCTTTCTTCCCTGTTCTGACATCGACCTACCCAACTCGTCGGAGGTGGGGACCCTCGCAACGAGCCTCGGGTCGGCATTGAGGCCGTCGAACTGTAGGTACAGAGTCGAGACCCCGGCGTCCATGAGGGTCTTGAGGTAGCCCGGACCTCTTTCGGGATCTCCGACCTTCAGGCCGTTCGTGTTCACTTCGATGTGGTTGATGCCGTGGCCCTTTACCACCCTGACGATGTCAGGCAGGTCTTCCCTCACGGTCGGCTCCCCTCCGGAGAGCTGGACGGCGTGGATTCCCTTTGGAAAGTTAACATTCGCCGCCGACGCGAGCATCTTGTCGATCTGGTCGATTGTGGGTTCATACAAGTAGCCGGCCGTCCCAGCGTTGGCGAAGCAGACCGGGCACTTCATGTTGCACCTGTTAGTCACGTCTATTATGGCCAGCACCGTCTTCGATTCGTGCTCGAAGCAGAGGCCGCACCGGGTGGGACATTCGCCTTCCGTGTACGAAACAGGGTGCTGCACGCCTGTCCCCTTCTGTGCGAACCTCTCTGCCCTGAGGTAGTCGCCTGCATCAGTGGAAATCAGGTCCTGGAACTCGCCATGGCGGTCGCAGTGCTTGGTCATCCAGACCTCGTTCCTGGACCGGTCTATCCAGACTTTCGCCTCTATTCTCCTCCAGTTCCCCTCGTTTACTTCGACCGGGCAGACGGATTCTGTGGAACCGTGAAGCTCCATTGCCCTGATGGCCGGGCTAGAGTATTTACAAATTCCCACTAAACGGCGTACTTTGACGCTGCGGAAGGAAACGCCTGGCTTATGTCAGGCGCCTCGGGTCGGACTGACACCCGGGGGTCCTGCGGAAGCTGGTCCTGGGGAGCTTAAAGCAACGTGACTCTGGACTCCTAGTCATTGGAAGACGGCGAGCTGGTCTGCCACGGGCTGACCAAGATCTATTCGGACTCCCAGGGCAAGAAAGCCCTGGACGAGGTGAGCCTTACCGTCAAGGCCAGAGGGATATTCTCCCTCATAGGAATGAACGGGGCCGGGAAGACCACGTTGGTTCGAATCCTCGCGACACAACTCGAGCCCACGAGCGGGGACGCCCAGCTCCGGGGGATGGATGTCGTCAAGGATGCGAAGGCGCTACGGGAGAGAATCGCGTCGATCCCCCAGGAGGCCAGGTCGATTCCCTGGATGACACCAATGCAGACGGTGGTGTCGTACCTACTCTGGCGGGGTATCTCCTACTCAGAGGGGAAGGACAGGGCCACCGAGGCTCTGGCCAAAGTCGGGATTGAGAAACAACGCGATACCCTGAACAGAAAGCTCTCCGGAGGGCAGCGCAGAAAGGTAATGGTCGCCACCGTGTTGGCGGCAGACTCCGATATCACGTTCCTCGACGAACCTACGACAGGTCTGGACCCGATATCTAGGAAAGAACTTTGGAAGTCTCTTGAGGAGCTCTCAAGGAACCATTTCCTGGTCCTCACCACTCACTACCTGGAGGAAGCCGAGCAACTGGCCGACACCATCGGGATACTCGACCGAGGGAGGCTGGCGGGCATGGGTACCCTCGACCAGCTGAGGGGCCTGGTCAGGCACCAGTACAGCATCAGGTTACCGGCCGGGGTGGCCGTCCCCGAGGTGAAGGACGGGACTGTCACCAGGGGGAGGGAAGGTCAGGTCCAGATACTCACGGGAGAGGAAGAGGCGTACAGACTGTCCGGCGAGCTGTTACGGGCAGGGGCGAGGATATCCGTAAGCCGCATCTCGCTCGACGACATATTCTTCCACTTTGTCGGGGAGCAAGGAGGGAACTAGGTGGCCGGACGCCTGGGCAGGCAGGTTCTCGCGTCGGTGCTGGTGAACTCCGTCTACGCCATGAAGAACTATCCTGTGGTGCTGATCAACACTGTCCTCGCTCCAATCTCCTTCCTTGTGATTGTCAACTTCGTGAGCCGGGGGGCCCTTCTCTCCCAAGCCATCGAAGGCGCCTTCATCATGAGCATGTTCTCGAGCGGCATGGGCCTCCAGAGCGACCTTTCCCATCTCAAGAACGATTTCAAGATTCAGGACATGGTGGTCAGCTCTCCGGCGTCCCCCGCCGCCTACGTCTTGGGCATGGCTCTCTCAGAGATCGTGTACTCGATCCCGGCCCTCGTCACGCTGGTGGTGTTGATGGCGGTATTCGTCCACCCGGGGGCGATTCAGGCCCTTGAGCTGATGGCCGTCATGCTGATGATGTTCACGACTTCGATCACCCTCGGGTTCACGCTTTCCACTTTCACCAGCGATATCGTTCAGAGCTTCGCGTTTTCCGGGCTCATCTCGACCCTTTTCACGACCCTGCCTCCCGTATACTACCCGATTACCTACATCCCCCTCCCATTCAGATATCTCGCATACCTTTCCCCGACCACCTATGCAGGGGAGATAGCACAGTCGACCACAGGGCTCCTCCAAGTCTCCGCGGTTTCTGTCGCCCTGGCTTGGGTGGTGCTTGCGGCTGTGACCATCGTATTCGGGGTCATAGCAGTGACCAAGGCCAGGTGGAGAGAGGTCTAATTCTCCCGCCTGCCCGAGAACTTCCCGCTTCCGTCGTGAGGGCAATTCGAAATGTTCTCTTCTCGGCAGAGGAGATTCGCCTATCCAGCCATTGATAGACACTTATCAAAGACGGCCCGACTTAGGTGCGAAGTGACGTTAGGCTCGAACAACCTGTTTCCGAGAATCGGGCTGGCAGTCGCCGTCCTGGGATTCGCAGGTGCGGTGTACGTCTGGGTGAAGGTGCAGGTCCTGCAGTCGTACCCCTTCTACAGCGGCGCATTCGGAAACGAATACCTGCTTCCCGGCCTGACTTACGTTGTTGCCCTTGAGATGTTCGGAATCATAGCTGCAGCAGGGCTATTCACCAGAACTTACACTAGCTCGGCAGGAACAAGAAGGATAAGGGTTGTCAAGGCGACAGGTAACGTCCTACTGACGCTGGGTGTCCTCGTCGTAGTAATCGTGTACGCAGAGACGCACCTGTTGTGGGGAGAAGTCCTTCCCGGCGTTCATCTATGGCAGGGGCTCCCCGGAGGCGGAGGGTATCCATGGGGATCAGAGCGTGTCACGTACAACACGTGTCTGCTGCCCGTAGACAAGACAGACAACTGCGGTTTCTTGAACTACGACGAGCTCTTCTGGATAGCACTTCTATCCGCTGTTGCCGGTTACATAACGAGAAGTCGGGCAGCAAGGTAACATCGATTTCGGGACTGATCATGCGAATCACGTGTCCCGGGCTGAGGTCGGGCCCAGGAACCAACTGCAGGGAGACGTGTGCCGGGGGTCGATATTAGGGACAGGGGAAGTCGCTCCTTGGACAACCCCGTACCTGAATTTTCCCGAGCTCAGCCGATTCCCAAGAGCGGCTCGGCGTATAGCTCCTTCATCAGAAATACAATCCCCTGGGGCGGATAGATCCCTTTCTCCGTAATTATCAAATCGATGTACTCAGGAGGCGTAACGTCAAAGGAGGGATTCTTCACCTTGACCCGGCTGTTTGCTTTCAGCCACGCTCGCGGAACTACCTCGTAGGGGCTTCTGTGTTCTATCTCGACCAGTTCGCCCAGCATAGTGGTGGTACTGAGCTTGTAGGTCTCGGCGGCGACGAAGAACCTTGCCCTCGTCTCGTGCGCGACGAGGGCAATCTGAGACGTACCTATCTTGTTGATTACTGCACCATTGGCCGCTATCGCGTCTGCACCAACCAGGACCATATCCACTTTTCTCATGTACACCCTGACCGCGGAGTCAGGGATCAAGGAGACATCCAAGCCCCTCTTCGCCAACACCGAAGCCGTAATTCTTCCTTGGAATCTGGGCCGGGTTTCGGTGGCGAAAACTTCGAACTTCTTCCCAGCGTCGTGGGCAGCCGTCAGGATAGCCGTGACGGCTTCGCTGTTGCAGTGCGTAAGCACCACGTCGCCTTCTTGGATTCTCTTGGCACCGTAGTTCCCAATTGTCTTCGTTGCCCTGAGGCTGGAGGCTACGAAGCTATCGCACGCCTCGTCAATCGTCCCAATCGTCTCCCTGAGGGAGCTGTTCTTCGCTTCACTGCGCTTGGCGGCCGCGAGAACGTAGTTCACCGCATTCGGCAGGGAGACCGCCGTCGGCCTGGCGGACTTCAACTTCTCGCCTGCTGCAAGGAGGTTGCTATGGAACTCCTTCCTCGAAGAAGACCTGTTGCTGTCGCAGTACTCCTTAAGGGCTGTGACCGCAGCTCTCGCTATCCTTCCAGCGCCCCTTACTCGCATGTCCTTGATCATCAGATATGTCGAGTCGACGGAACCGCTGCGCATCGGCAAGAAACCAGAGCAGGGCACTCAAATCTCTTTCCAAGCAAAGGCGCCGGCTGCGGCCATCCCGAAAGCAAGCCGTATAATCGGTCAAGTCCTCTATAGGCAGCCATGGTGACAAGAACTCAAGCATCTCCAAAGGCGCGGGGAAAGGAGGTCGAATGGTACCACGATTTTGTCGATCTCAAAGGCGTGCCCCGAAAGGGGGACCTGACTGCGCTCTTCAGAATCCTACCTGCGCAGGGTTTCACCATTGAGGACGCGGCTGGAAGGGTCGCGTCCGAAAGCAGCGTCGGCACCTGGACTACGTTGACCACCCTCACCCCACTCGTCAGGAAGCTGATGGCAAAGGCCTACGACATATCCGGCGAAATGGTGCGTGTCTACTATCCGCCCGAGCTCTTCGAAGGAGCCAACATGCCCCAGATACTGAGCTCGATAGCAGGTAACATCTTCGGGATGAAGGCCGTGGCGGGACTAAGGCTCATCGACGTGGTCTGGCCCGAGGAGCTGGTCAGGAGCTTTCGGGGGGCGCAGTTCGGGGCTCAGGGTATCAGGAAGTTCATGAAGATTCCCAAGAGACCACTGACCGCGTCAGTCCCGAAGCCAAAGGTCGGGCTTACCGCGGAGGAGCACGCCACGCACGGATACGAGGCGTGGAGCGGAGGACTAGACGTCTTGAAGGATGACGAGAACCTGACTAACCAAGAGTTCAACCGCTTCGCGAAACGGGCAAGACTTTGCTTCCGGTACAGGGACAAGGCCGAGAAAGAGACGGGCGAAAGGAAGAGCTACCTCGTCAACATAACGGCCGAGACGCGTGAGATGGAGAAGCGCGCGAGGCTGGTCAGAGACTTGGGCGGGGAGTTCGTCATGATAGACATCTGCACGACGGGCTGGGCGGCACTAGAAACCATGAGGAACGCCTGCGAAGACTTGGGTCTGGCGATTCACGCTCACAGGGCCTTTCATGCAGCATTCAGCAGGAACCCAAACCACGGCATGTCGATGGCAGTCTTGGCTGAGACCGCAAGGCTGATAGGGGTTGACCAGCTCCACATCGGAACGGCGATAGGCAAGCTCGAAGCCTCGAAGGATGAGGTCATCAGTCTAAGGGACAAGGTCTACAGAGACAGAAGCCCGGGCATTGGCTGGGACTTGGCCCAGGACTGGTACGGCAAGAGAGCCCTCCTACCGGTGAGCTCCGGAGGCCTTCATGTCGGAATCCTTTACCCGGTACTCGACTTGCTCGGCACAGACATCGTGGTCCAAATGGGCGGCGGCATATGGGGACACCCCGACGGCGGGAAGGCGGGGTCGAAGGCGCTTAGGGATGCCATTGACGGCTACATGGAGGGCAAGGGCCTCGAGGAGTGCAGCGCGAAAAGTCCTGAGCTCAAGGTTGCACTCAAGAAGTGGGGTACTTCGACATATAAGTAGCAATCCCCACCACAAGGCTGCGGAGTCCAGAAGGATTCAGTCAGGACGCACGGGATGCAAGATTCAATGAGTACGACGGGACGCGGTTCGGGAAAAAGGGTGAAGTCAAAGGGCCTCCTCACGGTCATTGGAAACATCAACTGGGACGTGAGCATCTTCGAAGACAGCTTCGCGGGTTTGGGCGACGAGGTTCCCATCAAGAATGTCGAGGAGTTCTCGGGCGGAAAGGGGGCGAACGTCGCGGTCGCCGCGGCCAGATTGCTTGGTCGAGGGAGGACCGCATTCATAGGAGCGCTCGGCACAGATGAGATAGCAGGTCGACAGCTTCGCGAGCTCAGGAAAGAGGGGATTGTGACCGAGGGGGTGGTCATCATCGAGGGCTCAAGGTCGGGCAGAGCTTACATTCTAGTGAACCGCGAAGGTAGAAAGTCAATCCACACACACTTCGGTGCGAACGCTCTGATACGCCCATCGCACCTCGAGATGACCGGCCCGGCTAAAGCGATTTCAAGAACTTCCTTGCTTGTCGTGATGGATACACCAACCGAGGTGGCCCTGACAGCGACGAGAGAGGCAAAGCGCTCGGGGGCGCGAGTGATCTACAGTCCTGGCGTGAGGACGCGGGAGGGGCTTAAGGCGCTGGCGGGCGTCCTTGACAACGTGGACGTGCTCGTTCTCGACAGGGCGGAGCTGATTAGGCTGAGCAGGAAGACCGACGAGGTCCAGGCTTCCAAGCTCCTGCAGCGGGCTAGGCCGTACATGACTGTGGTCGCGACGTCAGGGAAGGGCGGATGCCTGGTCGTGAGCGAGGGTCGGACCACGCGCTTGGAGGGGGTCGATCTGTCTCTGTTGGAAATGAAGGCGGTCAATAGTACCGGCAGTGGTGATGCCTTCCTAGGCGTACTTGCCGGCTACCTCAGCGAGGGTTCGGGTGTCGTCGAAGCCGCCCGGTGGGCTAACCTCGCCGGAGCGCTCAAGGCGACCAGGTACGAAACGAGAGGGAGCCCCCCGATGTCCGAACTCCAGGCTGCGATGAGAAAGCTGGAGAATGCTACAGGCCGGCAGAGGTCATCGAAGGACAGAGCAGCCTCGACCACCCCTCATCGCTGACCAGGATCTAAGCGTAGAGGGTGGCAGGTCCTGGCGCCCCCGGGTTCCCAAGTACGACTGACGCGGCAAAAGAGATTGCCTCCGAAGAGTTTCTGAAAAGGGGCTGGCGAGCCCGACCGTCCTTGGAGTTGCCCCTTTCTACGAGGCTCAGGCGCATTTGCAGCGTAAGTATCGCGGGCCGGATTTGGGCGTCAAGTTGCGGGCACACCGGGAACGTACGCGGATTAGGTTCCGAATCTGTGCAATCCACTACTGAATTGCAGCGGGCAGCCGCTCCTACCCTCCCTAATTCCTTAGGTTTAAATAACGCTAACAGGCCGGCTTGGTCAGAATTGCGAGAGACGGGTTCTCCTTCAAGATCCGCCCCCGATGACGGCATAGCCGAAAGGTCATTGCGCGATACCCCCACCTCTAGTGGGCCTGTTCCAGCACCATCATCTCCTCCAGGCAACGCAGGCATCTCGGGTCCGGCAGGATTCGTCATGGGCACGATAAACTCGGCCATCTCCTTGGTGAGGAACCCCACGGGCCACATCACCGAGAACAAGGACACCCCGGCCACGGTAAGAGGGATTATGGTGAACTACGTCGCAGTCCTGGCCGCGATTCCGTTCTTTGCGACTCTGATAGGGTATCTGTGGTATTACAGCTTGTACATCCCGTTCGGTTTTGAGGGATCCTTCATCGCCTATGCCTTCCTGTATGCTTTCCTGTTCTACGTCTTTGACGTCGTCGCAGTCTATGTGGTCGCCTTGGTGATAGGATTCCTGGCGCCCACCTTTGGCTCGTCAAATGACAAGATCAAGAGCCTCAAGCTTTCAGCCTTCATCTTCACCCCCGCCTTCTTGATCGGCATTCTCGACATCATCCCGTTCCTTGGAATACTGACCATCGTCGGGATTCTGTATGGTCTGTACATTCTGTATCTGGGGTTGCCAATCCTTCTGGGGACGCCCAAGGACAAGGTGGTGACCTACGTCGTGGCAGTCGTAATCGCGACTTTCGTAGTCTACTTCGTCCTCGATGCGATAATAGGGGTCATAACCGCGGCGGCCTTCCACGTGGGCATGGTCCTCTAGCCGGCGTCGTTGGATCCCCCAACGCTGCCCTTCGATTTGAAGGGACAATCACGAAATCGCGTCCAGCGATAACAACCATGTTGATGGTCGTCGTCATAGCCGTGGCCGGGGTCGCCTAACTCTGGTTTCCTTTTAATCTGTCCTAGGACACTAGCTAGCCTTCCCGCAGGACCCTGTCATCGCTTCCTCGGCTTCTCATCTAGTATCATGATGTTTCCTCCTGAACCTCGCCTGCCATCGTAGAGCGCGGCAGATCCTTCCACCGGGCAGCTCTCAATCGCATGGTCGCTGTCATACAGGTCCTTTTCCACAAGCTATACGGTGCATACACGTATAGCTTCCTGCCTGGTCTCAAAGCCGCGAAGAACAACGACGAAGTATCTAGTCACCTGGAAGGCTGTGAACGCCAGAATGCCCGAGAACACGGAAGCGAGAGTCAAGCAAAACCTGAAGTTCATGGAGATGATTCAGGACGCCCTGAAATCGGGTGCCCTGAAGGACTACGGAATCACCCCGGACGGCGGGAAGGGATACGCGGTCTTTGAAGGGACAGAGACTGCCGGAGCCCTGATGGCACTGATGTACGTGCCCTTCTTCGAGTTCGAAGAAACCCCAGTACTGACCGCAGACCAGTGGGTCGAAGTTCTGAAGAGCGCATAGCCTATCCAGTAAGGGGGACTGGCGGCACATAGCCGCGTCCAAGGGACGCTTTCTAAAGCTCGAGTTTGGGCAGCCCGCCAGCAAGGCCTCAGGGATGAGGCTCTCCAGACCACAACGTCCCTATACGTCCTAACGGGCAGGCATCTTTTCGTCCTTCGGCAGGACTATCGAGAACACGAAGGCCACGAGGAGAGCCACGGTCAGGAAGGCAAAGTATACATTTCCAACACGTCGTCGAAAATCTGAATGTCCGCGTTCAACTCGCTCGCCACTCGCCGTCTGGCAACTTTCAGGTCCCTTGCCCCTTTGCGGCTATGCATCCTTAAGAACCTCAGAAACAAAATGAGTCTTCTCACATGATTCCCAAGAAGTTCGACTACTACGCGCCGGGTTCACTCCAGGAAGCAATCAAGCTCCTGCGGCAGAATGCGGAAGCCAAGATCCTCGCCGGAGGTCAAAGTCTCCTGCCTTTGATGAAGTTGAGACTTGCGGCACCAACCTCTCTTGTCGACATCTCCAAGCTTCCTGACCTCTCCTACGTTCGAGATGAAGACGATCACCTCGCGATTGGCCCCCTCGTCACGCACGATACCATCGAGCACGACGGGACAATCAAGGACAGGTTTACTCTCATCAACGATGCAGTTGCCCGCATTGGGGACAAGCAGGTCCGGAACCTTGGCACGATTGGAGGGTCAGTTTGTCATGCGGACCCGGCCGCGGACATCCCTACGGCGCTACTGGCTGCAGACGCGCGTTTTGTCATAGAAGGGGAGGGCGGCAGGAGGGTTGTGCCTGCGCGGGATTTCTTCGTCGATTTCTTTTCCACTGCTGTAGGCCACGACGAGATTCTGACGGAGCTGCAAATTCCGCACCTCCCGCGGCGATCGGGATCTGCCTACATCAAGCATAGCCTTAGGGAGGCTGATTTCGCAATCGCAAACGTCGGCACGATTGTCGCCATGGAAGAAGATGGAAAGACATGCGGAGAAGCAAGAATAGGGCTTGGGTCGGCGGGGCCGACTCCTCTGAGGGCTGCCTCCGCTGAACAGTATCTCAAGGGGAGACCCTTGGACGAGACAACCATCGCAGAGGCCTCGGAGAGAGCGATCGAAGGCGCGAACCCACCGTCCGACGTACACGGAAGCAGAGAATACAGGTTGAAGATGATCAAGGTGTTGACGCAGAGGTCGCTTAGGCTTGCTTTAGGCAGGACGCGAATGACAAGCGGTGAGACGGAACGATGAGCGGGGGGAACATCAAGGCTGCCAAAGCCGACGAGTTGACGGAGGTGTTCATGAGGATAAACGGCAAGGAGTACACGGGAAAGGTTGAACCAAGGACCCTGCTCGTCTACTTCCTCAGAGATGAACTGAACCTCACCGGAACCCACATTGGATGCGACACCGGGCACTGCGGTGCTTGCACAGTCGTCATGGACGGCAAGGCCGTGAAATCCTGCATGGTCCTCGCCGTTCAGGCAATCGGCGCCGAGATTCTGACCGTCGAGGGCTTGGCCGACGATGATGAGCTCCACCCAATCCAAGAGGCATTCAGAGAGAACCACGGCCTCCAGTGTGGTTTCTGCACCCCCGGCCTTCTGATGTCCAGCCTCGCTCTCCTGCGAGAGAATCCGCATCCAACCGAGACAGAAATCCGCAGAGGAATCGAGGGCAATCTCTGTAGGTGCACGGGTTATGTGAATGTAGTCAAATCGATACAGGCAGCTGCCGAGGCAGCAGCAAAAGGGAAAATGGAGGTCAGCCGTAGGAGTTGAGCGCCGTCTTGGAACAGGAAGTGGGCGTCGCCCAAGGAGAGAGCGTGAGCGAGCTGAAGGGTAGGTTGGAGGACCGACGGCTCCTGACCGGCAAAGGGAGGTATGTGGACGACTTGAAAATGGAGGGCCAAGCCTACATGGGAGTCGTCAGAAGTCCGTACGCCCATGCCAGAATAAAGCGAATTGACTTCTCGAAGCTGCAATCTTCGCCCGACTTCATTGAAGCCCTAACCGGCGAGGACCTGCTCAAGGAGGGAGTAGCCACGGTCTCGGAGTTACCGGTACCGGCTCACAAGTTTGCGCACCGGCACCAGCTGGCGGTTGGCAAGGTCAGATTCGCCGGAGAGCCTGTGGCCGCCATATTGGTCAAGCGCAAGAACTCGCTAGAAGACTTGGTTGAGCAGGTCGAAGTAGATTACGAAACGCTACCTGCTGTGACGTCCATAGAAGAGTCGAAGAAAGGAGGCACGCTGATTTACGAGCACTGGAGCGATAACATCTTTCACACTCTCTCCCGGAAGCGAGGGGATGCGGAGAGCGCTATCGCCGCAGCACCCCATGTTATCAGGACCAGAGAAGGGATTGCAAGACAGGAAGCCGCGCCGATGGAGCCTCGCTCGGTGCTTGTGAGTTACAAGAAAGAGGAGGATTTCTACGAGGTTTTCGCTACCGTCCAGTCGGTGCACTCTCTCCGCCAGTATCTCTCCTCCGAGCTCAAGATCCCGGAAGCGAAGTTCCATGTGAAGGTGATGGATATGGGAGGAGGGTTCGGGAGCAAGGGAGGCAATTCATATCCGGAGCCCGTCCTCGCATGCCTGTTCTCAAGGCGAACGGGACTTCCCGTGAAGTGGACTGCCACAAGGACGGAGGAATTCCTCGAGGCGGCAGCAGGAAGAGACGAATATTGCGATGTTGCTCTGGCATGCGACAAGAACGGGAGGATCGTCGCGCTCAAGGCGAGAATAGAATGCGACGTTGGCGTTTCGGGCTCCTCTGCGTTCATGCCGTCCGCCACTGTGGCGTTCATGCTAGGAACGTACATGATACCAAATCTTGACTTGGAGGTCCAATGCTATGTGACCAACAAGATGCCCGTCGGACCCGTCAGGGGAGCTGGCAGGCCCGAGGGGTGCTACTTCATCGAGCGTGCCATGGAGATAATGGCAAGGAAGATCGGGCTGGATCCGATCGAGTTCAGGCGTCGCAATATCGGAGAGGCGGATTCGCCCAGCTCCAGGAGTTACCAAGATCTTCTCAACACGCTTGTTGGGCTAGGACAGTACGAAGAGGTCCGGCGTTGGAGGGACGATCTGAATGCGAGATACAAGGAAGAGAAGGGAGGGTCGGCTCTGGTCGCAGGAGTCGGTATCTCACTTCTCGGAGGAGAAGCAGGTTTCTCGGTACGGAGCATGCTCGCGGGCATGTCAGTGCGGGGTGCCATCGGGATGATTAGGATGGTGCCGAGATTCAGAAACTTCATGGGCGAGTCGGGCAGGGTCACGCTTAACGAGCGCGGAGAGGTACGCGTTTACACAGGCTCCTCGCCCCATGGCCAGGGTCATGAAACAGCCTTTGCTCAGCTGGCCTCTCAAGAACTCGGGGTTCCCATCGATAGAGTGAAGGTGATTTGGGGGGACAGTGTTCTAATTCCCCGGGGAGTGGGAACGTTTGGAAGCAGGTCGGCTGCGGCGGGAGGAAGTGCCGTTGTGGACGCCTCGCGGAGGCTTAGGTCCGACCTGATCCAAAAAGCCGCGAAGATCCTCAAAAAGGATCGAAGCTCCCTTGACATCCGTAACGGACTCATCGTGGAAGCTGAGAGCCCACAGAACGTTCTCATTGAGACAGGTGATGTCTTGAAAAGGCTTGGAATCACCGAAATCTCTGCCGATTCCAAATACAGGTCAAGTTCGGCCCAGTACTCGAGCTCAGTCCACCTTTGCGCCCTGACGCTCGACCCGAGACTTGGAACCACTAGGATTGTGAAGTATGTGGTTGTCGAGGACTGCGGGAGAATGATAAACAAGGACATAGTCGAAGGGCAGTTGCACGGCGGCGTAGTGCACGCGGTCGGGGGTTCGTTGTTCGAAAAGCTCGCCTACGATGAAAATGGGAATCTCCTGTCGAGTACGATGGTGGACTACAACATCCCCACCGCGCTTGACAGCCCTAACATCGAGATCTTCCATCGAGGAACGCCTTCAACTGGTTCGCTCAATGGCGCCAAGGGCGTGGGCGAAAGCGGAACGATGGCTGGTTACGCCGCCGTGATGAACGCTGTCAACGACGCGCTTACGCAGGTGAGACCTGGAGCCCACGTGGACATAGCCCCTGCAACGCCCGATGCCGTCATCGCGGCGGTCGGAGCCGACTCTGAAGCGAAAGGCGCTGCCGGAAGAGCCTAGCTTGCCCGAAGCGCGGCCAACCCTCGCCTTCCCCTGCGCACCTCAATATTCCTTTGAAACGGATCTATTTCGAAAATATTATGTGCGAGAAGCTTGATGTATTCTCGTGAGATATCTTGAGTAATCCACTAAGAACAATAACTCTCGAGGAGCACTATGCCACTCCTGATTTCATGGACGGACCCGGAAGGGATCTCCGGGCGATGTCCCAAGCCGCAAAGTTGAATCCGCAGATGTCAGCCCGTTTTGCAAACCTCTCCGCCCAACTGACAGATGTGGGAGAAAGGCGGATTGCGGAGATGGACGCCGCGGGGATAGACGTTCAAGTGCTCTCGCTCACCTCCCCTGGGACAGAGCAGCTTCTGGGGGAGGAAGCAGTGATTCTTGCCCGGAATTCGAATGACTTTCTTGAGAAGGCCATTGAACGATACCCCGCTCGTCTGACGGGATTTGCGGCAATCCCCACGGCGGTGCCTGATGTAGCAGCAGATGAGCTCGAACGCACCATACGCAATTTTCGTTTCAAGGGAGCGCTCGTAAACGGCCATTGCCGCGGCCGTTATTTGGACGATAAATTCTTCTGGCCGATATTCGAGCGAGCCCAGGAATTAGGAGTCCCTATCTATCTTCACCCGACGAGGCCGCCAGAGCAAGTCGTTCAAGCCTACTTCGTCGGGAATTTTCCGCGCGAGGTGACGAGACAGCTGAGCATCGCAGCTTGGGGTTGGCACATTGAAACTGCGGTCCACATTATACGCATAATCTCAAGCGGAGTTTTTGATGATTACCCAAAGCTGCAGTTGATAGTCGGTCACCTAGGGGAAGGAATCCCTTTCATGCTTCAGAGACTCGACCAAAACCTGCCGACAGAAATGACGAAACTCAATCGGCCGTTCAGCTCGTACCTTCGAGAGAACATTCACTACACTTTCAGCGGATTCAATTTCATGGCTCCTTTCCTCAACCTGTTGATGGAAGTTGGCGTCGATAGGATAATGTTCTCGACGGACCATCCATATGCTTCGATGGCAGAGGGAAGGACCTTCCTCGATCACCTCCCGGTCAGCCCTGCGGACAGGGAGAAAATCGCCCATAAGAACGCCGAAAGGTTGCTTAATTTCTAGCACCCTTCTTTCCAAGGCCCTTCTCTACTTCAAATCCCTAGGGTCGAAAGTAGAGATGAGCGCCTGCACCTTCGCGCTAGGTCAGTAATTCGCCAGGGGTTGGCTACAGTCCTATAAACAGCGGACTTTTGCTTAGAATAGGATGAGGCCGCTTCCGGAATCTGTGAGGAAACTTATCGAAGCGAAGACCTACGCGCACTTTGCCACGCTAATGCCAGACGGGTCTCCTCAGGTCACTCAGACGTGGGTTGACCACGACGGTGACATCGTTATCATCAATACCTTCGAGGGAAGCCAGAAGCACAGAAACGTTCTCAGGAATCGCAGAGTCGCACTTGATGTCTGCGATCCGACCAATCCGGGCAGTGTGGCCGTGATTCGGGGGAGAGTCAGGGAGGTGACGTTCGACGGGGCAGAGGAACACATAGACAAAATGGCAAAGAAATACATGGGCCTAGACAAGTATCCAATGCGTCAGCCGGGAATAAGACGCGTTCTAATCAAAGTCGAGGCAACTCGCGTCACCGCTCCAACCGGGGAGAGCTCACCTTGGAGAGCTTGGGATACGCGACAGAAGTAGAGCGAGCGGAGAATGGAGCCGACAGTCGCTGTGCCGTCCAGGGTGTGTGGGTAGGAAGTCACGATCCCAGGCAGACTATTGCGTGAAGGAAAGCGCGGATGGCGATGCGGAGCTTGCTGCAAGATCGAGGGGACTCTCCTACCCGAGCCGGCTCTGAAGTGGAGTGACTCCAATCATGACCGAAATTCGATCGGCTGGTTGGCCCTGTAAGTTATGGTGTAGATAATGGTCGACCCGACGCGCTCTCTGAATTGGATGGTGGGTTCAACCTTCACAACTTTTGCACCCTTCTCCTGTAGACACCGTAGTGCCTCGTTCACTTTCTTGTCCGCGAAGTCCCAACCCAACTGATTAGCTTCGTTGATTGGACCATG
>DASPOK010000049.1:0-6191 GCA_035626075.1 Nitrososphaerales archaeon
TCTTGCTCTCCTGCTTCACGGTGTCGACTATCTCGAGGACGCCGTCGAGGCGGTAGAGAGTGAGGGCCTTCACGGCGACGGGGATCGCCCGCCTGGAGAATCTGGTGGCGCAGGCGTCTACGTCTTTCGTGGCATATCCCAGAAGGGACAGCATGTGAGCGTCGTTGACCCCTTCCTTGACGAGGTGGGCGAAGATGGTTCCGACGATGTCGTCCAGGACAGGCTGGGGTTCCTCGAAGAGAAGGCCGGTCTCCATCGAGTCCAGCACCTTTCTCTGCAGCTCGGTCTTCGCCTTCGACCTAAGGCCCCTGACCTTCTTCAGGGCCGAGTCGACGTTCTCCTGGGACGCGATGAACAATTTCCCGGCGTGGTCATTGAACCCCATCAGATACGCCCCCGAGGGGTTGACCTCTTTCACGAAGTCCAGGATTTGGGCATCAAGAGGGTCTGAAACCATGCGGCTGGCCGACGCGTCGGGTTATTTCTAGCTATAGGGCGATGTAACGTCTGTCCGCACGACGCAGTTTTTGTGGCCCTACCAAAACTGCTGGTTCAAATCCGGCCGACCCCAATCACTTTGATGCTTTGGACAGCCGTTCTCATTCGGCATGTTATGCCCAATCTAGAAAGGCAGCACCCGGTTCAGGTCAGCCCGTGAGGGAGCAGTTTGCTATGCGAACCAAATCGACAGAAGGGAAGGTTGACACGGGTTGGTTGGCGAGTGATTTGTTGGCGGGGAAGAAGGCGACACTCCAGACCTCGTAGAGTTTGAAACTCGTGCTGTTAAGTGGGGTTGGCGAATAAGTGACGAGGATGCCACCTGCTATGGTCATGTTCCGAAAGGCTTCTGGAACGAGAGGGTAGAAATCCACTGGAAAGAAGACAGTCTTTGCTATGCAGTCCGAGACGGCAACTGTGGGAATGCCGTTCTGGAGACGACTCGCCTGAGCATTGGCAGTAACTTCGGCTTCATATTCGTAAAACAGCACCCCGGATGCCAGAGCAAGGACCAAGATGAGGGCAATTAGAACGGTGATACCTTTCCTTACCGGATGCCCTTGAAGTGTCTCCTCCTCTCTGCTAGGAAGTGACATCGCCTCCTACTGGATTGGGCACGAGTTAAGACTTGAGGCTAATCTTTGAGAGTTTGAGCCTGAATAGTATCCACTCACAAACCATCGTCACAGTGCCACCAAGATCGCTGGTTCAAATCCGAAGCTAGCTCTCTCCCGCCACACACCCCTCTCTGACGTTGAAGGCTTTGGAGTCCTTACCCATGCGAGAATTTCTTCTGCTAAATACCCCATTCAGACACTCGTTCTGGCCCAAAACACACTTTTTGGAAAAAGGGGGCAGAATGCTCCTTTGGAGTCCCCAGACTGAGGCCAACCAAAGGCTCAAGGTGTTAATCGTGATTACAATCGCGTTTTGTCCTAGTTAGCCACGTCGAGTGGTTTGAACTTCTCCACGGTCTCGGCGAGCTCCTTGGCCAGACGCTTCTGCCAGTCCTGGAACTCCTTCGGGGATTCTGGGTACGCCAAGTTGATCGCGACCAGGGCAGCGCTCTTCTTCACGGTGTACCTCAACCCCCTGGCCAACGAGAGCTGGCCCAGGACCCGGAACCACATGGCCGGGTTCATGAACCGCGCCTGGTTGAACTGGGGGTGCTTGCGCTCTGTGATGGCGTCGATGTCCTCCTGCGAGAGGAAGTTCTTCATGCCGTAGTTGATCTGCTCGTTGGTCACCGTCTGTAGGTAGCGCCTCAGGACCTCGAAGCTGGCCATTGGGTATCCGTGGGTGCGCATGTACTCCACGTTGTACTTCCAGAGCCCCGCCTCGCTGGTGTCGCCGGCTTCCAGGGCCTCGGCCACCACCCTCCCGAGGATTGTGCCGCCGTAGATGGAGGGGCTTATCCCGCCCGCGTCGATGGGCCTTGGCATCCACGCAGAGTCGCCGACGACGGCGAATCCGTTGGCGACCATGCAGTCGTTGTGGCGCCTGACGGGGACCTGCCAGTTTCCCTTGGTGTTCCCCGAATTCGCGTCATCGGAAGGCTGGCTGTAGTTCTTGATCACCGGGTTGTCTGCCAGGTACTTGTCGATCAGGCTCTGCAGGTTGTCCTTGAGCCCAAAGCGCCTGTTCCTGCGTGCAAGGCCTGAGTGAGAAACTCCCAAGCCGATGTTGACCTTCTTCCTCCCCTTCGGAAATGTCCAGCAATATCCGGCTGGCGCCATATACTGATCCAGATGGATGATGCAATAGTCGGGATCAAAGAACTGCTTGTCTTCGACGGCAGGCTCGAAGTCGAGGATGTACCTCCCTGTCCCCACGACGTCGTCCGGGTCGATCTCCTTCTCGATCATGGACTGCACGGGTATGAACCTTCGCAGAGTGGAGGAGGAGCCAGTCGCGTCGATTACGATCTTCGCAGTCAGGCTGAACGTCGAACCGTCGGCTTTCCTCCCGCTTACGCCGGTGACCCAGCCGTCGTTGGAAAGTAGCCTCTCCGCCGTAGCGCCGAACATGAACTCCGTTCCGAACTTCTTAGCGTCGTTGACCTGTCGCCTCGGAGCCAGCTTCCTGTTGAAGAGGTATCCTTCTCCTTCGAACAGGACCTTGGTCTTCCTGTCGGGGGAGTAGACGTAGACGCCGTTCACATGGTGCTCCAGCTCCGGGGAGCCGTACTTTATGCCGATGTGGTCCGCGAGGTAATCGAGAGAGCGCTTGCTCGTCGCGTCCCCGCAGGTCCAGCCGTTGTTGGTCTTCTTGCCGGGCTCGTCCTCCCTGTTCCTGTCGACGACCAGGACCCGGGCCTTCCCCTTGGAGTTGTAGCCGATCGAAGCGGCGGTGATGAGGCCAGCCATGCCCCCGCCCGCAATGATCACGTCATAGTCGGGCTTTGAAAGCAATTTAGTGCGAATGCTACGAAAACACTATATAAGAGCTTCGGCGTCCAGCTTGTCAGTTGAACAGGAGCGACGTGGTAGAGCAGCTGATGGACTTCGGGCTTACCAGCTATGAAGCCAAGGCTTACGTCGCGCTGGCGGGCCTCGGGCCTTCGGAGCCGAAGGGGGTCGCGAATGACGCCCGCATCCCCTACCCGAGCGCCTACACGGCCCTCAAGACTCTCGAGTCGAAGGGATGGGTCGAGCGGGTCGTGAAGAAGCCTGTCACCTACCGAGCGAAGAACCCCACGAGTGTTAAGGCCGCGCTTTCCACGAGGCTCGAGGACGCCTTCAAGGAGCTTCAGAGGGTTTACAGGTCAGAACCCACCGAAGAAGCAGAGCTCGTCTACACCCTGAGAGGAAGCGACAAGGTGCTTGCCAAGGTCTACGAGATGCTGAGAAGCGCCCGGGAGAGCGTTGTAGTGGTGGCCCCTGCGGTGGGCCTCGAAGACGCGAAAATAATGGAATTGCTCCTGGAGGCGACCGAAAGGGGGCTGAAGGTCAGGGCCATCTGCGACGAAGGAGCGATGGGGCTCCTGCCCCCGGGAGTCGAGATCAGGACTGGGAACCAAGTGGCGTTCGACCTGCTCGTGGACGACAAGGTCGCCCTGATCGGGCTCCCAGACCACTCTGCCTGCGGATGGGTCGACAGCCCCGCGGTGGCCAGCCATTTCAAGCAGTTCCTGGAGCTCCTGTGGAGCACTTCCGCTCCTGCAGGGTGAAAACAGAAAGAAAGGCCGCCCGGCCCGAGCCGAGCTGCCTGGGGTTTGCCTATTCGCTTGTGAAGATGGACTGGCTCGTCGTGTTTGGTACTTCAGGCAGGGACTCGGCCATCCGCTTCTCCGCGATCGCCGATGCCTCGGCCAAGATCTTGTTCGCCTCTTCGCTGCTCTCAGCCTGGTAGAATGTCGTGCCAGTTATCTGGCCGACGTCCACCATGATTGAGTTGAGCTGGGCTCCGATCTCCCCGAGTGCCCCCTGCGCGTCGGGCATTGCTTCGCCGAGGGTCGTGCGTACGTTCTTTATCACCGCTATGGCGGGGGAAATCGTCGCCGCGAAGTCTCCAATGTCCGTGACAGTCTGCAGTCTAGTCGTGATCTGTTCTAGTGCGATTTTGGACTGGGTGACGATCTTCTCCATCTTGCGGACTTCGGCGAGCTCGTTCGAGTACGCCTTGCTGGATTCTTGGTCGTGTGCCTGGACTGATGTCACTGCCTTCTTGAAGATGGAGGTTTCGCGTTGCTTCAGCCGGTTCATCGCCTGGTCCAGCCGGTTGATTTCCCCAGTGAGCTGCTGGGTCGCCTTCTGGATCTGAGGACGCATCGGCTGCGGGCCGCGGATGGTTTCGCGGACCTGCTTCCCGAAAGACTCCTTCTCCTGAGCCTTCCATCCTTTTTCGAACTTGCTGCTCATCGTGATATCCGACGTGATGGTGGCGGGAGCGGACAATACTGACTGTGGCAAGAACGATTGACTTTCTGCTTAAGGAAATGCACTACTTCACGACGACAGAAAAAGGAGGAGAGAGCTCCGCTCAGTCGATCTTGTACCGCTTGGCGATCTTGACGATGAGGAAGATGACGAATGCGACGATGATGAAGGTGATTACGGCGATTAGGAAGTCACCGAAGTTGAATGTCTGATTGTCGAAGATTACCGAGTAAGTTGAGAGGTTCCCAACGCTGCTCAGGGGGATCCCTATGACTGGAAGTATCAGGTCCTGGACAAGTGCTTTGACAAGGGCGCCGAGGTATAAGCCGAGGATGAAGGCCACTGCGAGACCTAGGACCTTGTATGTGGAGAGGAAGGCTTTGAACTCGGCTGAGATGCCTTTGGGCGCAGGAGGCGCCGGGGGCGCGGGCTTCGGAGTCAGGAGCTCTCTAATCTTCTGCAGCTCTGCCAGAATGTCCGCGTCTGAGGACATGAATCGACCCCTTCAAGAGGGAAATATAGGCCTTCAGCGCCTGAACGTGCAACCGTCGAGGTCTTGGCCCGGGCGCCGAGTCTGCATAGTTAATTCCCCACATTATCGGCCTAGATGCGAGATAGAACTTGGGGAAAGGCGACCCAGGCCGGAGCACGTCGCGAGGATATCTCTATGCGCTTCTAGGGGCGGTCGGGGGAGGCGCGATCCCCACACTATTCAAGATCCTCCTGGCCCATAACACCCCGGCGTCAATTGCCGGGCCAGGTCTGCTCCTCTCTGGTTTCGCCCTGTTCTTCTACAAGCCGAAGATGAACCCGACCCGGCAGAGCTTTCCATTCCTCCTGCTGATAGGAGTGCTCGGTGGCGCCCTAGCTACTGTCATGTGGGCCACTGGTATCGATGAAACAACGGTGGTCAATGCGTCGTTGCTCGCCAACGGAGAGATACTGTTCACCACCCTGATCGCGGTGTTTGCGCTCGGGGAGAGGCTGTCAAGGTTCCAGGCAACCATGGGGCTCGTCATCGTCGCCGGGATACTCATCGTGTCCACCGACCTGGACCTGGCGCGGGTCCAGTTCTTTCAAGGGCTGATGGGGAACCTCCTGATTCTGGGGGCGACCTTGGCCTGGGGGCTCGAGAACAACATCATCGTCGCCATCTCGCGGAGGTTCGCTGTCCCGATGCTCAGCAGGTATAGGAACACGATAGGAGGAGTTCTGGTGGCTGGGTTCGCCGTATCGACGGGACAGTTCCTGACCCTATCGGCCCATGATGCCGTCGTCTTCGCCCTGCTCGTCCTCGCATTTGCGGGGACGACGTACCTCTTCCTCGCGGCTCTGCAGAGGCTGGGAGCGATAAAGATGATACTCACCTACTCGGTCTCGACGGTCCTCGGAGCGGCGCTAGCCCTGGTCGTGCTGGGAGAGCAGATAACGCCCGCCCAGCTCCTAGGCGGAGGGCTGATAGTCGCGGGCGTCTACCTCTTCAGGAGGGGGGAGAGGTCGACCTCCGTCCCCTAGGTTGGTCGTTAAGTAGCCTGCCAAGCTTCTGGGTCGTTGGCCGACGCCCTCGTCTGGCCCCCGAAGAAGGAAGACCTGGAGAGGCTGTATCTTGTCGAGAGGCTTTCTGCCGCGAAGATAGCGAAGGTCTACGGCCTGAAATACAAGAACCCGAAGGTCGCTGAGTCGACTGCACTCTACCAGCTGAAGAAGAACGGGATCAAGCGAAGAGGTTGTGCAGACCACCTGAGGGAGGTTAAGGAGCAGATGGTGAATGTATGGATCGCCAGGTACCAGGCGGGGGAGTCGCTCAAGCAAATC
>DASPOK010000050.1:0-10391 GCA_035626075.1 Nitrososphaerales archaeon
TCTGGAGGAATTTCTCTGTAAGTAGCCGACAGGTCGATGCCCTTGCCCTTGTAGTACCACTTTCTGTAGGAGAACCATAGGGCGCCCACAATCCAGAAGCCGAATATTATGATGAGCCAAGGCAGGCCGCCATAGGGCTGCGCAACGCCCGTTGGGGTGGTGTAGCTGACGCCCGTCGCAATCGCCGCCCCTAGGTTGTTGAGGCTTACCCCGAAGTACGGGTAGGCGAAGAACTCAACCGTCAGGACTGCGAAGAATATCAGGACTACGACTCCCGATAGGATCAGGGCTGACGCTGTCATCTTTAGGTCGGCTCTTTTCCTGTAGGCGTAGATTATTACAGTAAGCCCAATACCCGCGAAGTACAACGTCCCCAGGGCCGTCGTTGTGAATGCGGAAATGAACGAATAGTACATCACAAATGCTGTGATGATTGCGGAGATGACCGCCGGAAAGACAAGCCCGTTAATGGGTGAGTGGAACCTGTCATTGACACTCGCGAACCAGGTGGGGATGAATCTGTCGAACCCCATCCCGAGCAAGTACCTTGATATCACGAGGATTGTCTGGGCAATGGAAGCAAGGAACCAAAGTGAGAACCCGAGGTTCATGAACCAACCCAGAACCGGGTTGTTTCCAGCCACCATGGTCGCCACACCAAGCATAGTTGAGGAAGTCTGGGACAGCCCGTAGGTAATGGCCGAGCCTCCGACGTAAGAGATGTACAACTGAGAGAAGACCATCAGAAGGACTCCGCTCACGAGCGCGGCCAGTAATGTCGCATACATTGCGGACTTCTTTATGCTCTTCAGTTCACCCCCGAACGCGGCCACGTTGTTTATCCATGGCATGTAAATTCCCACGAAGGGAAGAAGGAGAAACACTCCGAACCAGGTGAACGAGGGTGTGCCGCCGCCAAGGAATGGATTAGTGCTGAGCGTGGTCATGTTAGAGGCCGCGCTATATCCCGTCCCGTTGAAGTAATACAGCCCGTAGGTGCCCATGTAGGAGTTCAGCGAAGACTGCACGCCCGAGGGCCCGGACGCGAGGAAGAGTATCGCCATCGCAAGAGCGGCGAGTGTGCCTAACGCCACAAATCCTGCGAGGACCTTGAATCCGAGCGAAGGCCTTACGATGTCTATGGCGGTTATGATCGCTATGATCAACACGCCTATCGCTATGGCTTCCGGCGCGTTGAAGCTCCCCCCGTAGAAATTCAGGGCGGTGGCACCTGATGTAAGAGCTGGGTTGTTGGTCACCTGCCCTAAAATCGTGAAAGACGGCGCCATCGTCGAGAACATGAAGAAGAGGTCGACCGCTATGAACGGAATCCCTGTAAAGACAAAACCAAGCATCAGGAACCCTGCCCACGAAGGACTGATGGTCCTGCTGAGCCAGACGTAGTCCCCACTCGTCCTCGCGACCGTGTGGGTGATGTGGTAGAAGATGTAAGCCTCGAACATGACTGCGACTGTGAATAGCCCCACGGCGGGAACTAGTTCCGAGGGGTTCGACCCGCCGGGTATCGAGCTGATGAAAGACGCAAATATGATGTTGAGAAACAGGAAGCCCCCACCAAAACCGATTTCGCCCATGTTCGCCCAGAACATCGTCCACGGATTGACTCCCCGGACGACTCCCGTGGCCTGCCTTACCCAGGTGGTTACGCCGGCCATGCGCAGCCGAGGTCTTTGGCCCTCGTCTTATAAGGCTAAACCATCGGTACTGGCACAGTCGCGGACGGTATTCTCTCGGCCTTTTCTATAGCGTCACTTGCTTGATCGCTCCGAATCTCGACAACCAGGGCAGTTCTCGCAATTGAGAATCTTCTTCCGGAATAAAATACGGCAACGTCACCATTCCGTGCGCCAGCGACAATTGAGGAGAGTGCAACGCAACGTCATTGTCTAGACTCAGAGATCTGGAACCGGAGATGCAGAAGTGCATCAGATGTTCACTGTGCAAAATGGTACCACTACCCACGGTACTGAACCCGAAATATGCTGACGGTTGCCCAGCCAGCCACCTTTACCACTTCCATGGGTACTCAGGGTCGGGCAAGAGCATCATGGCACTCTCGTTGGTCAATGGCCGCATTCAGGTCGATCAGGCGCTTGCTGACATCACGTTTGCCTGCACTGCATGCGGACTCTGTGATGTTTCTTGCAAATTCATCATGGACGCGGAGCGCCACGCGGTGAACATGGCTCTCAGAGAGCACATTGTGGAAGAAGGATTTGCTTTGCCCGCCCATCGGGCCATGATAAAGAATCTCCAAGAATACGGGAACCCAGAAGGAAAGACAGGGGTTCAGGATTCGAGTTGGGCACGAGACCTGGGATTGAAGATGCTGCCGAACCAGAAAGCGCCGATTCTCCTATTCACGGGTTGCATGCGCTGCGACCCGGCAGCCGCGGAAGTCGCCCGAAAGTGCGCCCTCTTGCTGAAGCGAGCGAAGGTAGATTTCGGGATCCTGCAAGAGAATGAAACGTGCTGCGGGCTGCCAGCTTACTGGACAGGACATAGAAGCGTTTTTGCGAACACAGCAAATTCTCTGGTGGACATGCTCGACGACACGGGGGTCGAGACGGTCGTTGTCCTCTCCGGGTCTTGCCTGGGAGCACTACGTTCCAAATATCCCGAGTATGCCAGGGCGCCCAGGGCCAAGGTCCTGCACATCACCGAGTTCTTGGCGCAGTTGATAGCTGACAACCGCCTCCGCCTACGTAGTCCTGTCAGGAGAAAGGTGACCTATCACGACCCATGTTACCTTGGGCGTCAGAGCGAACCGCCCCTTACATGGAAAGGTGAGCAGAAGGTCGCCCGGGGTTGCATGACATACACCGAACCCCCCAAGGAGATCAACCGGGGGGTGAATGGCGTCTATGACCCGCCGCGCAAGATTCTACGTGCGATCAAAGGGATCGAATTCGTCGAGATGTATCGTATTCGTGAATACTCGTATTGCTGTGGAGGAGGCGGCGGGGTCCCCCTCGCCTATCCGGACCTGGCGCGCTCGGCGGCTCTTGACCGTCTGGGAGAGGCGGTGGATGTGGGAGCGGAGTGTCTGGTCACGGCATGCCACCACTGCAGAGCGAACCTGTCAAAGAGCCAACAATCCTTGGACAAACCGCTACTTCCGGTTGTTGATATCATTGACCTTGTTTACGAGGCCGCGGAAATCGACCGAGGTGTGCGAATGTGACCCCGCGTCCTGAGCTTGAAGGGCGCCTGCGCTCCGTCTTGCGCGAGGGCACCGTCAGCAGTGACCCCGCGGACATCGGTACTTTTCAGCAATCTAATCCCATCATGGACTCGTCGGTGAAGCCCTCCTACGTACTCCGCCCCTCCGATGCGGAAGAACTACAGGGATTGCTGCGGCTTGCCAACGAAATCGGTCTGAACCTGACGGTGTCCTCATCCGGCGGCGTCCACGGCAAGGGTGGATTTGCCGCAAAAGAAGAGAACATCATGATAGATCTGTCACGTTGGAGGCGGATTCCCTGGATCAACAGGCGAAACCGAGTCTGCCTAGTCGAGCCCGGCGTCACCTACGGAGAATTGCTTAGGTCCCTCGAGCCGTACGGAATGACCGTTCCGATGCCGCTCTCGCCTCGCATCGACAAGAGCGTGGTCGCGTCGGTGATGGACCGGGAGCCCACAACATGGCCAAACAGACAGTGGGACATCAGTGACCCGGTGGGGAGCACGGAGTTCGTCTTCGGGAACGGAGAGATGTTCCGTACCGGCGCGGCAGGAGGCCCCGGCACTCTCGAACAGCAGCGTGCTGTGGGTGGTGCCCAGAAATCCTCTCAAGGCCCATCTCAGACAGACTTTCACCGCGTCATCCAGGGTTCCCAGGGCACCATGGGCGTGGTGACGTGGATTACGATGCGCACGGAGCTCAAACCGGCTCTCGAGCATCCTTTCCTCCTCGGTGCAGATTCGCTCCCGGCCTTGGTTCCATTCATCTATGACGTCCAGAGGCAATGGTTAGGAGAGCAATCCTTTGTTCTGAATCGCACCGGGGCGGCCATGCTGGTGAGCGCCCAGGGCGGAGGGCAATTCGATGCGATACGGAGCTCACTTCCGGGCTATGTCTGTCTGGTGAACGTCGCGGGCTTTGAAAGGATGCCCGAGTCGAGGGTCGAATATCAGCGCAAGGACATAGAATCCATCGCCAACAGGAACAAGCTCACCATGGCTACATCCCAGGGAGGTATCCAAGCCCGGGTTCTCCTGGATATGGCGACGCGTACGTGCGGCGAAACTGATTGGCGTCACCGTCTGAAAGGACACTGCCTCTCTCTGTTCTTCCTGACGACCCTTGATAGGGCGCCGGGACTCATAGATGCCTTCTTCGATCTTGCCCAAGAAAGTGCCGTTGAGAGGGAGTCTGTCGGAGTCTACCTGCAACCCGTCGTTCAGAATCATGCCTGCCACGTGGAGCTCATGCGCCCTTTCGACCCGGGGACCCCAAGCGAGGTCGAGCTGATGCGCGGGCTTGAGAGGGAAGCGGTGAGGAAACTTGCCGAGAAGGGGGCGTTTTTCAGCAGGCCGTACGGATCAGCGAGCGAGGTGGTGTTCGGGCAAAACCCATTGAGCTACGAGGTGCTGAAGAAGATGAAGGGGATATTCGACCCTCAAAGGGTGCTGAACCGGGGCAAGTGGGAGCTGTGACATGACCACTCCGTGGAGACCGGAACTGCAAGGAGGGCGCTGTCTTTGATCACAGAGGAAGAGACCAGAGGGCTTCAGGGAATTGTCGGCCAGGAGTGGGTGTCGACCTCCCCCTGCATGCTGGACACGTATTCGTTCTACCTGAATCCGGAGACCGTTGTGAAAGACGGGTCGAAATGGCTCCCCCGTCCAGTCGCCGTCGTGCTGCCCGAGAGCACGCAGGAGATTCAGGAGGTCATGCGGTTCTGCAACAAGAGTCACCTCATGGCCAAACCGCTCTCGACAGGGTTCCACGCTGTCTGCGCTGCTTCAAGGGACCAGGTGATAATCCTCGACCTCAAGCGCATGAACAGAATCATCGACGTTGATGCCAAGAACCAAGTCGCAATCGTGGAACCCTATGTCCGCGCCATCGACCTGCAGACAGAGGTCTTCAAGCTGGGGCTGACGGTTCACACGATTTCCTCAGGTTCCAATCACTCCATTTTGGCGTCCACCGCGGCCGCATGGGGATACGGTTCGAGCGGACCAGCGACCAGCTACAGCGGTCGTAATCTGCTCGGCGTGGAGTGGGTACTGCCTACCGGCGAGGTCCTGACTCTTGGCAGCGGCGGTGTCGGCGCAGGTTGGTTCACCGCCGACGGCCCGGGGCCCTCGCTGCGCGGCATCATGCGTGGTTTTCAGGGGACCTTCGGAGGGCTCGGCGTGTTCACGAAGTGTGCGGTGAAGCTGTACAAGTGGAACGGACCCGCACAATGGGAGGTCCACGGAAAATCCCCGGTATACGTTCTTGGTGAACTGCCCGAGAGAATGACGATGAACGTGCATGCATTCCCCACCGCGGAGGCCATGGCAGATGCTGGCTACAAGCTCGGCGAGGCCGAGATAGAGTTCGCTTGCTTCCGTACGCCACTGTTCTTCTCCGCTCTGGGAATGACCGAGAATAACGAAGAGCTGAAGGTCGCGATGGAAAGCGGTTTCTTTGACAAATCAATGCACCATGTGCTGGTTAACGCAGTGATCGGCTACTCGAATGGCGAATTCAAGTGGAAAATGGCCGCGATGAAGCAAATAATGCGGGAGACGGGTGGCGTAAAAGTGCCCATGAACATCAAAATGACGCCACGAATGTTCCGTATCATGAAGCCTATGTTGAAGCACGTCAAGGACCCGTTCACGATCCTGCGCCGCTTCCCCCGCCTCCAGGACGTGATTAACGGCATCCCGCTGGGAAAGCGTCAGAAGTTACAGCTGGACTCCCGGTTGTTCTGGCTGTTGATCAGGAACGCAGTCAACACACAGGCGACCTTCCGTCCTTCTCAGGGGATGTCGACCATGTTGGGCTCGTTCGACACTTGGGACATGGGCATCAAGCAATCGGAATGGGTCGCCCGGGCGAAGAGGAAGTATATCGAAAGGGGGACATTCCTAGACGATGGCGGTGATTTGGGATGTGGCGGCACCTTCGAAAACTCACACCTCGGATACATGGAAGGCATCTTCCTTTACGCTTCTGGAGATCCCGAGGGGGCAAGAGCCTCCGGGGAGATCATCGAGGACGGATGCAAAGCAGCAATCGAGGAGGCCATGGGGATCCCGATCGCTGCGTTCGGTTGTGAAATGAACAAGCGCTTCGGCCCAGCTTGCCGCGATTATCCAAAATACATGAGTAAGATAAAGAAGGCATTGGATCCGAATACCGCGTCGGATCCCTTCTTCTACGCCGAGCCAGGGGAAGGCTGACGACATGGGCGGAGCCTTGGTCAAAGAAGGGTGGACCGGACCGGGCAGACGTGACGCGGTCGTAACACCCCTCGTCCCCGAAGAAGATGGGATGCACATCGACACGCGCAGGAAAGGGACCTACGAGTGGTGGTACTTCGACGCGCACATGGAAACCGGCCAAACCATCGTCGTATTCTTCTACGCTGCCAATCCCAACCCGGGCAAAGGAGGAAAGCCCGGCATCGAGATCGTCCTCCTCAGACCTGACGGTAGGAAGACACAGAAATTCGTACCATGCAGCAGATCGGACTTCATCGCCTCCCGTACAGGTGCGGACGTCAAGATCGGAGAGAACTACCTGAAGGCCAAGCAATCACCCGGGGAACTGCCCACCTACGAGGTCCAAGTGAAGGAGAAGGACCTAGGCTGCCATCTGATTTTCAAGGCCGAAGTGAACGGCTGGAAACCAGGAACCGGTGTTTCTCAGTTCGGGAAGAAGGGCACCTTTGCCTGGGTGGTCCCCTTCGCAAGAGCCTTGGTTGAAGGAATTATCGTCGACAGGGACCGCGTCTTGCAGGTCAAGGGCGTTGGCTATCACGATCACAACTGGTTAGATTTCCCTTTCCAGAGCATCATCGACTACTGGATGTGGGGACGAATCTATTCGCAGCACTACACAGTGTCCTATGCTTTCATCCAGTGCAATGACAAAGTGGATAACCATGCGGTCAAGGTCTTGATGATGGCCGACGGGAGAGAGGTAATGCTCAGCACAGGGGAGTTCGAATTCGGGGAGGAGAACTACGAGTACGACCCAAAGGCCAAGCACAGATACCCCAGGAGGATCACGATCTCGGTCCCGAACGAGCTCGAGATAGGCCTCGATGTGAGAAAGATTCTTGAGAGTCAGGACATGCTCGATAACTTCAGTGTGCCGCTCAGGCTAATCGCAAAACACTTGCTGCACCTACGCCCGGGATACTTCAGGCTCGAATCAGATTTCGAGATAGACGTGATTCGCGACGGGATTACGAACAAGGAAAAGGGAACTGCTCTACACGAGATTGTCCTGTTCCGACCAGGAAGGTGACTCCTGTCACAGATATGTGCACGAGGAGCTCCGTGGAGCCTTTCGAAGGCGTCTACCTAGCCGTGGCCCTTACCTGCGTCATGCACCGCCAGGAGATGCCGGTACAGCCGGAATGAACACCATGAAGGTGTTGGTCACCGGAGCCACGGGCTTTCTGGGTGCATACGTGGTGCCCGAGCTTTCGAGTCGAGGCTACGAGGTAATCGGCATGGTTCACAACAGGAAGCTGAACCCCGACCTGGAAAAGACCTTGGAGACAAGAGTAGCAGACATCACCGACGAGGCAAGTCTGGCGGAAGCGACGAAGGGTATGGACGCGGTGGTCCACCTCGCCGCCTACTACACCTTCTTCGGGAAGAAGGAGCTCTACGAAAAGGTGACAGTAAATGGGACCCGTTCCCTGATCCAGGCTTGCCTGGCGAACGGAGTCAGGAGGTTCATTTACTGCAGCAGCACCGAAGCCATAGGCCCCGTGGAGTCCCCTCCAGCGGACGAGAACACCCCTCTCAAGCCCTCGAACGAATACGGCCGTTCGAAGGTGGACGCGGAACGGGTGGTCAGGGAGTCGTCAGCGCAGGGGATGGAGTGGACCATTATCCGCCCTTCAGGCATCTACGGGCCCGGCAACGTAAACGACGTCGCCTTCTGGTTCATCGTTTCGTTCGCGAAGAACTCTCTGGCGACGAGGTTCCTGGTAGGCGGAGGGAGGAACCTCGTTCAGTTCGTGCATGCCAAGGACGCGGCTAGGGCATTCGTTCTGGTGCTGGCCAATCCTAAGGCTTCCGTAGGGCAGACATACCTGGTGAGCGACGACCGTGCCGTCTCCTACATGGAATTGTACTCGATGATGGCCGAGCTCTGTGGGAGGAGGCCTCCCAGAGTTTCCGTCCCCAAGGCCCTGGCAAAGGGGATGATCGCCCCCGTCGAGGCCTTCAACGCCATCGCCGGCAGGTCAGCTTTCATGTGGCACCTGAACACCGTGGACGCCGTGACCAGCGACAGGTCATTCTCCTCGGCCAAAGCGGCAAAGGAACTCGGATACGGGCCTACCATGGGGCTGAAGGAAGGGCTGAAGGAGACTCTGGAGTGGTATCGAGCCAAGGGCATGTGTCCGCAGACTCGATAAAGCATTCAGGTAATGTCTTGCCACCCCTCGGTCAGCATCACTCGAACGACGTCGTCCGGCTTGTCGCTTCTTGTCAAGGTCTTGACATTTGCGAACCTTTTCGGACGCCCAAGGACGGTTTGCCAGTTCAGGTGGAGGTAATCACGGATTGAACCCGAGCCTCGGCGGGCGACCCACGTAGATTGTGCCCTGGACCATTGATACTGACCATTTCTCGAAGGCTTAGTAGACACATGGTCCCGAACGCGGCGGGGGTGAGAAGTCAGAATGACAGTCAAGAAAATAATCGAACTGGTAGGAAGTTCGCCCAAGGGCTGGGAAGAAGCAGTTAGAAACGCAGTAAAGGAAGCAGGAGAAACAATCAGAAACATCACGAGTGTTCATGTCGTGCAATACACAGCTAAAGTGCAAAAGAATAGGATTGTTGAGTACCGGGCCCTTGTAAGAATCGCTTTCAGTGTAGAAAGAGGATCCGTCTAAGACTGAGAAAAGTCGCCTAGCGCAGGCAAACCACGTCCCAGCTCGTGCTGTGCATGTAGCTGGCAAAGCTGGCGAACCTCGACGACGGCGCCATATGGCGACGATGTGCTGACTTGCCCGACTGTTCTCGTCATTAGGCGTAAATCAATCCTTTCCAGCGCTCAATTGACCTCAATGAGAGGCGAAATCGCAATAGCGCTGTTGGCAATAGTCCTCGTAGCAGGCGCCGGAACAGGGTATCTCCTTGGAACCTCGAACGAGCGTGTCAACACCTCAGTTTCAACCACTACCACAACCGCTGTCACGACCGAGCACGCCTCGGCCATCAGCGCCGTCTTGCATGGTGACGTTTCTCTGCTGAATGTGAGCAGGACCTACTACTGGGCGGATGATGTGTCGAAAGATATCGTGATTGGATTGCCTGGATACAGTTACTTCCTTAACGGGTCTGTCACATTTGACGGGGTGAAGTTCGAGACCATGTGTCCGCCCGCCTATCGAGACTGCCCAGGCTCCAACAGTAGTTCGACGACCGTAACTGCGGGGGCGATCCGCTTCAACATGACATTCCCCGATGGAACCATCGAGACTGCAGGCGATGTCATTGGGGATTCCATCTTCACGCTAGTGCTCTCGCAACACCAGCCCAGGGCGGGGATGCTCATCGAGTATGTCAACGACTACGGCAATTTCAGCAACTCTGTCGACTATGCCGTGTTCCTTCTTGTGTCCTCGTGTGGCAAATCTCCCTATGTCTGCTAGCAAGGGGATACCTTGAGGGACATCCAAGGATCCTAGGGGTCGCGCATGCGCGTGGCTCGAAACAGCCATATTCAAGCTCCGTCTGTCAGGTGGAGTCCATTCTGAGCTTATTGCTAGCATTCCCTGGATTGCCTACCGCAGTCACATCCCGAGTAGTCCGAGCAGAGGCGCAGTCTTCGCGTTCAGTTTATCCTGCATGTCCTTCATTTCAGAGCGTCCCAGCCGGAGCAAGGGCAAGAACGTCCAAGATATCCGTAGCATGGTAAAGAGCTGCCCCTTGAGACGCCAGAGTAGCTTCAGCATCCCGCCCGCGGTCAGACCGCCTGCCGCGAGCAGGGCGTCGTCGCAGGTCAATCTTATCCCCCTTATCCCCTGCTCTCGCGCTTCCTTCTCGGACATGATGCTCATCCTCAGTGGCTGGGCCAACTCAACCACTATGGGGGGAGTTGGCGAGCCCAGCAGCTGCACGTACATCCTCTTCCCTCCTTTCGCAGGGAGGACCTTGTCAATCGCCCTTCTCTGCTTCTC
>DASPOK010000051.1:0-8891 GCA_035626075.1 Nitrososphaerales archaeon
GCTTCCGAGGCTGACCGAACCTCTCGACGATGCCGATCTGGCGGGCTATGTCGCCCTCATGCAGAACGGTGACCCTGAGGTCGTCAGGATGATGCAGGAGCTGGGCGAGTGGCAGAAGACGACCCCCCGGTTCGGACCCTCGGGCTAGGCTCCACTACGAGATTCTGTCCTGAATCGCCTTCTCTTTCGTCCTGGCGGCCTCTATCTGTCCCTTCATTCTCCAGGAGAACCTCAGGTCGCTCGCCCCAACGTACAGCCAGACAACGGCCAGGGCGAGTACCACCAGCTCGACTGCCACATTTGAGGGGTCCGACAGGTTCACGGTCACGGTCTTCGTCCCCGCGAGTGGCAGGATAAGCTGTGAGATGTAGGACACCGCGAGGAACGCTGAGACAATCAGCGTGAGAATCGAGAGCAGCCTGATTCTCCCCGCTCCCTGCTCGATGTGTCTGACAAGGTCCTGATGGGCGTCAATTATCTGCGCCTCTTTCTCCCTCCCATCGCTCAACAAGAACTGACTCCTGATTTCAACATAAAAGCCCTGCTGACGACTAGTAACTAGAGGGACAACCTCCTCCATACCTCGAGCCAGTCCTTGTACAGCTGGTATCCGCCCTCAGTGATGCTGTAGACCTCCTGCCCGTCCCGAGTCTCCTTCTTTATGAGCCCCTTGACGAGCATGGGTCCGGAGTAGCTTCCCATCCTGGCCAGGTTCACGTTGCACGACTGAGCTAGCCGCGTGACCACCTTCGGAGACGCGAAAAGCGAAGCGAGTATCTCCATCTGGATCACAATCGTCTCCCGCTTCTTCAACCGCAGGCTCTAAGCCAGGCTACGGGGTATAAGATAAACGGGAACCTCAGTCCTCGCGCCAGCGGAAGAACCTGACCGCAAGAGCGAAGGTGATTACGGAGATCACGAGGAGAAGTCCAACGTCAAAGTACGCGGGCGAGAGGTTGCCGTAAATCATAACGTTGGTCAGACCGTCGATGAGATAGTACAGCGGGAGAACGTGGGCAATCGTCTGAAGGTACATCGGCATCGCTTGCACGGGGTAGAAGGTCCCCGAAAGGAACATCATGGGGAATGTGACCAGGTTTCCTACGACGGCGGCCGATTCGGGGCTGTTGGAAATGGTCCCTACGAGCATCCCGAGCGAGACGAAGAAGAAGGGTCCGACCACCAGGAACATGGCGATCCCCCAGTTGAAAGCGATGTGCGCCCCGTAGACGTAGATTCCGACCAGGGACATCAGCACGAAGGACACCGCCGTCGTGCCTATGTACCAGATTATCTTCGAAAGAAGCCACTCAGTCTTGGTCAGCGGGGTGAGCGACAGAAGCTTGAACACCTTGTCCCTCCTGTAAGTCGAGCTTATGTTGACCATGGCAAACATTGGGCTCGTGAGAGCCGAGAAGCCTATCAGCCCAGGAATGAGGAAGTCGATGTACTTGTACGACGACGAAACGGCCACCGCGGACGCCACTCCCACCGAGTGAACCCCCGTCGCCCCGACGGAATTGAAGTGGTTGATGAACTCCCTCGTGATGCCGGATACGATGGCGCTTGTCGTCGAGGCGGGATTGCCGTACACCGTGACATTCACCGGGCGGTCGGAGAGGTATGCTTGGCTGAAGTCGGCAGGAATGCTGATTCCGTCCGTAGCAGAGTGAGACGAGAGGTACTGTGTCAGGTTCTGGTCCAGAGGAACGCTGACAAGCCTGATGGCCGCGGTGACGTTGTGTGTCGCAGTGTAGGTACTGTTGACCGACTCGGCATAGGTCTGATTCAATGCCATGATGAACAGCGAGCCCACGTTGATTCCCTGAAACCCGGAATCGTGGTTCTGGACGTAGACTGTGACGGGCCCTGAGCTCCCTCCACCGAATATCGCTCCGAACAGCAAGACGAGGATGATGGGGAAGATCAGAGTGAAGAAGAACCCCTCCCTGCTTCGCAGGTTGCTCCTGGCGTAGACGCGTAGTTCAGCGGTCAACCTCCTAGGGCTGAACGCCGTCCTACTCGCCCTCCTTCTGAGTGTTCCCTTCTTCTCCTACCAGTCTCAGGAAGACGTCCTCCAGACTGTCCTTCCTTACCGTCAGGTCTCCCCATTCGGCCCCGGACTCCTCGATGGCTCCCAGCGCCACCATGGCGTCCTCCTTGTCCCTGAGCACGATGGTCACCGTGCCTCGGCCCGAAGCGACCTCCAGCCGGGTGTTCTCCTTCAGGAACTTCAGCAGGGCGTCTCCAGCCTTTACAATCATCTTCTGGCCCGACCCGTACCTCGACTCTATCTGCTCCGTCGTCCCCAGGGCTACGATTTTTCCATGGTTCATTATCGCCACTCTGTCGGCGAGTTCTTCGGCCTCTTCGAGGTAGTGGGTCGTCAGCATCACCGTCCTCCCTTCATCTTTGAGCTTCCTGATGACCTCCCAGACGGCTCTTCTGGCTTGGGGGTCGAGCCCCGTTGTCGGCTCGTCAAGGAAGACAAGCTCGGGGTCGTTGACCAACGAGAGCGCCATGCCGAGCTTCTGCTTCTGCCCCCCCGAAAGGTTCTGGAACCATGTGTTGGCCGCGTCTTCCAAAATCACCCTGCGCAGCATCTCGTCGGGGTCCACCTTCCTGTTGAAGAGCGCCCCGTAGTATCCGATGGCCTCCCTCGGAGTGGGGTAATCGAGGAACTTGAATCCCTGAGGAATTACCCCTATCTTCTGATGCAGATCGTACCCTCTGGTCCAAGGGTCCATATCCAGGACCTTGGCTGTCCCACCATCCGCCTCTCTCAACCCCTCGAGAATCTCAATTGTTGTTGTCTTCCCGGCGCCGTTGGGCCCGAGCAGCGAGAACACCTCGCCTTCCTGCACTGAAAATGAAACCTTGTCGACCGCCCGAAGGCTGCCGTAGCTCTTCTCCAATCCCTCCACTACAATGGCGGGCATTTAGGCCCCTGCGAGCGGGTCTCTATTTAGGCGATACGAAAACTCGGGGCTAAGTGCTGGCCGGCGGGGCCCCCCATTCCCATGCCCGCCGCCTCCACCATCCGTGGCCTAACAGGAGGGCTATACCGCCGAGCACGAGGAATATTCCGACTATCACAGCCAGGATCTCCAATATCACCACGATCAGGCTCACAACGAAACTAGCGAGCAGGACAAGGATGGCGGCTCCAACTAGTATCATCACGACCCCAGCGACCTGCGACCTGTGCACATGGTCATGATCCCGGAGGCGGTATTTATCCTCTGAAGAGCGCCACACAACCATCGAGTCCGCAGCGGCTCGGACCTGGCATGTCTTCCTTATGGAGGTCTTCCTGCCGCCGTCCTTCCAGCAGTCGGCCACTCTCCCTCCTCCCACCAGAGTCGACTTCCCGTAACGGACTCACTTCGTCCTGGCGGATGGATATTAAGAACCTGCGACGTCCCCTGGTCCGGGTCACAACTCTTGGCGTCCAGGATCCACGACTGCGGAATAATGCTGGAGCCTCAGCTAGGCTTGAGCATGGGCCAACTGGTCGGGACGGCGAAACTGGCCGAAGACCTTGGATTCGGCTACGTGTTCCGCTCGGACCACGTCATCCCTACCAATGACAAAAGGGGAATGGACTCTCCTGAGTGCTGGACCAGTCTCGGGGTGATTGCGGAGGCGACGCGGAGGATCAGCTTCGGCCCCCTTGTTTCTCCCATCGGCTTTAGGAACCCAGCCTTACTTGCAAAAATGGCCTGCACTCTTCACTCTCACTCCAAGGGAAGGCTCCAGCTCGCCATAGGGGCGGGCTGGTACGAAGCCGAGTACAGAGCCTACGGTTATCCCTTCCCCGATTTCAAGGGGAGGCTCGCCCAGTTCCGGGAGGCCCTGGACATCATCACAGCCATGGCTAGGGAGGGAAGAGTTGACTACGACGGGAAATTCTTCTCGGCCCACACCGACTGCTATCCAAGGCCAGAGGGCCCGCTCCACCTGATCATCGGGGCGAGGACGAAATCACTGGTGAGGCTTGCCGGGACAAAGGCGGACGAATGGAACTTCTTCAACCTCCCTGTCGAGGTCTACCAAGAGCTCTGGGGTGTCCTCAACGCCTCAGCCCAGGGACGACAGGTCGAAGTCTCTCTCATGACTCCCTACATGGTAGGAAAGAACCAGTCAGACCTGGAGGCCAGCGCGAAGATTCAGGTTTCGAAGCTCGGCCAGAACTACTCACCGTCAGAGCTGCTTGAACGACTGCACGCCCGGAACGCCCCTTGCGGCACCGTGGACGATTTCGTGGAACAGGTAAGAGGAATCCTAGATTCCGGGGTCCAGAAGATCTACTTCCAGACCCTCGTGCCTGAGAACAAGACAATGGTCGAACTGCTGGCGGACACTTTGAGACACCGGGTCGGCTAGTCCCTAATCCAATGGGCGCAGGTCCCAGGTGAGTCCGAGAAGCGGATGCCAGCTCCAATGGCGCGGCCATCCACCAGGCCAGAAATCGTCTACCCCAGAAACGTCAGGATGACAGGACCCCGCGGCATTCGAGAGCACTGGCAACTGCCACCGACCCGGGTGACATCCTGGAGTTACGTGAAGTCACTACCTGATGTCAGCAACGCTCTATAAGCAAAGCCAGTCCTCGCGCATTATGTCTCCGGTCCAGCGGCTCTGGATGGGCTACTCCCGCGACGGAGGGAGGGCGACCTTGGATGTCGGCGGTCCTGCCAGCAAGGTCGTCCTTCTCGGGTCGAAGTCGAGAGACCTCGCAGCGCTCGTGGCTTTCTCTGCGAAGGAGGAAGGGGCCGCTCCATTGGTGTTCGACCTCGACGGCTCCCTCGCCAACTGCCTCTCGGGCTACCTAGACACATTCGACTACCGTTCCTTCCTCTACGATTCCTTCAGGCTGGAGGAGCCCGGAGCCTGGCACTCCCAATTGGCGGCAGCGGCCTATACACTGGCCCTCGACCTTTCCTCCGAGGAGGAAGCCATAATCAACTCAGCAATGCAGGTCGTGGCGTCAGACGGCACTCTCCTCAGCCCGGTATCCCTCCGTGACATCGTGGGAAAAGTGGAAGGCTTCCGAGGCTTCTACGTGGACAAACTCAACGGGAAGATAGGGGCCCTCCGCCTCTTCGATGCGGTCGAAGACGAAGACTTCGGGCGCCTGGCCCAGGGCAACGTAATAGTGGACTTCCACGGAGCTCCATACCCTCAAGCAGCGGAACTCTCGGCGGTGCTCTTCCTGGCGAAGCTACTCGCGGTCAGCCATTCGGGGGGCCGCACCTGCGACCTCTTGCTCATTACTGAAGCCCACCGTCTCTTCAAGTCGTCCCCTCGTCTCGCCCATTCCAACCGACTCCTGACTCACTTGCTCGACTGGCCGGCCACCACCGTTGTATCCTCCGGTCAGCAACAGTTCCTAGACCCACTGCTGCTTCGGTCGTGTCCGATCAGTATCTGCTCCGGCGATGCATGGCACTCCTATGAAGGCAGGCCGCGGAACGTCCTCTCAGGGTTCTTCGTTCTCAGCGACCTAAGGAGCAACCGCAGCCAAACCTTCGTACCGCGCAGGGTGCCCGCTAAGACGGCCGACTACGCCTCGGGCAAGGCTAGCCGTTGTCCAAACCCAGGCCTCACAAGACTCATTCTCGAAGAGGTTGACAGGTTCCCTCTGTGCACCCCCGAATCCGTCGCGCGATACATCGCACCCGAGTTCCTCCCTGCGGACGTGGCCTCGGCCCTATCCGCCCTCGAGAAGCAAGGATGTCTCTTAGTCGAGCCAAAGGACTCGGGTTCCGGGCCGAAGGTCTTCGCCTACACCCTCTCCGATAGGGGGAGGCGACTTCTCGACGAGTTGAGGCACTAATGGAGCGCATCCCCACACGGTGCAAGGCAGTTGACGACCTCCTCGACGGAGGGCTTGCAGCAGGGACAATCACTCAGATTTTCGGGGAGAAGGCGCTTGGAAAGAGCATCTTCTCCCACCAGGCCGCCTGCTCGGTGGTCGCGGGAGGGCATTCGGCGATTATCCTCGACACAGAACAGTCATACTTCAGTTACCTGCTGCCCTACAGACAGGCCGGAATGAACAGGCGGTTCGGAAGGGAGATAGCTGCCATCGACCTTAGGCTCCAACGAATCACCAAGCCCGCAGGAAAGAGAAGAGGGGCAACCCGCGGAGAGCTTCTTACCGCCATCGCAACGACCCTTGACCGGCTGGGGGTCTCTTACACCGACTCCCACCTGGGGTCAATGGCGGACATACTCTGCCCGACCTTCTCGGTGGACGTCCCCACCAAAGGACCGTCGGTATTCATCCTCCAAATTCCGGAGGTCATCGACCTGCTCAACCTGCACGGCGTCGATGCCAACAAGGAGGTGTCCGGCGGGGGGCGGGTCGAGCTAAGACTCCGGCAGACTCCTGCATACGACTCGGTGCTCCACGGGCTCATCCGCGATACAGGCGCCAAGCTACTCGTGTACGATTCCATATCCGCCCCGTTCAAGTCCTCTTTCCCGAGCACCCAAGACCTCCCTGCCAGAAGTGCGGGCCTAGCGATGATCCTGTCACACGCCCAAAGGCTCTGCGTCGAGTTCGGGATCGCAGTCCTCGTTGTAAGCCACGTCTCCATCGACCCCATCAAGGCCTGGAATCGCCGTCCGTACGGGGGAGTCATCCTTGGCCACGAGGCCAAGTTCTCCCTCGAACTGACCAAGAGTACCGCCAAGCGCAACGGGGAGGCCGAAGCAGATAACGAGGACCAGCGGACGGACGATGGCCGCGCCTTCTGGGTCGCCCGCCATCCGGCCATGCAGGAGTACTCGAAGTTCGGGTTCGCGAACATAGACGAAGAAGGGTTCCACTGATGGGCTGGGCGTTGAGGGTCTTCGCGTTCTTCCTAGCGCTTGTGTCCTTCGCTGTTGGCCTCTGGCCAGTAGCGGGGGTCTGCTTCCTCTACCTTCTTGTCTCCTTCAGGCCAGGAAGATCGAATACGGAGGCCGGGACACCACACCAGTTCCACGTCTCGGCAAGATACATCCTAGCCGGGGCCCTCCTCGTTCTTGCGGGCATCGCCCTCGCATCAGGTGGGACCCTGTCCCCTGTTTTGTTCCTGGCAGCGGGCGCAGCCGTCACCTTCTGGCCGAGACTCCTGGCTTCTCTCCCCTTCGCCCAGGTCGTCCCGATAAGCAACTCCGTCCTATTGAGATTCAGGTTCCTTCCCTTCTGGTGGTGCTCTGTGGCCGAGTTCAAGCCGAGCGCCGAAGCGTTTCCCAGGGCGGTCTCGGACTTCACAGGGACGCTCCTGGTCTTCACGGGCACTGGGAAGGCATACGTCCTCGCTGCTTCCCGGTCATTATGCAGACGGGAGGCTGAGTTCGAAGTCCTTTCCAAGTTCAGGCTCGCTGCCCACCTCGTAGCTGCGGGGCTCCTCCCCCTTGATTCCGAGACAGCCGCCGGCGTCCTCGGCGTCAAGCTCTCGAGGACCAAGCTGCCTCCCGGGGACCTGGCCGAGTCGGCCTCAAGGGTCTTCGGGGCCCTCCTCCTCGAATGCCGAAGAGGCGTAGTCAGGCGCGCAGCGAGCTTCGATTCGGGTGGCGCCTGTCTCCCTCCCACCTTCCCGGCCGGCGGAGACCCCTTGGAAGAGGCTCCCCTGCTCTGGGAGGTCTTGGACAGCATGGGGAAAAAGACAAGGTGGGCCGATCCTGACGCGCTTTCCGACCTCATCGACTCTCTGGCAGCCACCAGGGGGACGCCTCTGACAGAGAGAATCGGGTCCATGGAGGAGGCGAGTGGCCGGCTGACCATACAGTCCCTGGGAGGCGACCAGGTTTGCCTTTCTAGGCCCCAGCTGAGAGCCCTGATAGCTGTCTACCCGTGAGGGTCTGGCCGGCTCTCACGCCTGACTTTCAGCGCTGTCTATCAGGGCGCCAGGGTTGCCCGACTGGCCATGCAATCGCAGCCAGCGGACTACCACCGGTAACCCCACCCACCAACTCCGGGAGCTTTTGGCCATGGTTGCGTCGGCCTCCCTCTCGACTGTGTCGAGACGACGATAATTCCCGGCATTCCCAAAATTCGAGCGGACTTCGCGACAGCGGAGAGCCTCACCCCGGCTCACTTCAGCATTCCTGAAAATGGGCTCCGAAAGTCCGCCCTGGCCTAGCTCTCTAGCGAAGCCCTGCCTTTCTGGTCCGTCCGCCTCCGTGTCATCGCGTAGACGAGGACGACCACGGACATCGAGCCGAGGAGCAGCAAGGAGAGGGACCCTACGCCGAAGGCCCAGGGGTACCACGACCCCAGCGTCGCCCATACGGCTGTGTAGGTCCACACAAAGGACCCGTCAACGCCTTCCACGAGTGAGACGTAGGGGGGCGGGCTGGTCCCTGCACTTCCCACCTCGAACAAGGGTTCGTGGTTGGGTTGCCAGTCACCATAGGTGTAGAACCCTCCGATCACCTTCTGTCCGTCTACCTTCAGACTCGACAGCGTGAGGTTGCCCATGCGCTGGAACGTCCCTTCCGCCCTCGAATACGACTCCAAGGCGAAGACTTCCTGGTCCCCCGCCATCAGCGAAGGCGACACAGTGGCGGGAAAGGAGCGGAACACAGAGCCGCCCGTCCCCATGTCCAGTATCTTCAGTCCCCACGTCCCGTCCGACCGAAGAATCGAGATCGAGACCTGGGCCCCCGGCACCATCTGGGGGCCGCTGGAATTGAGCAACCAAAGGTACGTGAGGGGGACGGAGAGAGCGTTCGGAATGAACCAGGAGTATGCCATCCAGACGCTACTGTTCGGGTAGACTCCGGCCGAAGCCTGCATAACAGAACCATCTTGGGCCATCAGCGACATCACGACGTAGACTATCCTGTCGGGGCTGCTGATGTCAGGCAGAGTCACCAGCGCGGTCACATTTGTT
>DASPOK010000052.1:0-33887 GCA_035626075.1 Nitrososphaerales archaeon
CGCTGCCTCGTCTACGTGGGGGATTCCCCGTCCAATGAGATGGGGGCGGAGAGTGATGGTGAACTCCGGAGGAACTACCGCCGCTCACGTTTTTATTGGTCTCAGATTGGCTCGGCTCTCGCGCAGGGGTAGCCTAGAGTCCTCGACGGGGAGCCTGGTAAGGCGCAGCCAGGTGGGCGCAAGCTTGCTAAGCCTGTGTCTCTCACGGGACTCGTGGGTTCGAATCCCACTGAGAAAGTGGGCGAGTTTCCCACCCCCTGCGCCTCAGATTCGTCAGAACCTTCTCCCTGCGTATGATGCCTTCGAACCCAGTTGTTCTTCGATCCTGAGCAGTTCGTTATATTTCGCAATTCTCTCCCCCCTCGCAGGTGCTCCTGTCTTGATGAACTCCGCGCCGTATGCTGTCGACAGGTGAGCGATGAACGGGTCCTCGGTCTCGCCCGAGCGGTGCGACACAGCGACGCTCCACCCGGCCCTCTGAGTCAGAGTAATCGCGTCCTCCGTCTCCGATACAGTTCCGATCTGATTCAGCTTGATGAGGACGGCATTCGTAGCCTTGACACCGATGCCCTTCCTAATTCTCTTGACGTTCGTAACATAGAGGTCATCCCCTATGACCTTCATGCTACGACCAAGCCTCCTCGTGATCGATGCGAACGAGTCGAAGGCCTCTTCGTGAAAAGGGTCCTCGAGTGTCAACAGACCGTATTCGTCCTTCAGTGAGGCATAGAAGTCTTCAAGCTTTTCCGGCTTCAGAGTTCTCCCATCCAACCTGTACGAATCCGATTTCGCGTCGTAGAACGTCGAGGCAGCGGCGTCCATTCCCGTCCTGACCTCCTTCTCCCCATACCCCGCGTTCTTCACCCCTTGTCTGATTGACTCGAGGGCGTCGCGTGTCATCTTCAAAGGAGGGGCGAATCCCCCTTCGTCTCCTACGTTGATGGCGCTTCTTCCGTACTTCGAGGTTAGCACGACCTTTAGTGATTGGTACACTTCCGCCCCCATCCTGATGCCTTCAGAGCAGGACTTGGCTCCGATGGGCTCCACAAGGAACTCTTGAATTGCGAGCTCGTTTCCCGCATGTTCGCCCCCATTAAGCACGTTCATCATGGGCACCGGGAGGGTATACCTGTCCGCTGGTTTCAAGTGAGAGAAAAGGCTCAGCATTCTGGCGTTTGACGCTGCCCTGGCCGAGGCCATCGACACAGAGAGGATGGCGTTGGCTCCCAGCCTCCCCTTGTTGGGGGTGCCGTCGAGCCGGATCATGATCCGGTCTACGCCGCGCTGATTTAGGGTGTCGATTCCTTTCAGATTGGGGCCCAAGATTCTGTTAACATTCGAAACTGCCTTGGATACACCCTTTCCATGGAACCTCCTCGGGTCCCCATCACGGAGTTCCAAGGCTTCGTGCGTGCCCGTGGACGCCCCCGAGGGGACGCTTGCCGTCCCCACCGAGGACCCAGTCCTGACTTCGGTCTCGACTGTCGGGTTTCCGCGCGAGTCGAGGATTTGTCTGGATTCTACTGAGACTACTTCGGTAGGCTTCTTGACCAAACCTCTCCTGCCCCCTTCGGCTTCAGGGGGCTGTTAAATCTGATTCGCCTGGCCACAATCCTCCAATGCTTATTACATGTCCGACACGTGCGACTCTTGGGCCGGTCGTCTAGCCTGGTTAGGACGTCAGGAGCTTCCCGCCAAGCCCTTACACGGCGAAGCGCAGAGGCGCGCCATGGTCGGCGGTCCAATTCCGCCCCGGCCCACATCTTCACACCTTCTCGTCAAATCGGCATCGAAGAGTTATCTACATTCCACTGAAGGGCAGCCCAGATGCCCAACTTCAGGTACATCAACTGGTCTGAGTACGGGAATCTGACCGAAGCTCTTGCAGAAAAGGTGAGGGGAAACGGCAAGCACTACGACCTGGTGCTGGGAATCGCGAGAGGCGGGATCCCTGTGGCGATGGTGGTCTCGGATCACCTCAACGTGAAGATTGATTTCATCAACGTCAAGTCATACGACGACATCGGAAAGCGGACGACTCCGAGAATCCTCTCGACCCTGACAGAAAAAGTCGAAGGGAAGGACATCCTCCTGGTAGACGACCTGGTGGATCAGGGAGACACGCTAGCCCTGATGAAAGGGTACCTCGACGACCAGAAGCCGAAGTCCTTGGAGACGGCGGTCCTGTTCAGGAAGCCGTGGAGCAAAGCCGAGCCGGATTACTATCTTGAAAACGTGTCCGAGTGGATAGTCTTCCCGTTCGAGCTGGGCGAAGTAGGAAGGCAGAGGGCAGCCTCAGACTCGACCCAACAATCAATCCGCCAATCTGCCTAGATCAGCGTGGTCAGCAGATAGCCGTTGAAGTAGATGATCATCGCCACCGTGAGCAGCGAGAGGACTATGGTGACCCTCCGGTTCACAAGCGACCCCATGAACTTCGTCTTCGAAGTGTAGTACACAAGAGGAATCATCGGCAGAGGAATCATCAAACTCAGGATGACTTGGCTGTAGACAAGCAGGACGAGCGGGCTCAGTCCCAAGAGTATGGCAATGGTGGTAGGAAAGACATTGATGCATCTGGTCACCACTCTTCTTGCCCACACATTCCAGCGCTTACCGATAAGGCCCTCCATGATGACCTGGCCGGCGATGGTTCCAAGGGCTGACGATGTCAAGCCTGAAGCTAGAAGTGTGAGGGCGAAGAGAACTCCGATCAGGGGGCCGTAGATTTGGCTGAGTCCGGCCACAAAGCTATTCACGGTCAGGTTCACGTTCACCCCCGTGCCCTGGAAGAGCGGGATTGCGACAAGGAGGATTGCAGCGTTGACGACTCCCGCTATTGTTAGTGCGATTACCGTTTCGTTGCGGTGGAGTTTGTTCGTCCTGAGCTTCTCTGCCAGCGAATGTGCGTGTCGTTCCTCCTTGTTCTGACCTAGCGATCCAATGACGGAAGGGGCTGTCGAACTTCCGTTGAGTCTCTGACCCATGAGGTCCATCTTGTTCTTCGAGAGCCAAGAGTGTACGAAGAGCGCATGGGGCATGACTGTCGCTCCAATCATCCCAACTACGATCAGGAAAGCGGTGTTATCCGGTGCAAGTGGAAGCACGGATCCGACTGCAGTCTGCGCCAAGTCCGGGCGCACTACGAAGAGGTTGTAGAATATCCCAATGACAAGGATACTTATGAGAAGCGCGAAGTATTGTTCAATCAGCCTGAACCTCCTGTTCATCATCGTCAGCAGTAAGATCACGTCCAGTGCACCCAAGACGGCACAGTAAATCAGGGGAATCTGGTGGCCGAATAAGCCGCTAATGATGTTGAGGCCAAGTACTGTACCGAGATATTCGGCGAGGTCGGTTGCCGCGGAGGCAATCTCGGCAGCCAACCAGTACGGGACCACGTATTGTTTCTTTCTCAGGGAATTCCTCACCAGTTCAGGAAGGGAGTAGCCAGAAGCAATTCCGAGCTTCCCGGAGAGATACTGTAGCAGCATGGCCATGCCCGAAGCGAGCCACCCGGCCCAGAGCAGCGCGTACTTGTACCCTGCTCCGGCGATAATATCGGTCCCGTAGTTCCCAGGGTCCATGTAAGCAATCGACACCATCAGGGCTGGACCGACCCAACGGACAAATTGCCACGGTGAATGCCCGGTCTCAGGCTCCGCTGTCTGCTTCTCCTTGGTGACCTGGTCCGGGGGCGCCAGCACCCGATCCTGGGGCGACTCCATCGACTCAGTAGGAGGGAACTAAGTATTTAAGTTAGGCATGTCTAACATATTTCTGGGTGCTTAACATTCATCGAAATCCCGAACTCGATGGCGGCGGAAGGCTCGCAAACTCTTTATGAACTCCGGCCGCTGCTTTTCAAGCGTGAGCGCCCTCTCCCGAATGGTGCAGCCTAAGCGGGACATTTCGCGGGTCGAGGACTACCTTGAAGCGATCTACAACCTGAACGAGGAGAAGGGGTACGTGAGTGCGGCTGACATCTCAGAGAAGCTGGGTGTCAAGCCTCCGACGGTCTCCAGCATGGTGGCGAACCTTGCCAAGAAGGGTTACCTCGAGCACGAGAAGTACCGAGGGATGAGGCTCACCGCATCGGGCGAAAAGGTCGCCAGGTCAGTGATCAAGCGTCATCAGGTCATCTCGGAGCTTCTTTCGATGCTCGGCGTGGATGACGAGACAGCGTACGTGGACACCGAAGGAATAGAGCACCACGTGCATCCGAGCACTCTCCGGAGGTTTGAACGACTGGCCGACTATCTACGGGAGAACCCGCAGGCGCTAAGGACAATCAAAGAATTCGTGGAAGGCTAGTCCCTGCCTCCGTTCCTTGTGTCCCCGACTCTCACTCTTCGAGGACAGAATTCAAGATACGTTGAGTCAGTCCCCACACCACATAGTCGTCCACCCTGAGGGCGGGCACTTCCACGCTCCCTTCGTCGTAGTTCAATCGGTAGGTGGTCTTCGTCTCCGGGGCCGTGAGGTCTTCTAGGTCCACCCAACGGTAGGACGCGACCTCTTCGTTTGGTTGTATCTCCACACTTCCCTTCAGCAGGAAGACTGCAGGGACCACTTCCATATTCCCCGTGTGCGTGGTCGCCATCGGAGCGTATCCAAGGAACTCCGCCCCCCTCCCCAGGTCGACCCCGACCTCTTCCATGGTCTCGCGGATCGCCGTGTCCAGGGGTTTGTTGTCTCCCTTCTGCATCTTTCCGCCGGGGAACGCTATCTGCCCAGACCAGGGGTCGCCCGACCGCTCCGCCCTTTTGATGAGTAGCACGCTGGGGAACTGCCTATCCCTCAGAATGAGAGATACGGCTGCGAATCGAAGCCCCTTGGGTGATGGCTCATAAGCCACAAGATTTCTGGTGACCCGCTCTACAATCTCACTGGCCAAGTCAAATTACCGCGACACACCTCCAATTTTAAATACGCATCGCAAAAGGTCGGGACCGATTCCGAATGGAGATAAGCCATCAGGATTCAATCGTAAAGCTGACAGATGCTAACTTCGACAGACTGAGCGCTTCCGGCAGGCCGATGTTCGTCGACTTCTGGGCCGTCTGGTGCGGGCCCTGCAGGATCATGGACCCTGTAGTTGATAGGCTCGCCGCCAAATATTCTGACAGGGTGCTCTTCGGTAAGGTCAACGTCGACGAGGAGATGGATATCTCGTCCCGTTATCAGGTCTTCTCCATCCCAACCTTCATGATTTTCAAGGATGGGCAGCCGGCAGATGCGGTCATCGGCGCAGTAGGCGAGGCGTCTCTCGAACGTCTCGTCAAAAGCGCCGTCGACGAGTCGTCGACTGACTAGGTTACCCTGGTCCCGTCGGTAAGGAAGATATCCGCTTCCTTCAGGCTGACGGACCGGGACGAGAGCACAGGACCGAACTCGAAAGATTTGCTTCTGTTGATGGGCTGCCCCCCTACGAGCCTGTTGAATGGTGGCATCACTGTCAGCTTTCCCTTCCCTCTGGCCTTGGAAGCATACCCGGCACCTTCCATCAGCTCGGCTACGTCATAGTCGGCTGTCACCCAGACCGCCTCCCTCGTCCTGCTCCCCAGCGCATCCCTCATCTCGTAAGTGAAGTGGGAGTGTCCAATCACAAGGTTCCTGGTGGCTATGGCCTCTTCCGACGGCCAGGCATGCCCATGGGCGACCCCTATCCTTCCCCTGCCCCTTCCCAGCACGGTTCCCTGCGAAGGGTGAAGCAGGACTCGCGGCGGAAGGACAGTCTTGATGCCCCCGTCGTGGTTCCCGGGGACGACTTCGACAGCTTCGAAGAGGTCGAGCATCGTGTCGAAAAACCAAGGCACGACCCCCCAATCGATGTCCTCCACTTTCCCGACTGTGTGTTTGACATCCCCCAGGACGGCGAGGCGCCTCGTTCCGTACCTCTCGGCAATTCCCTTTATCCTGTCCACCATCCTAATCGAATAGGCCGGGAGTCGGAATCCCTTCTTCGCCATTTCCTTCTCCAGGCCGAGATGGAGGTCCGAAATCAAGAGAGTGCTCTCGTCTGCGATGGTGTGCACGAGTGCGGCGTCACCAGGGACTATCTTGAGCAAGCTAGGCAACCAGGGGATAGACCTGGCTGTTCATGAAATTCTTGAATTCAGAGAGGTCCATTCTGCTGAACGCCGTCAGTATGCAATTCCTTGTAAGTCCGAGAACGTATCCGTAGGCTTTGCTCTTGAAGACGATGTACCAGAGTTTGCCGTGTGTGAGGTAGTCGCTGTAGAGGCTCGTGTTCCCCAGTTCGGCCCCGTAAAGCGACAGTTTGCTTATGTTGGGCAGGTCCACATCTGAATAGAAAACCACCTTCGTGTCCTCGAAGTTCGCTTCGTGGAACTTCCTCAGTGTCTCCGGGTCTATCCTTGCTTCCACCACTTGGCCCAGACTCATGAAGACCGCTTTGCTCATCTCGTTGGCTATGTTGTTGGCCCTGTTCTTCTTATCGTAGACCGTGAGGAACATCCTGTCCTTGTACATATCGAAGGAGAAGGGAGCCTCGAAGGTCCGCGGCACAGGGATTGCTTCCCCTCTGTGCGGCACGACGAAGACCGTGTCGAAGGAGAACTTCCCTTCAAGGCTGGTCTTCCCTATGCTCAGGTCCGTGATTTCCGACACCAGCTTGAATTCCTTATCCTCTACGCTGGTCTCCGTCTCAATCTTGAACGCCTTCAGCTTCTCTGCAAGTGTGTCCACTTCGTAGTTTTCCCTTACTAGGAACACCTTCCCGGCTAGGACCATTCTGTTTCGCCCCCAAACATGTCCTGGTTATTTCCTTTCAGTTTCCCCAGAACTGCCGGGTGGTGACGAACCGGATCTTGGCCTCCAGCAGGTCCCTGTAGAACGCTTCTTCGTCGTCGTGCATCTCAGCGAGTATCCTAGAGGCTGTCTGGGGGCCGATCCCATACACGGTCTGGGCCACCACGGCCTTCTTTCCGTAGGAAAGGACAAGGTCAGCGCCTCTCCTTGCTCTGGAGAGCTCCGCCCGTTCTTCTTCACTCAACTTGGATTTCGCCTCGCGTTTCCTTACCAGGTCGGAGAGCTTTGCCGTTCCCCAGTAGCATGGGACCAGAAGCCCTGAGCCACAGGAACTGCACTTCGGCTCGTCGGGAAGCTCGCCGACCGTTGACTCCCCCTGGTCTGTCCCGCACTTCACGCAGAGCAGGCTCAATTCCGTCCCAAAGATGCTCGCCTTCATCCTCTGGTAGGAGGATTTGCCCAGCGAGTCGGGGGCCACGGCTTCGGGGACCTCGAGGTACCTGTAGAGGAGGTTGTAGGCTATGGGCGTGGGCCTCTCCCCTGCCTGGAAAGCCTCCACCGAGATGTCACCCTTGGCGACTGCGACAAGAATCTGTTTCCCCCTCTTCATGTCTATGAGGTCCCTGCCGGTTTCTTGAAGTGCCTCCTCGAAGATAGGAGTCTTCTCGAACCTAGTTGGCAGGGAGCAGAGGTTCGGATGCGCTATCAGCTTCCCGCGCTTCAAGGCCCCGAACCTCTCAGCCACATGTTTCACTCGCGCCGGGAAGGGGAAGTTCCGCTGAGCCGCCACGGCGTAAGTCCTTTCGAGTTCTTCTGGAGCCAACCCCATGAGCTCCCTGCCGATGGCTTCCAGGTCGAGCTCCTCGGTGTCCACAGTCAGCTCCATCAGCAGTCTGTAGCCGTCGAGCCACCACATCCTCACGAGCCCCTTCCTCGAGAGTATCTCTTCGAAGACGTAGGCAAACGTCCTGTTGACCGATTCGCCGAAGCAGAGGTGCACTATCAGGTACTTGCCAAACCCTTCGAACAGTATCAGCTTGTCTGACGGGACAGGTGCCCCCATTTTCTTGTGCTCGGCAATCTCGTCAACGACCAAGGCCCTTGCAGCCGGTTCTCCGGGTATCAACTTCGCAGCCTGCTCGACGGCAGCTTCCCCGTTTTCTAATGCTTCAGAAACCATCCTCCTCAGTCGACCTGTCTCGACTGCGAGTTCGTAGGGGATAGGCAGCATCTCCCCGTCCCATCCGGGCACCGCCGCCAAGGGGTCTTCCACCGGCGTCACGTAGATCTTCCTGTCTTCGGCGACCTTTTCCACTTGCCATACCTTGCCCTTGCAGATGAAGTGCACGCCGACCTTCACGTTCAGCAGGACAAACTCTTCCCCCAGTATCCCGACTGTCTGGTTCGTCGACACATCGACCACCAGGTACCTGGTCTCGTCTGGGATCATAGAGAGGTTCTCGTAGTAGTACTCCCTGGTGAGCCTGGTCCGGGAAAGCGTCTTTCCGTCGAACCGGATCTTCCTGAGCTCTGCAAGATATGACGCGGTTCGGAGGAAGGCGTCATCACGCAGTCCCTTGAACGGTGCTGCCTTCCTGATCTCGGCGAGGAGTGTTTCTGAGTCCATTGTCTCGAAGTCCATAAGGTAGCCGGCGATCTGATGGGCCAAAACGTCAAGCGAGTTGCAATACGGCCTGGTCGGTTCTATCCTCCCTTGGGCTGCGGAGAGAACACTCGCCGATGATTCCAGAACGTCATCGGCCGACACTGTGACGAGAACGCCTTTCGACACCCTCCTGAGGCTATGTCCGCTTCTACCCACCCTCTGCACCAGACTTGTCACCTGTCGGGGGGACATGTACTGCACCACCAAATCCACCGAACCGACATCGATCCCGAGCTCGAGTGTGCTGGTGCAGACCATCGCTTTCAGGGTCCCAGCCTTGAACGCATGCTCGACCCTTTCCCTCTCCTCCCTGGGGAGCGAACCGTGGTGCACGCCCACGTCCTTCCTCAGCCTGGCCAGCTTCTCTCCCAGCATCTCGGCCACAGTCCTGCTGTTGACGAAGATCAGGGTCGAGGTGTGGGCCTCGATCAGATTGTTGATCCTGGAAAGGCGTGCTGCCAGGTCCGGAGCGGAATAGGTCTCCTTTGCTGAAGACTGGCTCGAAGGGTCAGGGACTGGATACTCTATGGTATACGCGAACTCCTTTGGGGTCTCCGCCTTCACTACGGTCCGTCTCCTTTCTCCGAAGAGGAAAGCTGCGGCCGTATCCGGTGTCCCGACCGTAGCTGAAAGGGCCACCAGCTGGAAGTTTGGCGCTATCTTCCTGAGCCTCTGCAAACCGACGCAGAGCTGGACCCCCCTCTTGCTCTCCACGAGGCTGTGAAGCTCGTCTACGATTACCGCCTTCAGGTGTGAGAGGTTCTCCCTCATCCTTCTTCCAGGGAGAATTGCCTGCAGGGATTCGGGCGTAGTGACCATCACGTCAGGAGGGTGGGCCGACTGCTTTGACCGCTGAGATTGGGGAGTGTCCCCATGCCTTATGTCGACAGTCAGGCCTAGCCGTCCACACCAGACCTGAAGGCGCTTCAGCATATCCCTGTTGAGTGCACGCATGGGGGTGATGTAAAGCAGAGAGATTCCGTCACCGCGTTCTTCTGTCACCAGCCTGCTCAGCAGAGGGAGAAGGGCAGCTTCGGTCTTCCCTGAGCCGGTCGGCGCCACAATGAGCACGTCTTCCCCCCTTGCGATCAGGGGCCAAGCGTGAACCTGCGGCGGGGTTGGCTCGGTTATGCCAGCGTCGCCAAGTAACCCTCTCACGACGGGGGCCAGGTACTCGAGCGAACCTTCAGCAGGCAATGGCCCGCAAGACCGACTTCCACGATTTAAGGAGTGGGAGGAGAGGGGACTCCGAAAGTGTTTCTGACCCTTCCGGTCAGCAATGTCTAAAAACGCCCCGACACTGCGCCGCCAAGAAGCTTGGCAAGGAGCACCGAAGAGGTCTCACAGGAGAGGTCCTCCCACGTCACCACAGTAAAGGAGATTATCCTAGAGAATTTCATGAGCTACGAGTACGCCAGGATACCGCTCAGAGAGGGTCTGAACCTCATTGTCGGGCCCAACGGTGCAGGCAAGTCTTCAGTTCTTCTCGCCATCTCGGTCGCCTTCGGCCAGGCCTACACCGAGCGCTCGCGGAAGCTCTCCGACCTCATCCGGAGGGGCAAGGACATCGCCAGGGTTTCCCTCGTCTTCGATAACTCAGCCAAGGCCGGCAAGCGCCCCATCCCGTACTCGAAGTCTGACACCTTCATGCTGAGCCGATATCTCAGGAGGGACGGCTCATACTGGTTCGAAGCGGACTACAAGGAAATAGACAAGAGCGAAGTGGTCAGGCTGCTTAGGGAGTTCGGCATCAACCCAGACAACCTGCTCATAATCATGCACCAGGGAATGATAGAGGAGTTAGGGGCGGTGACACCCCAGGAGAGGCTCAGGATGGTGGAGGAGGCCGTGGGCTTTGCTGAATACAGGCAGCGAATCCTCCTTGCCGAGCAGGAGTTGAGCGGGCTCGTCGGGGAAGAAAGTTCCCTGCTTCAGCTCATAGACAACGCCAACCAGGCCCTGGAATACTGGAAGCAGATCTACGATAGATACCAGGAGAAAAGGAAGCTCATCGAACACAGAGACCTCCTGGCGAAGGAGCTGATGTGGAGCAACGAGGCGAAGCTGAGCAAGTCGCTCCAGACCGCTGAAGAAAAAATCATGGCCAAGACCAGAGCCCTAGAGGATTTGAAGTCCCAACAGGCTGAAGTCTCCGCCGACGCCGACCAGGCGCATCAGACGCTTCTTGACAAGCAGGTTGAACTCAGGAAGCTCTACTACGCTCTGGTGAGAGCAGAATCCGAGAGAGCAAAGGACGAATCGGCGCAGAAGGTCTATCACTCCATCAAGGAGGACCTTGCAGGCCTCTCGACCTCTATCGACGAACTCCTCGTGCGAGGGAGCGAGAAGAGCGTGAACAGGTTGAAGGAGTTGGCCTCCTATATCGAGGGAAAGGGAGCCGCAGCTGAAGAGGACGCCAAGCGGCGCAGGGGAGACCTGGACAGAGAGGTCTCGTCACTCCAGCCCGAGATAACGAGGATGGAGGAGCTGATCACGAGGACGATGGAGAGCTACATCTCCTTCAGGGTGAAGGCCGAGGTCCTGTCCTACAGAATAAGGGTCACCGAGTCCGACCTGCACGAGCTCGAGAGGAGCGCCCGGGAGTACAGGTCTGAGCTCGAGAAGCTGGCCCCAGAGCTCGAGAAGGCCGGGCCGAAGGTCGAGACCCTCCGACAGCCCTACGAGGTTTCCGAGGAGCTGAAGCTCGTTTCCGCGCACATCCAGAAGATGCAGGACATCCCCGATGACGCGGAGAAGATCTACAACGACTACTCAGGCAACATAGAAGAACTGAAGGTCAAGCTGGCAAAATTGCAGGACAACAAGAAGTCGATGCTGGTCGAGCTGGGCTCGCGGAAGGATGTGTGGCGGAAGGCAATGGAGGACCTGATAGAGTCCGTAGACCCTGCCTACCAGGCGGTCCTGTCCGCGGCCGACGCAAGCGGTTTCATAAAGTTCGAGCAAGCTGACCTGGTCGAAGATGCGGGTCTCAACCTTTACGTCGGCTTCCGCGGAGGGGCTCCAACCACCCTCGACCCGTTCACCCAGAGCGGAGGAGAGAGGTCCGTTGCCCTGATGGCGTTCATCCTTTCGCTTCAGGCGAGGATAGTCTCGCCACTCAGGGCGATGGACGAGTTCGACATCCACATGGACCCGAAGAACAGGGAGGCGATGTTCAAGATGATACTGTCCCAGATGAAGCAGCGGGAGGCCTCCCAGTACTTGGTAATCACCCCCTCAATCCTCACGGTCTTCGACAAGACCGCTCACGTCATCACAGTGCAGGCTGTCCACGGCCCATCAGAAATTAAGGAGCTGAGGTGAGACGGAACAGACCAGACTTGACGACTACCTGAGGGTCATCGAGCTGTGCAGGGACGTGGAGACCAGCAGCGCGAATCCCTTCGACGTTGACATCAGAGAGAAAATCCTCATCCTCAAGCAGAGGCTCCCGGAACTCAAGTTTCTGGACGAACTCTTGGTCGACGCCGAGGCCATGCTGGAGCTCGCGCAGATTGTGAAACTCCAGGACCAGTGGCTGAAATCACGGGCCTCCTCACTTTACATAGACCCTCTGCTCATCCAACTGAAGGTGAAGCTCCTCCCGAAGGAGGCGCTCTCGGAAGCGTTTGTCAAGAGCTGGCACCCCATTGCCCAGATTGACCAGCTGTCACCGAAGGGCCTCGAGAAGGCGTTCGTTTACTGGCGTGACCTGATTCCGGTTTCTGAGCGATTCAAGGAGCAGTTCGGGATCTATGGGGCCAGACCCGGCCTCATCGACTATTCTGAGCTCGTGAGCCTTGGGGTTTTCACCACCGAACAGTTCGAGACTTCCCTAGCCGAGCTGCACGAGGAGCTTCTTAGGAAGTCAAACGGCGAATGGGTCGACTACAGACTGTTCATCGGGGACGACACCTTCGAGTCGAAGGTGCGTAGAGCCTACCTGCTCGCCTTCCTGATAAGCGACGGGCGAGCTCTCCTCAAGACGGAACCTCTCACCGGGAGGATTTGGACGATGGCCCTGGCCGAGAAGGTCAAAGGGGTGCCGAAGTCGGTCGCCATATCGATATCGGGTGAAGCCTGACGGAAACAGAAACAGGCGACCGCGCGCTTCTGGAACGTAAGGTGAGGAGGGCCTTCCAGGTCTTGGTCCTGCAGCGAGGGCGAAACCCAGGGGTGAAAGGCTGGGAGATGAAGCGTCACCTTGGGAGGGACTACAAGAAGATAATTGAAGTCCTATCTGAGGACGTCGCCCCCATGGGGCTGGAGGTGTTCGAGGTCAAGGGTGCCGACGGCACCGACGACTCGTCCCGTTTTCTTCTAAGGTTCAGGGACCCGCCGACGGTCAGCGAAGCCGAGACCTCGGGCATACGGATAGACGACCTCGCTGTCCTGGCGGCCACAATCGCGTTCATCAACTCTAAGCAGGGGAGACTCGGAAGGAGGGAGGTCGAGCAGTTCCTCAGAGAGAAGTTTCCCAGATGGCGGGTCGACTACTCCCTCGACAGGTACGTGAAGAGGGGGTACCTAGAGCAGGACGACAGGTCGATGCTCCACATAGGCTGGAGGACCCGCGCCGAAGTTGATGAAAAGACCCTGATGACCCTGATACTCTCTAGGGCTCAGGAAGCAGCGAAGAAGTAGCGCCTACGCAGAGCTTCCCTTTCCCCTTCGATGATCGACTCGACCACATCGGCCCCTTCCTTCTTCATCTTTGAAGCCAGAGCTGTGGCTTCTGCCAGCCTGATTCCCCTCCCGGCCAGCAGCATGTCAGCCGCGTGGCCGTACTCCTTTCTGAGCTCTGAGGACTTCTTGAGAGCCTCTACAAGCTTCAGCTTGCTCCCTCGGAGGTCCGCCCTGCTTCTCGCCTTCATGGCTAGAGAGAAGACGTTCTCGTAGGAGTCGGTAGAAAGACCGAGGGTGGCCTTTTCACACAGTGGGCACCTCTCGAGTTCCTCAAGGTCGCCGACCTTCTTCAGCTCCAGGTAGTTCCAACAATTCGTGCACACCACCACGAGGAAGGTGTCGTCGATTCTCGCCCTGGTCGACTGCTTCAGGAGGGCCCTGAGCCTCTCGGGGGAGACTATCTCGCCCCTCCTGCTTATCTCCTCGACACCGATTCTCGCTATGGGCGTGAGCCCCTCGTAGTCAACCAGCTTGACGTCGATGGCCCCCGCGTCCATCTTCTTCACGACATCGGCAGCCCCCGGAAGGTCGAAATCGTCGTGGAATATCATGCTCATGGCCTCTTCGTAGACCGGAGTGTCTCTCAGGGCCTCGATTATCCCCGATATCGAAACGCTGGCATAGTCAGCATCCTTGGCGATCGCTCCGCACTTCTTCCCGGCGTGGATTAGGCGCCGTTTGAAAATCCCGCTCCTCTCCACTGCTTTCTCGGTGGCCGCCCGCAGGTCAAGCCCAGGCAGCTCCTCTATGACTGAAAGGGCGGCCTGAGGTGAGACCTCCGCCTCGATTATGATACGGTAAGGGTCTTGATGAACTGCGACAGACTGACCTATCCGTTCCGAGATCATGTGGCCTATCACTCTGGCCAGGAGCCTGTTCACTCTGTGCCCGAAGGCCGCCTGGATGACGAGGTACCTGTCCCACTTCTCGATGGTCACCAGCCTCTCTGAGGGGATAGGCAGCTTTGCCGCATTCTGCTCTGCCACCTCCTTAAGCGCCTCCAGCATGGCCTCTTGGGGTACCGGGTAGGTCCTGCAGAGCTCGTCCACGAATGCCTCGGCAGTCCCCTTGTCAAGCTCTTCGGCGTATCTCCTCCGTATCGCGCCCACTTCGGCCGCAACCTCTCTGGGGACGGGAATCTCGTCCCCGACCCAGTTGGGGACAGCCCCCGTCGGGTCCTCTTCGGCCTTCACGTACACCTTGTTGCCATAGATCTGTTCGACCTTCCAGCACCTCCCCGCTTCCACGAACTTGACTCCCACCTCTCCATACTCGGATACGAAGGCCTCGTCCAGGGTTCCGACGAAGTTGTCCCCCTCTATGACCAAGTACTGCTTCTCGTCCGGTATCATGGAAAGGTTGTCGAAGTAGTATGAGAAGAGCGGCTTCACGTCCCTGGCCCTGAATACCCTGCCGTCCGACTCGCCGTAGTATGCCAGTCGCGGATACCTTTCCCTCATGTAGGTCAGCACCTTCTTCAGCCTAGCGTCGTCCATTTCCGCGAAGGCGTAGCTCCGCCTCAGCAGCGCCAGAATATCGTCGAAGTTCCAATTGCTCTGCTCGATGAGGAGGCCGGCCACCTGGTGGATGGCCACGTCGTAGGCCCCCAGGACAGGCTCCAGGGGCTCCAGCTCCCCCGTCACCGACTTCCTGCAGAGCACCGCGGCTTCGAGGGTGTCGTCCGAGTCTTGGGTTATGATGAGGCCGTTGGAGACTTCGCCGATTCTGTGTCCGCTTCGGCCTACCCTCTGTATGAGCCTAGTCACCTGTCTTGGTGAATTGTACTGCACGACGTACTCCAAGAATCCTATGTCTATGCCGAGCTCGAGGCTGCTCGTGCATATCACGCCGAGGAGTTTCCCCTCCTTCAGGTTCCTTTCGACTGCCTCCCTCGTGGCCTTCGAAAGGGAACTGTGATGGACCCCTACCGCGAAATCCGGGTCCCAGACCCTGAACCTGCTCGAAAGCGCCTCCGCCTCTGTCCTCGTGTTGGTGAAGATGAGCACAGACCTGTACTTCTCAACCAGGTCCCTCACCGTCCTGAGCCTTGCGGCCACCTCGGGGTAGGAGTAGATGGACTCGGCCAGCACCCTGTCGTCCCCGGTCGCCCGAGGGGCCACCACCTTGAGGGAGAGGCTCTTTTCAACTGGGACCCTGACAACCTCGCACTGCCTGCCTGCTCCCACGAGGAACTGGGCCACCTTCTCCGGGGACCCCACTGTCGCCGAGAGGCCCACTATCTGAAACTCCCCCTCCACCGCATCCCTCAGCCGCTCCAGCCCCACGCTCAGCTGGGTCCCTCTCTTGTCCTCCGCAAGTTCATGCACCTCGTCCACGACTACCCACTTGAGCTTCGCGAGGTTCTGCCTAATCCTCCTGCCCACGAGTAAGATTTGGAGTGTCTCCGGTGTGGTGATCAGGATGTCAGGGGGAGCGAAGCTCAGGTTTGTCCGCTCTGCCTGGGAGCTGTCGCCGTGCCTCACCCCCAATCTGATGTCAAAGCGCTTGCACCACCACTGCATCCTGTCCAGCATGTCTCTGTTTAGGGCCCTAAGAGGGGTGATGTACAGCAGCTTCGTCCCCTTCTCCCTAGATTCACCTTCCCTAACCATCGCGTCCAAAATGGGGAGCAGGGCGGCCTCGGTCTTGCCCGTCCCGGTGGGCGCCATGAGCAGCGCGTTCTTCCCTTCCCTCACCAAAGGCACGAGCTTCTCCTGAGGGTCCGTGGGTGAGTCGAAGCCCCTTTCCCTGAGAGCCTCCACTAGGGGGGGAGAGAGAAGCTGGAACGCGTTCTGGGGGGTCAAGCCTCACTCCTCCTCCTTTTCACCGGGCCTCCGACTTCGACCAAGAAGATGCTGATTCCGCCAAATCTCCTCCAAAAGCTTTGCGCGAAAGTAGTCAACTTGCCCTTTCATCGAGGCAGAGGGAATCAGAAGGAATCTTTGGCCGTTTACTAATCTCGCTAAGCGAGGTTCATTCCGGCAGTTCGTGTACTCCCCATTCGTTGCCGCAATCCATGCAGTGCCACTTCGGCGAAAGCCCAGCACGTATCACATCACCCCCGTGGACGATCTTCCCCTGATCAATTAGCTCGATGGTTTCTTCAGTGGGGTAGCCATACACAATTGGTACCACTTTCTTGGAATGACATTTTGGGCAGCTGTTCGCCCTAGGCATGTTCTGGTACATTCGAGGCAGTTGATTTAGGGTTTCCTCCAATGAGTTTGCGGTGTCCAGTTGACGCGGCGTCGGGCTTCCCCGAAGCCGATTCATGACTCGGCTATCGCCTTAAATAACTGAGTATAACATACGTTATCGAACGACATTGTCCCGCCTCATCAGCCCGTACGAAATCGTCGCGAAGTCTGCCCTTCCCGCGCTCCGCGCCATGGTGGCCAAGAGGCTTCAGGACGACTACCACATGACCCAGCAGCAGGTTGCGAAGTGCCTCGGCGTCACCCAGGCCTCGGTCAGCAACTACGCGAGGAAGACCAGAGGGATCATGGTCAACCTGGAGAGCGACAGCACAGTCGCCAAGGCAGCCGACATGATAGCCAAGGAGCTTTCCACGCCCGAGCCTGACGCCCGAGAGGCTCTGAAGTCCATGACGGAGGTCCTCGACTACATCCGCTTCAACAAGCTGATGTGCACCCTGCACAGAGACTTGGAGCCAGGGTTTGAGACGGTAGGGTGCTACGCCTGCGACGGGACGTTTTCAGGAAAGGATTTTGACAGGCTCAAGATACTAGTCGGCAGCTGAACTTGTTAGCCGAGCCAAAGCCCCAGTGGCTGACAGTAAGCCCCCCGAAGGGGCAGAACTACCGGGACCTTAAGGACCTGTTCCGGAACCTGAACCTCCACACCGTCTGCGAAGAAGCACACTGCCCCAACGTCCATGAATGCTGGGGAGGTGGGACGGCGACTATCATGCTGATGGGGGACGTTTGCTCCAGGGCGTGCCGTTTCTGCATGGTAACGCCGGGGAAGCCACAGGGGACCCTTGACCAGTCCGAGCCTGAAAACGTCGCCTTCGCCCTTTCGCAGATGGGCCTGTCCTACGTCGTCCTGACCTCGGTGGACAGGGATGACCTCGCCGACGGCGGTGCTTCGCAATTCGCTAGGACCATCAGGCTCGTGAAGCGGGAAAATCCCGGCATCGTCGTCGAGGTCCTCATCCCGGACTTCCAAGGTGATTTGGACGACCTCAACAAGGTGGTCGACACCGCCCCCGACGTGATAGCGCACAATATCGAAACCACCATGTCACTCACCCCGAGGGTGAGGGACGCCAGAGCACACTACTGGCAGTCGCTTTCGGTGCTGAGGAACGTGAAGAAGCTGGACAGGCGAATATTCACGAAGTCCTCCATCATGGTCGGGCTTGGCGAGACGGAGGAAGAAGTGACCCAGGCCATGGTCCACCTGAGAAGGGCTGACGTCGACTTTCTCACCGTCGGTCAGTACCTCCGTCCTTCCCAGAGGCACCTGAAGGTCGTCGAGTATGTCAGGCCGCAGCAGTTCGAACGCTATAGGGAGGTCGGGGAGAGCCTGGGCTTCCGGTACGTTGCGTCCGGCCCCCTCGTGAGGAGCAGCTACCGGGCTGGGGAGTTCTTCATCACGAAAGCCGTCGAACAAGGTCCGCACCCCGTTCAGTCCTACATGGCCACGGAGGCGAAAGCTGGAACTGACCGAGGCTGATTTCCTGAAAAGCTCTGGGTCCGACGCCGTCCCCAGGATCTTCAGCGAGAACGACTTCAGATTAGCAAAGGTCGAGGACTTCCTCTATCAGAGGCTGACTCCTGACGGCACCCTCAGGGGCAAGGAGCCCAGCCTGTCTCCGGAGACCCTCAGGAGGTTCTACGAACAACTCGTCTTTGGAAGGCTTTTCGACGACAAGGCGAGCAACCTCTCGACCCTGCGGGAGATTGGTACCTATGCCCCGGGCAAAGGCCAGGAGGGGTGCCAGGTGGGGTCGGTCAATGCCCTCGAGAAGGGGGACTGGTATGTGCCGATGTACAGGGACTCGGCAGGGATGATTGCGTTCGGCATGCCTCCGCTCAAGCTGCTCCAGTACTGGGGAGGGGACGAAAGAGGGATGCAGATCCCAGACGACCTGAACATGCTCCCACTCGCGGTTCCTGTGGCCACGCAACTCCCCCACGCCGTCGGGGTGGCCATGGCAAGGCGGATGCAGGGGGAGCGTTCGGTGGTCTTCGTCTGCACAGGTGACGGTGGGACTTCAAAGGCAGACTTCCACGAGGCGATGAACTTCGCCGGTGTGTACGACCTCCCCGTGGTCTTCGGTGTCGAAAACAACCAGTGGGCCATATCAGTAAAGCGGAACAAGCAGACCGCTTCAAAGACCATAGCTCAGAAGGCTGTTGCCTACGGGTTCGAGGGGATACTGGTGGACGGCAACGACGTCGTAGCGTCGTTCGAGGCCACAAAGTACGCCGTCGACAAGGCAAGGAGGGGCGGTGGTCCGACCCTGATCGAGTACTCCACTTACAGACTCGGTCCTCACACCACTGCAGAGCTGGTCTCAAACAAGCTGAAGGCACCTGATGAAGTGGCAGAGTGGCAAAAGCGAAGCCCAATCACGAGGCTCGAGAAGTATCTGAGGGCGAGGGGGCTCCTCGATGACGGGGCCAAGGAGGCTGTCGCCGCGGGAGCACAGCGACGGATGGACGAGGCGGTCGCAGCCTACCGGGCCATGGCTATGCCCGACCCTGGCCTCATGTTCGAGTACACCTACTCCTCTCCCACACCCAACCTGACGGAAGAACGCGCCGGAGCCTTCGGTGGAGACAGAGCGCCGGAAGAGGAGCTCCCTGAGCCTCAGGTCGCGGGTGGAAGGCCTGGGGTCAACATCAGGAATGCGCTGAACATGGCCCTCCGAGAAGGGATGCAGCGGGACAAGAGAGTCGTCATCTTCGGGGAAGACGTCGGTAAGAACGGTGGGGTCTTCCAAGTCACGCGGGGGCTCCAGGATGAGTTCGGCCCTGACAGGGTGTTCGACACCCCCCTCGCCGAGCTCGGCATAGCAGGGATGTTCGTCGGTCTCTCGCTGGGTGGGATGGTCCCGGTGGCTGAATTCCAATTCGACGGCTTCACCCTCCCCGCCATGGACCAGATCTTCGGCCACGTCGCTCGCATGAGGAACAGAACCCGGGGAAGGTACGCGCCAAGAGGGGTCATTCGCTTTCCCTACGGGGCGGGGATTAGGGCCCCCGAGCTGCACTCGGAGTCTCCCGAGGCGTACTTCTCGCACACACCGGGGCTCAAGGTCGTCATCCCCTCGAACCCCTTCGATGCGAAGGGGCTCCTATCATCCGCGCTCTTGCAGCCCGACCCCGTCATATTCATGGAGCCGAAGAGAATCTACGACTCGCCAAAGATGGAGGTCCCCGAAGCAGACTACAGGGTGCCCATCGGCAAGGCAAAGGTGGTGAGGGACGGAGCGGACATCACCCTCGTATCATACGGGGCCATGATGCTTCCGACCTTACAGGCTGCAGAAGCACTCCAGGCGGAGCACTCTGTCACCTCCGAGGTCGTTGACCTCCGGACCATCTCTCCCCTTGACTTCCCAACGATCCTGGGGTCTGTCCGGAAGACCGGCAGGCTTGTTGTGGTGCACGAGGCGCCCCGTAACCTGGGGGTGGGAGCAGAGGTGGCTGCGACGGTGGCCGACAAGGCGCTCGATTACCTGAAGGCACCCATAAGGAGGGTCGCCGGATTCGATACCGAGGTTCCTCTGGCCAGGCTTGAGGACTACTACATCCCGAACAAGGACAGGGTCTCCAAAGCAGCCCTGGACCTGATCAGCTACTGAGACAATCGGAAAACACTAAAAGAGCAGGCAAGCTGCGTCATCACTGAAGCCCCATGACTTTCGACCTACGCCTTCCTGACATCGGAGAAGGGGTGGCCGAGGGTGAGGTCATCAAGTGGATGGCCAAGGAAGGGGATTCGATTAAGGAGGATCAGCCCATCGTGGAGGTGATGACAGACAAGGTCAACGTCCAGATTCCAGCCCCCAGGAGCGGTAAGGTCCTCAAGATACTTGTGAAAGAGGGCGACGTCGCCAAAGTCGGCCAGACAATCATGGTCATCGACGACGGAAGCGCTGGAGCATCTTCGCCGTCTATCCCTGCCCCACCCCAGACCTCCGCCCCGTCGGCACACCCGCAGCAATCGCCTCCTTCGCCGGCAGCTTCGAGTGTCCTGGCTACCCCCGCGACGCGAAGGCTGGCCAGGGAGATGGGGGTGGATATCAGCGAGGTGAGGGGTTCGGGGCCACAGGGAAGGATAACAGACGACGATGTCAGGCGGTTCGCTTCAGGACAAAGGGGTGGCCCGTCGACCGTGACAGTTCAGCCGCCTCCGTCCACGCCGGCGCGTGGAGGGAAGGAGGAGCTCATACCCCTGAAGGGAATCAGGAAGACCATCTCGGAGCGAATGCTGAAGTCGCTGCAGACGAGCGCCCAGGTGACCCACGTGGACGAAGTTGATGTTACAGAGCTCGTCATCCTACGCGAAGCGTTCAGGGGAAGCGCGGAGAAGAAGGGGGTCCGACTAACTTACATCCCATTCATTATCAAGGCCGTGGTCCCCGCGCTGAAGGAGTTCCCCTACGTCAACTCGTCTCTGGACGAGCAAAGCGGGAACATCGTGATGAAGAAGTACTACAACTTCGGCATAGCCACGGACACCGAGCAGGGTCTCGTGGTTCCCGTGGTCAAGGACGTGGACACCAAGGACATCTTCGAGCTGGCGGGGGAGGTCGAGAAGCTGGCAGACAGGGCGAGGCGAGGGCAGCTGACACTCGAGGAAGTGCACGGCGCAACCTTCACCATCACGAACGTCGGAGCCATCGGGGGCCTTTTCGCGACTCCCATAGTCAACCTCCCTGAGGTCGCCATACTGGGCTTGCACAAGATTACAAAGCGTCCAGTGGTCCGCGACGGCAAGATCGAGGTAAGAGACATGACCTACCTTTCGTTGTCCTTTGACCACCGCGTTGTCGACGGCGCCTACGCTGCTCGATTCACGAGCAGGGTTATAGAGACGATACAAGACACGAAGAAGTTGCTCTCTGAAGTCCTGTAGACACGTCCCATTCAGCAAGGTTTAAGCCGCTAACACATCGCGAAGCCCCTAGTACAGCCTATGATTGAAGCGGACGTCGTCGTCATCGGTGGAGGGCCCGGGGGCTATGTCTGCGGCATCCGCGCCGCCCAGCTCGGGCTGAGGACTGTAGTGATTGAAGCCGACAGGCTAGGCGGGGAGTGTGTCAACTACGGCTGCATACCTTCCAAGTCCCTGATAACGGTCTCCAAGCTCGTCGACAAGGTCAAGGAGGCAGAGAAGTACGGCCTCAGAGCCTCTGGGGTCTCGGTCGATTTCGCGCAGATGCAGAAGTGGAAATCCGAAGTCGTCTCACGGCTCGTCGACGGCATAGAACTCCTTCTGAAGGGCTATCATGCGACCGTCGTCATGGGAGAGGCCGAGGTAATCGCAAAGGGCAGAGTGGCGGTTAACACCGCTGAAGGCAGGGAGGAGATCGCCTGCAAGAACCTCGTGATAGCCACCGGGACCAGGAGCTCGAGCCTGCCCGGTCTCGAGTTCGACGGCGACCTCGTGATAGGCTCCAAGGAAGGGCTCGAGCTGAGGGGCGCTCCGAAGCGTCTACTGGTCGTCGGGGGCGGAGCCATCGGCCTCGAATTCGCTTCGATGTTCCAAAGGCTAGGAACCTCAATAACGTTAGTGGAGATTATGGACCAGCTGATGCCAGGGAGCGACCCAGAAGTTGTCCGCGTGGTCCAAAGGAAGCTGGAGGCTCGGGGGGCAAAGGTCTACCTGAAATCGAAGGTTGCGCACATCAACAGGAAGGGCTCCGAAGCGGACGTGGAGGTGGAGACCCCCGAGGGGATGGTGACGGTAGAGGTCGACAAGGTCCTGGTCAGCGTCGGACGCAAGCCCAGGACTGAGAGGCTGAACCTCCAAGCCATCGGCGTCCAGACAGACTCTCGGGGCTACATCGTGACGGATAACAGGATGCAGACCAACGTGCCTGGGGTGTACGCCATCGGCGACGTTAGGGGGCCCCCACTGCTCGCGCACAAGGCATCCAAGGAAGGGGTGGTCGCGGCTGAGTGTATCGCAGGGTTGCCGTCTGCGGCCGATTGGAAGGTCATCCCAGACACCGTCTTCTGCGACCCTGAAGTTGCCAGCGTGGGACTTACCGAGGCGAAGGCGACGGAGGCGGGGTACAAGGTGAAGAGGAGCAGGTTCCAATTCGCGGCGCTCGGGAGGGCGTTGGCAGCAGGAGAGCCCGAAGGCTTTGTCAAGATAGTGTCCGACGAGCATGACGGCCTAGTCCTCGGCGTTCAGATCGTGGGCCCCGAGGCCTCGGACCTGATCAGCGAGGTGGCCCTTGCCATAGAGATGGGGGCGACCGTCGAAGACGTCGCTCTCACAATCCATCCTCACCCCACTCTCCCCGAGGCGATCATGGAGGCTTCGGAGTTGGCCGCGGGTAGGCCGATCCACCAGCTCAAGACATGAGCGGCTACCTCCTCGATTTAGGAAGGATGGAGTACGGACAGGCCCTGCAGCTCCAGAAGGAGCTGGCGACCAGGCGTGCCAGGGAGGAAATCCCCGACACCCTGATTCTTGTCGAGCACGAGCATGTGATCACACTCGGAAGAAAGACCACCCCTTCCAACTTCAAGCCACAGAACATCCCTGTCTTCGAGGTCGAACGCGGTGGGGATGCCACCTATCATGGCCCGGGGCAGCTGGTGGGTTATCCCATAATCCTCCTGGCCGACCACGACGTCCGTCGCCACGTCCGCAACATGGAGGAGGCGATTTTGAAGACGGTCAGAGGCTACGGCATCGAGGGCGAGAGGCTGGAGGGGCACCCGGGCGTCTGGGTCGGGGGGAAGAAGCTCGCCTCCATCGGCGTTGCGGTGACCGGCTGGGTCACCTACCACGGCTTCGCCCTAAACGTGAACACGGACCTAGCTTATTTCGAGCTCATCCGTCCCTGCGGCCTCGACCCTTCCACCATGACCTCGATGCAGAAGGTCACTGGAGCGTCCATCCCGTTCGAGGAGGTCAAGGCGCACTTCGCGAGGGAGTTCTCACTTGCGACTGGGCTCTCCCTTTCGCATCAGCGCCTGGTTGAGCACGATTAGGCGATAGGGATTTACGGCACTCCCGGTCGCCGCCACCTATGCCAAAGCAGGGAACGACCAGATCCTCGTCGGCCAGCAAGCGTCGGGTGCGGAAAGTTACCTACACCACGCTCTTTGCGGACGAAAGCCTGAACCCAAGGTTCGAGGCGGCATTGAGAGATTTCGAGCCCAAGCTGGGCCGGAGCTACCCGATGTACATCGGGGGCAGGGAGGTCCGTTCCGATGCAGGCGAGTTTGAGCACAGGAGCCCCATCGACACCTCAATAGTGGTCGGCAGATTCCAAGTAGGAACCAGGGCTCACGCGAGGCAGGCCATCGAAGCTGCCAAGAGTGGCTTCGAAGTCTGGAGCTCCAAGCCATGGCAGGAGAGAGTAAGAGTGTTCGAGAAGTACGGCAAGTTACTTGACGCCAGGAAATTCGACATAGCTGTCGCAATCACCTACGAAGTCGGGAAGAACAGGCTTGAAGCACTCGCAGAATGCTTCGAAGCGATAGACGCAGCGAAGTATTACACCGCAGTCACGAGGAAAGAGAGGGGCTACACCACGAGAATGGGACCGGGCGGCCCCGGCGAGCGCAACACCACCATCTGTAAGCCCCATGGGGTCTGGCCCGTCGTCTCTCCCTTCAACTTCCCGTTCATGCTCGCCAATGGGATGGCCCTCGGCGCCCTTATCACAGGGAACTCGGTCGTTCTCAAGCCGACGAGCGAAGCCCCCCTGACCGGAACGATGCTGTACCATCTCTACGTCGACGCAGGGGTGCCTCCCGGTACTGTCAACCTCGTGACGGGCCCCGGAGGTAACTTCGAGGACGAGTTCGTTTCGAACCCCGACGTCGCAGGGATCGGCTTCACGGGCTCCAAGGACGTGGGGATGCGCCTCTTCAAGCGCTTCCACACCGAGCAACCCTATCCGAAACCAATCCTCCTTGAAATGGGGAGCAAGAACCCGACCATCGTCACCTCCAAGGCCGACATCTCCAAGGCAGTTGAAGGGACCGTCCGCGCGGCCTTCGGCTACGGGGGCCAGAAGTGCAGCGCAACGTCGAGGGTGTACGTCCAGAAGGGAGTGAAAGAGAAGTTCCTGGCCGCCCTGAAGGAAAGGATGGGGAAGGTCGTGGTCGGGGACCCACGCGAAGCTCAGACGTTCATGGGCCCTGTGATCAACGAAAAGGCTGTCGAGACATTCCGCGCTTCGGTGGAGGAGGCGAAGCAGTCAGGGGCTCAGCTGTTGGCGGGAGGGAGCGTTCCAAGCGAGGGTGCCATGGGAAGGGGCTTCTACGTCTCCCCTACCGTTGTCGTCGGCCTCCCTGAGGACCACCGCCTTGTAAGGCAGGAGCTCTTCGTCCCCTTCGTGGTGGTCAACGAGTTCGACACGGTCGACGAGGCGATCGACAGGGCGAACGCCACTGAGTACGGCCTGACGGCCGGCATTTTCACCAAGGACAAGAGAGAGCAACAGAAGTTCTTCGACGGCATCGAGTTCGGAGTGACCTACTCCAACAGGAGTGGTGGCTCCACGACCGGAGCCTGGCCCGGGGCTCAATCCTTCACCGGGTGGAAGGCGAGCGGAGTCACCGGCAAGGGAGTAGGGAGTCCCTACTACCTTCTGAACTTCCTCAGGGACCAATCGCAGACAAGGGTCGAGTAGCTAGACCGGGGCCCAGAACAGGAGTGCGGCCAATGCGAGGTCCAGAGGCCACCATAAGGGGACCTCTGCCCCACCGACCCTGAAACTCCCGAAGAGGGTCGTCGTCCAGTCAGCCTTGGTGACCTTGCTCCCCCTCCAGGCGAAGTACGCCATGTCCTCGAACACCACCAGGAAGAAAACGTTCCCAGCCCAGGCCGTGATAGGGACAGTGAAGGAGACCAGGAGGAAGAGAGGCAGCAGGAGATACAAATGGTACGGGCTGATCACCCAAAAGACAGGCTTCTCCAGAAACTCCTCTTGGGTCTTGGTCCATTTACGCTCGTAACGGTTGACGTACCTGTACTCTATGCCCCCATAGACGATACCGAAGAGGACGACCCTCACGAATGCGACGGTGTCGAACAATTCATTTCAGCGGGACGTAAAGGCTCGAACGACTTGCTCCGATGCCCGGGGTCCCGTGAACGACCTTCTTGTTCGTAATCACGTATTCGCCCAGGTATCTTCCTATCATCTCCGGCTTCACCTCTAGGGGCACGAACTCCTTTCCATTGTGGACCGCTATGGTCAGCCCCACCATGGTGGGCAAAACGACCATATCCCTGGCATGGGTCTTAATCTGACCCTCCAGCTTCCCTTCCTTCATCGCCCTTGCATCCTCCAGCAGCTTCCTCTTCTCGTCTGAGACGCCTCTGTTCAGGGAGCGTCTCGCCCTGGACGGGAGAAGCTCAAGGAGTGCTTCGGTGGACATGGAGTTGAGCTCCTCGATGGTCTTTCCCCTGTACCTGAACTCTTTCGGCAACTACTTGGAGACCTCCGCGCTTGCCCTGGCCAATCTCTTCCTTCCAGTCTTCCTGGGCGCTATTAACCCTACCTTCCTCCCTGGGGGCGCGTTCCTTGAAGTGCTGGTCGATTTGCCCGGGTGCTGATGCCTGCCTCCGCCGAACGGGTGATAGACCACGGCCATGGCTATGCCTCTCATGCGGGGGTATACGCGTCCCGCCGCTCTCATCGCATGGTGCCTCGCGCCCGCCGTCAAGAATGGCTTCTCCATCCTTCCGCCCCCCGCAACTTCGCCTATTGTCGCCCTGCACCCGTCGCTCACGAGGATGCTCTTACCTGAAGGGAGTTTGACTATCGCCCTGCCGTTGGCCTTCGAGAACAGCACCGCGGAAGTCCCGGAGGCCCGCACCAGCCTTCCTCCGTCGCCCGGCCGCAGCTCTATGTTGCATACCCGAGTCCCTTCGGGGACCTTCGAGAGCGGCATGACATTGCCGTCGTGGACGTGAGCCGAGGGGCCAAGGGACACCTGCTGCCCCACCGACATTCCTGCAACGGCTGGCAGGTAGGTGTACCTCTCTCCGTCGAGCCTCAGCTGTGCCAGAGGCGCGCTCCTCCCCCTCTCGTCGAGTATGGCCGTGACTGTGGCGTTGCCCTCCGACTCGACTCCGATTTTCGGATACCTGACTGGGGCGACCTTCCCCTTGCTTGGGGCCCTGAACTGTATCCCGGCCTTCCCCCGCCTCCGCTGGAGTATTCTCTTTCCCAATGCCTACACCAGCCCCAGTTTCGTAGCCAGTTCTGCTGCCTTCCCGGCTTCCATCAGCCGCACGAATGCCTTTTTCCCTCTAATCGTCCTCGCTGTGTTCACGGCGTCCACCTTCACTTCGTAAAGAGCCTGCACGGCGTCTGCGATCTGGGTCTTGGAGACCTTGTCGTCGACGATGAAACAGAGCTTGTTCTCCCTTTCTATCTGGTCGAAGGTCCTTTCGGTGACGTAGGGCCGTTTCAGAATCTTCTGCGCGTCCTCGAGCCGCATCCTATGACGCCGCCCCCTTCACCCTGCCGTCCAAGGCGCTCAGCGCCGACTCTGTCCAGAGAGTGAGCCTCCCCGGGACGCCGCCAGGAGCGAGGTCTAGAACGCTGAGACTCTCCACCCTTGTGACTTCCACCCCGGGGATCCCTCCTGCGGCCTTCCCGACCCCTCTGTCGTTGGTGATGACTATAAGCGGGCCGACGCCTGTCTTGTAGGCTCTTCCTCTCAGCCTTCTTTTACCGCTGTTCCTCTTGGTCCGTCCTTCGACTCGTCCAAGCTCATCCTTGAGGTCCACCTTCTCCAGGAAGGATATGAGCTCGGTCGTCTTCTCTAGTGTTTCCACGTCATCGGCCACCACCAGCGGCAAGGCTAGCTTCCTTACCCTGTGCCCCCGGGCCTTCACCGCATCTAGGTTCGCCGTGTAAGCTATGGCCGAGTCCGTGGCCAGGCGGCGTTCCTTCCTGTTCACATCAAGGTGAATGACCTTCTCCGACCGTGGCGGGTGCGGGAGCCGTCCCTTCACTACGCTCGCCACCCCCCCGGCCAGACCTCCTCTCGAGTATCGCTCCCCCTTGACTCTCGGGATTCTGGAGCGGCCAGTCCCCGTGGGTGGGCTGTGCGTCTCGGCTGTTGTCCTTTCCCCGGCCATGGGGTCTCTCCCCTTGGGCTGCAAGCTGTGCGACCCCACGATCCAGAACACCCGCTTGACCAGGTCAGGCCTGAGCGTCGTGGCGAACACCTCTGGCACGTTCACCTCGCCCGACGCCTTCCCGTTCAAACCGAGCACTTCCGCCTTCATTTTCAGCGCCTCCTCGCCATGGTGCTCACCTCAATCACCTGCGGAGGGGCTTGACTCTTGATGACTCCCCTGGCCCTAAGCCTCACCATTACGAATCTGCTCGCCGGGCCCGGCACCGACCCCCTCACGACAGCATAGTCTCCTCCAACATCGCCGAAATGTTGGAACCCACCCGGAGGTGTAATGGGGTTGGCGGAGGCGTTCCCCACCATCAGGATCCTCTTCCCCGTCTCCGTCCTCTGGTGGAAACCCATCTGGCCTGCCCTTGCTACCGTGTACATCACGGCTGCGGGGTGCCAGGGGCCGATTACTGCAACAGCCCTCACGCTCTTCCTTGACTTGTGCTGCTTCCTCTTGACCCCGAACCTGGTGATAGGCCCTTCGAACCCCTTGCCCTTGGTGATTCCAAGTACGTCGACGTACATCCCGGCCTTGAAGGTATCTGTGAACTTCACCTTCTTACCCATCAGGCTCAGGACGAACTCTGCCTGAGACTTCAGGTCTCCTCCTGAAACCCCCACCTCGAGGGCAACGGGCTTCTTCTGCGACAGTCCGACATCCCGCGGAACCGAAGATACTACCGCTGCGACCCTTGTCGCCCTATCCAGGGGCAGCTTATCTACCGTCGTCTGCCCCGGCTGTCTCGCATCGGCGATGGCCATGTCCTGGCTGTTCTCGTGGCCATAAAGTCTCAGCCCGGTCACCTGCGCGTCAGGCAGGGTCAAAACGCTGGAGAGGTTGAACAGAGGTTTTCCGAAGTTCGGAGTCTTCGCCCTGTCGTCTACAGTGATTACATGCACCGTCCCGGCCTTGTATCCAGGGAATCCGAGGAGTGTCGGCTTGTCACCGTCGACCTTGGGCCAGGTCCTTATCCTTGGAACGAAACTCTTGGCGCGTCCTCTGGGCCTGTATGCAAGACTGCCCCTACGAGGCGCAGAATGCTTCCTGTGTCCCAATTCACGCTAAACCTTTCCGGAGGCCCGTTTTACGGTTCGCACTTAAGCTTTCTCAGCGCAAAGGAGGCCCACGAGCCCTAATCCTACGAATATCGCTTCTTCCGTCCTCACCGTCTCGACACGCTGCTCCGGGAAGAGATTCAAGACGAAGTCCACTTTCTTCGTCAGCTCCCGACCAACCATGTCGAACAGCCCCTTCGAGGGCGAGCCGAAGATCAGCTTGATGCCGCCTGCCTCGGCTACCGAGGCCTCGAGGCGTCCGATGGCTTGAGCCAGGGGTGTTCCGAGCCTCGATGTCGCAATCTTGACCCCGAACCTCGTGTCCGCCAAGGACTCTGCGATTGAATTAACCTCCACCTTGTAACCCCAATACTTCTCGACCCGCTCTCTGGGGATTAGCTCGGCCATTGGCGGCCTCAGAGACGACAATTTCACCGTCACCCTCCTTCCCGGCGTTACCCTTTCCCTGAGTTTGGGGGAAACGTTCAGACCGATGTCGACTGTCCCGTCGGCGTTGGCCACCCCCTCTCTCACCTCCCCGACGAGGAGCTGTTCGAATGGGATCTTTGGTTTGTGAGACGGGATTCGGAGAGGGGGGAGTACCCCCGCATATCTCAAGGACTCCTCAATTGGGTAGAGTCTTTTCCTCAGGTACTGGGGGGTCTCCAGGTACTCGAGCACCCTGCGTATCTCGGCGGCCTCCCCTCCTCCTCTCGGGTCTCTGAAGATCTCGACCACGTCAACACCGTAGATGGCACACGCTCTGGCGATGAGCCCCAGCTTCGCCGCCCTTTCCCTCGGCGATTCCTTCTCCTCCAGCACCGTGTCGGGAAGCGAGACTGCCAGCCTGTGGCCGAGAATGGCCAACAGCCCGGACCCCGAAGCGAGTTAATTCAGCTTTCTCCCGAGCCTTCCGTGCCGGTGCAAGACACATCAACCAAATCAGGAGGAGGGTGGGTCGATGGCCCCGAAGTTAGGCAAGACTGCGTGGGTATACTCGGTCTTCCCGGTTGCAGTGGCCATCGGGCCACTTGGCGCCATGGTTCAGCTATACCTGATTCAACTGAATGGCCAGGCGCTGGGGACCATATACGGGAGCTTGGCCGTGGCAATCTACAACGGAATCAGCATACCGGCGGCTCTTTTCTGGGGCCTGGCAACGGACAGGTTGCACAAGCGCAGAGCGCTGATCGCCCTCAGTTATGGCCTGATAGCCATCGCACTGGTCTCCTTTTTCTTCGATAGGACTACTCTAGGGACAATTTCGAGGTACTCCACAATCTCGTTCGTGTCTGTGGCTTCGGCGACACCGCTGAACCTCCTGATAATGGAGACTGAGCGGAAGACCAAATGGGCCAGTGCTTTCGCCAGGCTTTCGATGGTCTCAAGCGTGGGGAATGTCGGGGGTCTCCTCCTCAGCACGGTCTGGGCCGACCTGTTCCCCAGCAATCTCATCTTCCTCTTCGTCCCCATGGGAGCCCTCTCTGTCGCGTCGTCAGCCCTCGCGCTTGCCACCATATCCGAACCTTCGTACACATTCGAGAGAGAGACGGTGGCCATGAGAAAACCGAGTCTCTTCAGCAGGCTCCGGGCCAATCCCGTCTTCATCATCGGCCTTCCGTCCGCCTCGGACTTCAAACGGGCATTTAGAGGGCTGAGGTCGAGCCTGACGAGTTATGTTCCTCTTTTCTACATCTCGATAATCCTCTTCTACGTTTCCAGCGGGCTCTTCAACACCTCTTTCGTGCCCGTGATGCACAACTTCTCGATGCCCGACCAGGAGGTGTTCGCAGTAGTCCTCACGGGGACTTTCGTTCAGACCTTGTCCTTTCAGGCCGCTGGGAAGTTCGTAGGTGCTCGAAGCCTGATCGCCTCTTCTGTCCAGAGCCTGCTTCTGCGGGGCTGGTCATACCTTGCTATTGGTGCCGCCGCCCTGTTTCTGGGGGGTCCCCTGTTCGTTCTGCCGGCCCTCATCTTCTACCCCCTGGCGGGAGGTTTGGCCTTCGCCATCTACTACACCTCCTCGAACACGATGATGTTCAACACCGTCCAAGGGAAGTCCCCGGGGGCGGCACTCGGTGTATACTCTGCCGTGGTGGGAATTGCAACGATGTCGGGCTCGCTCGTGTCGGGGTTCATCTCGGTCTACCTCGGGTACTACACCACCTTCGTTCTTTCGGGCGTGCTGCTGTTTGCAGGAGTCGGAGTAGTTGCGCGGCTTCCAAGACCCTCGAGCCCAGAAGAAGGAGTTCACCAGTAGCCCCGTTGGTCAGAAGCCTCAGGAGGAGTAGTCCTTTGCTGACACGAGTACTCTGTCCTTCCAGTCCCTTCTATGCTCACTGGGCGTCCTGATTCTGTGATGGAAGACCCTCACGAGGATGTAGATCGCGAAGACCATGGCGGTGATGAAGAAACTTGCTGGATATGGCTCGTAGAATGACACGAAAAGACCCGCCCAGGTGACCGCCAGGGCAATGACGACCGAAATCGCAATGACCCCCCTCGGCCTTGACGCGAGGTGCTGGGCGGTCGCTGCAGGCGTAACCATCAGAGAGAAAATCAGCAAGACACCTGTCACTTGCACCGCGACGGACACTGCGACGGCAACAAGCAGCAAGAAGACTACTCCAAGCAGGAGCGTCGGGAGCCCCTTGGCTTCCGCCACTTCCTCATCCAGGGAAGAGAAGAGCAACGGTCTGTAGACCGCGGCCATCCCGCCCAAGATTATCGCAGTGAACAGGAGTGTGCGGACTACGTCAACGGCCGATATTCCAAGGATTTCCCCAAAAAGGAGAGAAATTGCTTCTGTAGCATAGCCTGTGTAGAGGCTCAGAAAGAGGAGACCAATGCCGAGCGCGAACGCGAGGACGATGCCCACGTACACATCGCGGTGGGACGAGCGACGGCTGAGAATTGCAATGGAGGTGCCCCCGAGGGTCGAGCCCAGCAGCATCCCGAACACAGCGGGAATCCCCACAAGTATTGCCCCGGCGGCTCCGGCGAATCCTATCTCGGAGAAAGCGTGCGCCACAAAGGTGGACCTGCGTAGCACCACGAAGTATCCCATGATTCCGGCAATTATGGCTATCATGGTTCCGGCCTCAAAGGCATGCTGCATGAACTGGTAGTACCACATCTGCTGAAGATCGGCGATTAGGTTCCACGAGAAGGCCATGCTACTCGTCACCGTGGTGGCCCTCAATTCCTACAATGGCGAGGTTACCTTTGGAATCGTGCAGCACCTCGACGTCGATTCCGTAGAGGGCGCTAAGGCTCTCGGATGTGAAGACTTCGCTTGGCTTCCCGCTTGCCACTCTGCCGTTCGCGATGTAGATCACCTTGTCGAGGAACGGAAGAAGGGGGTTGATGTTGTGCGCAATCAGCATGGCTGCCACATTTCGTGACCTTACGACGTCGTTGGCCAGTCGGAGCAGGTCCCTTTCCCGTCTCATGTCGAGGTTGGAAAGGGGCTCGTCAAGGAGCAGCAAGTCGGGGTTGCTCACCAGGGCCTCGGCAAGGAATATTCGCTGGAGTTCACCGCCCGAAAGCTCGGCCAAGGGACGGTGGGCCAGGTCGATTCCCCCTACGCCCTCAAGAGCCGCAAGGGCCGCATCCGTGTCGTCGTGGGAGAAGAGGCTGAACCCCCACCTCTTTCCTGATAGACCGAGCCTGACTAGCTCGAGCGATTCAATGTGCGATTCTTCGTCCACGACGTGGTGCTGCGGGACGTAACCGATTCGAGGGCTGCCACGTTTCGGCTCGGCATCAAACACTTTGATCGACCCCTCAAGGGGTGGCTGCAGTCCGAGGAGCAGACGGAAGAGCGTCGTCTTCCCTGCGCCGTTCGGTCCTATTATGGCCACGAACTCTCCCTTGTTGATGGTGAAGTTGGCATCTCGCCAGACGATCTTGCCTGGATAGCCGGCAGCAAGGCCTACGGCCTCTACGAGGGTAGGTTCCGCTTTCAGAGCAACAACGGTGGCCTTCGTGATATTCATTCTTTACTGCCCCAGCGCCGCGGCGTTGAGTCCGTTCTGCAGAGCGAGGAGCTGGGCATTCATCCACACCTGGAACTGCACGTCGGGAGGCTGAACCGTCTCCGTGACCCCTACGATAGGGATGCCGTACTGTGCGGCCAGAGACTTCATGCTCTCCGTGAGGGGAGTCATCGTTTGCTGGTTGTACACAAGCAAGGAAACGCTCTTGTTCTGCAGCAGCTGCTGGAATTGTGCCACGCTGGCGGCTGGTGGGTCGTTTCCCTCGGCCACCGCCCGCATGAAGGCCGGAGGCGAAACCAGGTCTAGCTTCGTAGCGTTGGCAAGGTAGACGAAGATGTCCTCGGTGGCCGCGACCTTGGTTCCTCCGAACTGGTGCGCTATCTCATGTATTCTCGCATTGTAAACCGCGAGCGACGAATTCAGGGCCTCAAACTGCTGCCTGTAATAAGACGAGTCGGCCGGGTCCAGAAAGACTAGGTCCTTGTACATCGCCTTCACTGTGTCGTTGACATAGTATGGACTGTACCAGAAGTGTGGGTTGGAGTCCGCAGGCAGCCTGAGCAAGTCCTGTACGTTCAGAACAGTCTGGTGAGTGTTGCCCGAGGCAGAGATGAGGGAAAGCGCCCAGGCATCATAACCCGCCCCGTTGACTATCACAAAGCTTGCGTTGGCGATCGCCTGCGCGTCCGCCGCGCTACTCTCATACTCGTGGGGGTCGGCGTTCGGGTCGGTAACGATGCTGAGGACGTGAACGTGGGCGCCACCGAGCTGTGATACGAGACTCCCCCAGAAGTTCTCTGCGGCGACGACCTGCACCACACCTCCCTCCCCTGACGTTGCGTTGGGACTGCCGGTGAGAGTGAGCGCAGCGTACCCTCCTCCAACAGCAATGAGCACTATAACTGCGGTTGCCACAACAGCGTTATTCGGCCTCAAACCACGAGTGAGGCCGTCGTGGTCTCTTATTAGATAACCTGTTAATAGTTAATAAGGAATGGGATAATGTATTTATGAGATTAATAACGCTCCCTAGCACATGCCAATAATCAGCCTCTCTTTACCGGACCAAATGGTGAAGGCCATGGACCAGATACAGGAGTCGGTGGGGTTCTCCGGGAGGTCGGAGCTCGTTAGGGCTGCCATCCGCCTTCTCCTCGACGACACCAGAGCCAAGGACGAAATTGTCGGTACGGCCAACGCCGTCATTGTGGTAGGCCACGCAAGAGATGACGAGGAGCCAGTGACAAGGCTGAAGCACAAGTACGAAGACATCGTCCGAACGCACGTGCACGCAAAAGTCTCTCACGAGGACTGTATCGAGGTGTTCGTCCTCGC
>DASPOK010000053.1:0-4570 GCA_035626075.1 Nitrososphaerales archaeon
TGAATTGCCTTCTCTCTGGAGCGACACCTTCGATGAGTATCTAGGAATGCGCCCGAAGAACGACGCCGAGGGGGTCCTGCAGGATATCCACTGGAGCGGCGGCTCCTTCGGCTACTTCGCCACCTACACCCTCGGGAACGTCGTGGCGGCGATGATTTGGCACAAGATGAGGAACGGCGCTCTCATCCGTGACGCACTCCAGAAGGGGGACATAATGGAGCTGAAGGCCTGGCTAGGGGCGCATATCCACAGATGCGGCTCTATCTACGCCCCCAAGGAGCTCCAACAGAGAGTCTTCGGCGAAGCGTACAATCCAGACAGGCTGCTGGAGTATCTCAACGCAAAGTTCGCCTCGTAGGGCGGACCACCGTTCTTAGTATGCCGGGAACGGAAAAGAGAGCATCGAAGCCTAGTCCCGCAAGTTCACGATGATTGAATCTGGAGACGCGACAGAGAGTTTCCAGGGCAGAGACACGGCGAAAGGCACCACCTGGAAACAAGGGAAAAGGAAATCTTCGGACTCTGGCTTCAGGGTGCTGGTCGTCGAGTTCCTCCTGTACGGAAGACCCATGGAATACTGGAAATTGTGGGCGCGCTTTGTTTATAGTTCCGGAAAAAAGATAAAGGCGCGCGATGGCAGGAAGTTTCTGAGGCGTGGGCTCGAACACTCCTTCCAGGCTTAGACGTTTCGTTTCTTCTCTAAAGCTACGAGGGTCTCTTGGCATCCCCCGCGGCGGGCGATGGCGGGACGGGATCTACTTCCTGCTCCCGGTGGCCTACGTAGCGGTTCTCCTAGGATACTACGCCGTGGATGGGGGGCTCCTCCAATTCCTGCCGGGAGTTTTCTTCCTTGCAGCGGTCCCCATCCTCGCGGCTCTGGGGCTGAAGGGAGTGGCCAAGTACTGGATACCCTTCGTGATGCTGTTGCTATCCTATGAGGCCCTGGCTGGGACTGTCGCCGCATTCTCAGCAACCAAAGGGGTGTTCTCACTCTCCAGCCTGGATAACTGGATGTGGGGCTTCAACCTGACGGGGTGGATTCAATCTACCCTCCTTTCAGCTCCGGTGACAATGGTGGCGACGGTCTTCTACGAGCTGCACATGCCTCTAATCGTCTTCACCTCGATCGTGCTCTGGTACTGGAAGAGGCGCTTCTTCAGCGGCTACGTGACCGCTATAGTTGTGACCTCATACTTGGCGCTGACCACCTTCATCCTGCTCCCCACGGCACCACCCTGGTTCGACGGTGCCGCCAAGGACCTTGTCCTCGGCGGCAGTTCCATCGCTAATTCAGGGGTGGCCGCCCTAGTGACAGCCATGATTGAAGCCGACAGGTTCGCGGCGTTTCCCAGCCTGCACGCAGCGTACGCAGTCATCTTCAGCTACTTCATGTTCAAAGTGGGGAGGAGGGCGGGGATGCTTTCACTGGTAGTTAGTGGGGGGATACTGTTCTCGACGCTCTACCTGGGCCAGCATTACGCAGTAGACCTCATTGCCGGGGCGGCCTACGCACTTGTGCCCTGCCTGATATCGGAGAAGTACACAATATTCAAAATCAGGGAAGCGGACCTGCAGGGAACGTGACCCGCGGGCCGCAAGCCAGCCCTGTGACAATGCCGGCCCTCCCACGGCTCTTCCTGCGTCGGCCCTGCCGCTGCTAGAGCTAGACCGGGAACCCAGGGCGATGACTCCGCTCAGTACTTCCCAAGCCCGTTCACCCCGTCATAGAAATTCGGCCAGCTGTAATTGGTCCCTCAGTAGCCGATTTCACTAGTCTGCATGAGGGGGACGTTGTCACGAGTCATAGCCTGATGATGCCTTCTGTCCTCCCGCGGAGGACCTCCTTACCGTCCTGGTTATAGCAGACGACAGACATGGATATGTTCAGCCTCCCTTCGCCTGGCTCGACCCTGGTGACAACGCCCTCGCACCTCACCGTGTCGCCCACGAAGACGGGTCGGACGAACTCGAAGACAACCTGCCGAGCAATGTAGTTCATGTCGCCACCGAGCTTTGTCGGAACGGTGGCTGTCAGCAGTCCTTGGAGCATTATCCTCCCTTCGCTGTCAGGCTGCATATGATGGATTCCCTTGTCCCCGGAAACTTCCGCGAATGCCCGGACGTCATCGATGGTGAAGGTCCTCTGATAAGACGCCTTCTGGCCTGCTTCGATCTTCAATGGTAGAAGGGCATCTGCCGGTAGTCTATAGCCTTCTCGTACACAGGTCTGGCGTGACTTCAACCCTGGCCCTCTGAACATTTGGAATTCCGAAGTCTCCTTCGCAGGCCCAGTAAGGCGGTTCGGAGCTCACCTAGGTCGTGCATCCATCTTCATGGCGACTCGCCATGGTCGTCAATCCGGTGATTGCCGGGGAGCCTAGCGCCCGTCTCTGCGGGAGGGGAAGAGGTCGTCGTACTTGGGGATTGTATGAACAAGGATGTTGCTTGGGGCCGCACCGGCGAACCCTTCCCACGCTTTCTCGGGGTCGATGTGCCTGAGTTCCAGGCCTGCTAGTATCATCCTCAGCCAAGGAACGGGAATCTGGTGGTCGGCGTATCTTCCATCGTTCGCTATGGCAGTCCGCACGAGGCTCCTGTAGTGGTCCAGGGTGTTCAAGTCGTTTGATTTCGCTTCTATCAAGGTGGCGGGAACTAAGATTGTTTCGTCCGTAGGTTCAGAGGCCTCCCCGACCTCTTCGGGCTGGAGCTCCCGGTCGGCGTCCCAGGGGTCCCTGCCAATCGACTTGCCAAGTCTACGCTTTATCCCGTCTATCATCTCATCTGGTAGCGTCCAGTGGATTATTGAAACGGCATTTTTGAAATCGGCCAGAACCTTCGTTCACCGTTCTTGAACGGACCTTAGACGCCGAACGAACAGCAGATGCGAAACAGGATCCAAGTCGCTATGGAGAGTTGTGAAATCGGAACCGATTGAGAAGCGGACTGGAGCCAGGAGGTCGCTTCTTGGAACGAGGGCAGGCTCATGATCATCAGGGATTGCAGGGCGGGCTCAGTATTTAGCGGGGCGGAAATGAGCGTCTGGACGGAAAGTCCTCGCCGAAGCAGCGTATTGGAGGAAGTGGCCCGGAGTTAGACCTCGACGCTATGAAGCGAGGATGTCCCTAAGGAGGTCGCTGGAGATGTTCCCGCCTGAGATAACTGCCACGACACGTTTCCCAGGGACCTTTTGCCCGGAAAGGAGCGGCGCAATGGCTGCCGCGCCTGATGGCTCGGCGATGATTCTTGCGTCTCTCACCATGGCTCTTGTCGCACTGAATATCTCCTCCTCCGACACCGTGAAGGTCCCGTCGACGTTCCGCGAGCACGCCTCGTAGGTCAGCTCCCCCAGGGCCGACGGGATGAGGCCGTCGGCTATCGAGCTAGGGGAAGGGACGTTCACAATCCTCTTCGCTTCCAATGCCTTCGAAAGCTTCGGCGCGCCCAGAGGCTCCACGCCAAACACCTTCGTCTCGGGCTTGAGTCCTTTCAGCGCAATCGAGGAGCCCGAAATCAGGCCGCCGCCCCCGACTGGGACCAAGACGGAGTCGAAATCACTCAGCTGTTGGGCGATTTCAAGGCCGCAGGTCCCCTGTCCTGCGATGACGTTGGGGTCGTCGAAGGGATGGGCGAAGGCGGCGTCGGTCGCCCTCGCTATCTCCCTTGCCTTGGCTTCTCTCTCGTTGCTCAGCCTTCCGAACTTCACAACCTCTGCCCCGCACTCCAGAATTGCGTCGACCTTCTCCTTCACCGCTGTCTCAGGGATGACGACCGTGCACCTCTTGCCGAGAAGGTGGGAGCTGTAGGCCACGGCTATACCATGGTTGCCCGAGGAAGCGGCGACCACACTCCTCTCCCCAACGCGAGAGATTTTGTTGTAGGCCCCTCGAATCTTGAAGACCTTGATGGGCTGGAAGCACTCCAGCTTGAGGTAGACCTCGCACCCTGCCTTCTTGGAGAGAGTCGGAGATTCGATAAGGGGCGTCCGGCTGGCGACTCCTGATATCCTCTCTGCTGCCTCCTCAATCTCTCTGAGGCCCGGTAGTTCCCTCTCGTTCACGCCATTTCGTCGCGCCGAGGTGAGTAGCAGGCTAGAAAAGGAAATTCACGAGGTCGACCGACCTCAAAACGACCTGGGTTGCTGCCAACACAGAGAGGAGGACAGAGTGGGCGCGGCCCGAGTGATTCCTTAATCATCGAGGACAACTCGAGCCGCACCATGATTCGGGGCAAGAAGGTTCAGCTCCGGGCTTTCGAAAAGGAAGACTACGAGTTCATGGACAGGATTCAGACGATGAAGAAATGATGTCTTGGGCAAGATTCAGGCCTGGAGATCGAGCTGTTCACAAGGGCGGACAACAAAGCAACGATTCGGGCTGCGGAGAAGAACGGCTTCAGGGTCGAAGGAAGGTTAAGGGAGTCGATGTACTTCAATGGGAGGTACCGGGACGGGGTGGTGATGGGAATTCTCAGAGAGGAATCCGAACACTCCAAATCAGGGGACTGCAGGGCGAGAGGGGGAGAGCGAAGCGGTTGAAACTGTCAGTTTCTGAAGTGATTGCAATCACGAAGA
>DASPOK010000054.1:0-49274 GCA_035626075.1 Nitrososphaerales archaeon
AGGGGGAGGGCCAGGGTGATGTCAGCGTACAACGTCGCCTTCCTCGCTTGGGATGATATCTTGCCCCAGCTGATGGCCTCTTCGAGGGTGCACCCGGAGAGGCCCCCCCACTGGGGGCTGTCGGCCGTTATCTGGATGGCGTACTCGTGGGGGGTCTCGTCCTTTCCCCCCTTCGATAGGGACTTGATTATCGTCGACAGCTGTATCGTGTCTTTGGGAACACCGCCCCCCAGGTACACCACGCCGGTCCTCTTCGTCCTCTCGGCTATCTGGGCCAGCTCTTCCATGTCCTTCGTCTGGTCCAACCTGATCATTTTCCCCTTCTCCCGCCTCAAGAGGCTCAACGCGACCCCGTATCCGCTGTCAATTAGCCCAGGTGAGTAGATTGGCACCTTCGCTTTCCAGGCGGCTGCAACTATGCTCTGAATCCCTTTCCTTGAAAGAAACTCCCCGAACTGATGCAGGAACTCTCTCGTGGAGTAAATCTTCCTGTCATCAAGGGTGCTGGCGAACCTGTAAATCGTCCGTTCAAGCCTTCTGTACTGCATCTCGTCGGCCAGGACGTCATAGAATCTGTCCACCTTTAGTCTGAGAAGCTCCTCGTCATCAGCCAGCCAGGTCCCCTGGTAGTAGTGGTACCCTAGTGCCTCGAGTATATCCTCGGATATGTTGGCCCCGGTGCTTACCAATACATCGACATACCTGTTCTCCACGAGCCATCTGATGATTTTCCATTGACCGGTAGTGCTGAGCGAGCCCGTAAGGCCGAGGAAGATTGTCAGATCCTTCTGCTTGGCCATCTCGGCCCAGATCTTGACGATCTCGCCTAGCTTTTTCCCCTGAAATCCCGTCTGGGCCATTTCGTCCAACAAGGCGGACACGCTTTTCTTGCCGACTTCTATAGTCGCGACTGGTCTTGACAGTACCTCCTTCTTTGATACCACGTCGGGGCTTCTGCGAGAATTACTTAATTATCTTATGAAAGGATTTGCTTGCGAAGCCCAGGGAGGATGGCTCTGCCGGAGCCTCCTACTTGACCGTCACCGACTTCGCGAGGTTCCTAGGGTAGTCTGGGTCGTTGCGCCTCGCTACAGCCATGTGGTAGGCGAGGAGCTGGAGTGGTACCGCTTCGACAACGGGTGTAAACTTCGGCTGCACCCTGGGAACCTGGATGTAGTGCCTGTAGACTTCGTCCTTGACATCTGAGATTCCGATGACGTCGGCCCCCCTTGCCCTGAGCTCTTCAGCGCTCGACAGAGAGTCGGCGTGGGATTCTCCACTCGGGCTCAAGACAACCACAGGTGTCCCCTTCTCGATCAGGGCTATGGTCCCGTGCTTGAGCTCGCTTGCGGCCATTCCTTCGGCATGAATGTAAGAGAGCTCCTTGAGCTTCAGTGCCCCTTCAAGCGCGACAGGGCTTTCGTACCCTCTAGCCACGAAGTAGAAATCCGACCTGTCCTTGTACTCCCACACTAGGTTGCGTATCTGCTGGTCGCACTTCAGGGCTTCCGCCACCGCATCGGCGAGCTCCTTGACCCCGTTGGACCTCCTCTTCCCCAGGACTGCGTCAACCACCATGTTTGTCACCACCACCTGGGCCGTGAAGCTCTTCGTCGCAGCGACCCCCACTTCGGGGCCGCAGTTGAGCAGCAGGACTCCGTCGCTCTCGCGGGCAAGCGAGGAGCCAACTGCATTGACTATCGAGTAGACCTTGGCGCCCCGTTTCTTCGCCTCCTTTACCGCCTCCATCAGGTCGGCCGTCTCTCCGCTCTGAGACAGAGTCACGAGCACCGAGCCCTTTCCCAGGAAGCCCGAGTGCTCCTTCAACTCTCCCGCCACCACCGCGTCGGCCCTGATTCTCGCTTCCTTGTTCAGCCTGAACTTCATGAGCAGGCCCGCATGGTAGGAGGTCCCAGAGGCCGTGATGTACAGTGACTTTGCCTTCCTTATCGCCCTGGCGAATTCCTCCACCTTCTCGACGTCCTGGGTAGCTGCCGAAACCACTGTCCGCGGCTGCTCGTTGATTTCCTTGAGAGTGTAGTGGGTGAAGTCACTCTTCGAGAGGTCGCCCAGCTCCCATGCGACCTGGGTCGGCTTGCGCTTCACTTCCTTGCCGTTCCGAGAAAGTATCCTCACCTTGTCCTTCTTCAGCTCGACCGTCTCGTAGTTGTCGAGAAAGATCGTCCTGTCTGTGTGGCCGAGGAACGCCAGCACGTCGCTGGCGAGGAACATCTTGCGGTCGCCTACGCCGACTATCAGCGGCGCGTCCTTCCTGGCCCCAACCATCAGGTCCGGTCTGTCCTGAAACATCACGGCGATGGCATATTGCCCCTTCAGCTTCTTCGTCGCAGCCATCGTTGCCCTCAACGGGTCGCGCAGCCGCTTGTACTCGTCTTCGACGAGGTGAGCTATCACTTCGGTGTCGGTCTCGCTCCTAAATCTGTGCCCCCTCGCAAGAAGGTCCTTCTTCAACGGAAGGTAGTTCTCAATTATCCCGTTGTGGATCACGGCGACGAGCTCCCTGCAGGACGCGTGAGGATGCGCGTTCTTGTCGGTGACCCCTCCGTGAGTGGCCCACCTGGTGTGCGCCATGCCGATGCTACCCTTTAGGCTGGAGAGCGACTGTCTCTGTTCAATCTCGCTCACCCTGCCTGCCCCCTTTCTAATGCTCAGTGCGCAGTTGTTGTTGGTCGCCATCCCAGCAGAGTCGTACCCCCGGTATTCGACCCGCTTCAGACCCTCAAGGAGGAGACCGGCAACCGGTTCTTCCGCCACGCATCCCACAATGCCGCACATTCGGTTCGCGTTTTGCATACTGGGTCTTTAAACCCCGTAAAACAATTCGCTGTACCATGCCAATCTCGTCGTGCATCGTTCGGGCACGAATAGCAAGTGTCAGGGACTACCATGCAAAACTGTTTATGTAGGGTGTCTTTGCCTAGGTCCTCGTGCCGAGAGAAAAGATACTTTTCGATCCGAAGTCCGAAGCGGGGCTCGTCAAGCGCGTCCTTGTGTCGGACAAGCCCGACGGCTTCAGGCCCGCGTCAGGGAAGGTTGGCCAGAGGATACTAGCGCTGCTTTCCGCCGGACCGAAGTACCCAGCAGAAATGGCCCGGGCGCTGAACACCCATCACCAGACAGTCTACTACCACATCGGCAGGTTGGAGAGAGCGGGCCTCATTTCGCGGGTGAGGAGCGAGCAGATTCGGGGAGGCGAGGCGAACCTCTTTGCCCTGGCCTCGGACGGGTACGCTGTCGAGTTCCCGGTCAAGGGGGAGCCCATGCCCACGCTGAAGTCGTCGAGCAGGTCAAAGGCCCTGGGACGCTTCTTCAAGGAGTTCTTCAACGAGGGTGTCTTCGACGGATGGGTAGTGGTTGGGTCTCCCCTGCAGCACGGGGAGGCGGGCACCCAGGCGAGAGATGGCCATTACGCGGTCCAGCTGGGCTTTGCCCTGGGGCAGTTCGTTACCCTCCCTTCCACATTCCCGGTGAAGCTGGACGTCGACCTGCGGGCTGAGAAGTTGCTCGCTTCCAACCTGGTTGTCGTGGGCGGGCCCAGGACCAACGTGGTGGCAGAGGAGCTGAACCCTCATCTGAAGGTCCGGTTCAGCCAGGGGGGCTTCTGGAGTTCGATGGTGGATGCCGAAGGCAACTCCTACGGCTCAGAACTCGACTGCATCGTTGAAAAGGTCCGCAATCCCTGGGACCCGGCCAAGACATGCATCATTGTGGCTGGATTGACAGGCGCGGGGACGAAGGCAGCCATAATCGGGGTTTGCAACTATGCCGACGTCCTTTTCCAAGGATACCGTTCCGGGGACTACGCGGTACTGCTCCGGGGAGTGGACAAGGACGGAGACGGCAAGGTGGACTCGGTGGACGTTCTGAAGCAGTTATGAGACTCTAGGCCCTTCTTCCCCGACGTCCGCCTTTCTTCCTAGTAGTGTCATGGGGAATGGGTGTAGCGTCTTCGATGCGCCCTATCCTGAAGCCAGCCCTAGCTATGGCTCGAATGGCCGCCTGGGCGCCTGGCCCCGGGGTTCTCGGCCCTGTCCCACCTACCGCTCTCACTTTGATGTGGACCGCCGTAATCCCCTTTGCTTTTGCCACGTCTGATGCGGCTGAGGCGCTTCTCATGGCTGCATAGGGCGACGACTCGAACCTGTCCGCCTTGACGTGCCTCCCGCCCGAAGAGAAGGCTATCGTCTCTGCGCCGGTGAGGTCCGTGATGTGCACAATGGTGTTGTTGTAGGACGAATAGATGTGGCAGACGCCCCACCTGTCGGCAAGCGCTTCTTCTTCGGACATCTAACTCACTTGGCCTCGGCCGGCTGCTCAGCCGGGACTTGCTGGGCTTCCTTCGCCGCATCGGCCTTGACTCCTTCCCCAGCCTGAGGTGCTTCCTTCGGCGGGGCACCTCCTATCAGCCTGACGCTCCCTTCCTCCTGATTTCCTACGTCGTACCCCGGCACCGTGATGACCCGCTCCCCAACCATTATGTGTCCGTGGACAATCAGCTGCCTTGCGTGCAACTGCGAGAGGGCCATCCCCTTCTTGAAGACCATGGACTGCAACCTCCTAGCCAGCACGTCTTCCACGGTAAGGCTGAGGATGTCGTCGAGCGTGGCGTCTTCGCGAATCAGCCCTTTTCTCTTCAAGCTGTCTAGGAGCTTCTTCTCCTCTCTGAGTCTCACAGCCTGCGTTGCCGCGAGCAATGTTCTTGCCTGCTTCCTCACTGAGCTCAACTGAGTCTCCGCCTTCCAGAGCTCTCTTTTGTTCCTCAGTCCGAAAGTGCCCAGAAGGTAGAGTTCTTGCGCAAGCTGATCAGCCCTCCAGGGACTTCGCGGCCTGCTGTACTGTTTCCTGGCTTTCTTCGGGTCTCCCATTCCCTACTTCTCTTCCTTCTTCGCCGCTTCCTTCGCCGCAGCTACGAGCGCTGCCTTCCTTACGCCAACGGTCCTCCCCTTCCTCCCCGTAGTCCTGGTCCTCTGCCCCCTGACCTTCAACCCCAGGCTGTGCCTTACACCCTTCCAGCTCTGGATGTTCTTCTCGTCCTCAATATCGCTCTTCTGGACAAATTCCAAGTCAGACCCTAGAAGCTGCTTGGCCTCCCCCGTTTCCGGGTCGTTCCTCCTGTTATAGTACCACTTCGGAAGTGCAGACTTGGTCGTGCTGAGGATCGCATCTTCTAATTCCTTCACTTGCTCTTCTGTCAGGGTTCCCAATCTGACCCGAGGGTCCAGGCTTAGTCTCGTAGTGATCACATTCGCGAAGTTGTAGCCAACCCCCTTCAAGTCGGAGAGGGCCACGATGAGCTTCTTTCCACCATCGAGGTCCTTGCCCGAGATTCGAACGAGATGCCTGAACTCCGTTACCTCCGACATGTTCCGGACCTGCCCTTCTCCCTTCGGTTATAAGGTTTGAAGGCGATGAAGCATTTCCGGGCCCGATCCCTATAGTCAGGGGGTCACAGCTGGTCTCTTGACTCTGGCCAGAAACCTTCGGTCCCTGCCCTCAAAGGAGATATCGCCCCTCCTGGGACTGATTGCGGTCGGGGTGGGCTTGAAATTCTCCCACACCGCAAGCACCCCCGGAGGGAGCTTGGCAATACCTGATGGGGTCATTCTACCTTCGGCGAGCAGCTTCCACGCTCGTGCGATGTTTGTGTCTGACCAGTTCGACCCCCTACGTCTAGGACTGAAACGGAGGACCCACCTCTCGTCGTCAACAGGCTTGAACCAGCCGTCTATCCAGCCAAAGCACAGCGCTTCCTGAATCGCCGTTTCGTTTGAGAAATCGGCGTTCTTCGGGGCTCTCTTGTAGACCAGCAGGAACGCCTCGTTCTTTGAGGCATGATTCTGCTCGAGCCACCTCCGCCAGGCCTCTCGCGAGCCGAAGGTAAGTTCCCCAGACACGACAGGCAACGGCCACAGGGCGCCAGGGTAGCATATATCGGCTCTGCTCCCGCCCTAGCCGTCCCTTTCTCCTGTTGCCGGCCAGCGGGGCCCGATGCTTCCAAAACTTTTTAACCACAACTCAGACCCGACCGCAGAACCGGGTCGTCTCATGGTTTATCGCGAAGTAGCGGGTGTAGTCATTGGTTGAGGTCAAAGTCCTGGAGGAGACCGGGGCCTCAGTAACGCTCCAGCTCGAGGGGATAGACCGGTCCTACGCCAATGCAGTCCGCAGGTTCTGCATAGCCGAAGTGCCTTGCATGGCCATAGACGACGTTGTGATACTCGAAAACTCCTCAGTTCTGTACGACGAAATCCTGGCCCACAGGTTGGGAATGATTCCCATCAGGACTGACCTGCAGAGATACAACCTCCCCGAGGAGTGCGACTGTGGCAACCCGCTCGGTTGTCACAAGTGCAGGGTCCTTTTCGTGCTCGACGCCAAGGGGAAGGATAAGGTCTCCACGGTGATGTCGGGGGACCTTGTATCTGAAGACAGGGACGTGAGGCCGGTCAGCGAGAGCATACCACTCCTGAAGCTCGCCCTTGGCCAGTCTGTGAAGCTCGAGGCATATGCGCGCCTCGGTCGAGGTAAGGAGCATGCGAAGTGGCAGCCATGCACCGTGGCCGCCCTGACTGACGGGAAGCGGGAAGGGGTCTTCAACCTCACGGTGGAGTCAACGGGAGGCCTTCCTGCAGGCCAGATAGTCCTAAAGGCCATCGAACTGCTCGAGAGGAAGCTCAAGGAGATCCAGGTCGCCGTGGGTGGTGCCCAATGACGGCGTCCAATCCTGTGCTGAGGCACACTTCCGTAATGCTCGAGAGGGCAGGGAAGAAGCAGAAGGCTCCCATCTGGCGAGAAGCATCCGACATCCTCTCCAGCCCGTCAAAGTCCAGGGTCGAGGTGAACCTCGGGAGGATATCCAGAATCGCTGAAGAGGGTCAACCAGTGTTCGTCCCCGGAAAAGTGCTCGGGACTGGCGTGATTGAGAAGAAGCTCGTTGTCGGTGCTTTCTCGTTTTCGGAGGGAGCGAGGTCGAAGATCAAAGCGTCGGGAGGGTCGGCTCTCACAGTCGAAGAGTTTCTGAAGAGGTTTCCGAAGGGGAGCGGGGTTAGGCTTGTCAGGTGAAGACACCGTCTACGTCGATGCCTCTGACCAGATCGCGGGGAGGCTATCGTCGAAGGTCGCAAAACTGATCCTCTCGGGCAAGAGGGTTGTCGTCGTTAACGCTGAGAAGGCACTGATTTCAGGTTCAAGGACCTCGGTCGTGAACCAATGGAAGGAGAGGCTCGAGCTTTCAAGCAAGGTGAATCCCATCTACGGCCCCCTCCATCCCAGAAGGCCCGACAACATACTCCGTAGAATGGTCAGAGGGATGGTGCCCAGGAAGAAGCCGAAGGGGGCGCTCGCCATGAGGAGGCTCAGGATTTACGTCGGCGTGCCTTCGGGAGTCGACGCCGCCAACCTGAAGAAGTTCGAAGAGACGACAGCGACGCGACCGATTCCAATCTACGTCACCATGGGGGACCTCTCCAGAAGCCTAGGATGGAAAGAGTGAATTGCCAGGCCCAACCCAGAAAGCGCAGGTGAAGAAGCCCCCGAAGCTCTACTCGGGGGCGAGAAAGACGGCCAGGGCCACGGCAGCCATATTCCCAGGCGCTGGTCGAATCAGAATAAACGGGACTCCTGTCGAGCTCTGGGAACCCGAGCCGGCCCGCCTCCACCTCCTCGCGCCGGTGGATGTCGTGGGTGAGCTGCGAGAGAAGTACGATCTGGACGTGCGCGTTGCAGGAGGGGGATTCATGGGCCAGGCCGACGCGGCGGCCATGGCGATTGCGAGAGCCTATGTCGACCAGGTCCGGGGGTCTGAACTGAGAGACAGGCTGAATGCATACAATAAATACCTGCTTTCGGGCGACCCGAGGCAAGCTGAGCCCAAGAAATTCGGTGGACCAGGTGCGCGCAGAAAGCGCCAGAAGAGCTATCGATAACCTATGATGATTCCTATCCGCTGCTTTACCTGTGGGGGACTGATAGGGGACAAGTTCACCTCATTCCAGGCCAGAGTCAAAGGAGGCGAGGACCCTGGGAAGGTCCTTGACGACCTGGGGCTGAAGAGGTACTGCTGCCGCCGTATGCTGATCTCCTCCGTGGACGTGATTGACCAGGTCCTTCCCTTCTACAGCAGGAAGGCAGAGCCGTAGCGACAGGGGCTGAGGACCGACGTCAGAGTTTGATGACGATGAAGCCGGGTCAGCAGACAAGATAGTAGTCCACGGGCTGTCCGAGAAGGCGCTTCTCGCGACCGGCATCCGCATCGGCACGCCAGTCCGGACCAAGACCATGGAGCAGTTCACAGCCCGGCCTCGCCCTGACGGGCTTCACATGATCGACTATGGCAAGACCCTACAGCGGATCGACGTCGCGGGGAAGTTCATAGCGACCACGGGCGCAAAGAACACGGTGGTCTACACCAGCCGGGAGCACGGGGCCATGGCCGTCGAGAAGTTCTGCGAGCTCACAGGGGCCCTGCCCAGAATCGGCAGGTTCATGCCCGGGACCTTCACTAACCCGCTCTACCCGGGTCACCTCGATGCAGAGCTGGTGGTGGTTGCCGACCCCATGTCTGACATGCAGGCGATTGTAGAGGCAGGCAAGCTTGGCGTCCCCGTGATAGCCGTATGCGACACCGACAACGTCACCGACGACATAGACCTGGTCATCCCCGGTAACAACAGGGGACGCAAGGCGATAGCCGCAATCTTCTGGCTGCTCGCCCGTTCGACACTTTCACATGCCGGCCTGCTGGCCGACGACCAGCCCATGAAGTACAGCATCGAGGACTTCGAGACGAAGATAGACGAGGAACAGAAGCCCGAGGTTTCCGACGAACGTATATCTGACAGGCGCGAATAGCGACCCGGGTTGCAGGTCAGAAAACCGGCGGTCGCAGGGCAGTTCTACCCCGCGGACCCAGACGAGCTGTCATCGATTATTGACGAGTGCTACCTGCACCGCCTCGGGCCAGGCAGGAAGCCGCCGGCACCGAAGGGGAAGGCTGACATCGTGGCCGTCGTCTGCCCCCATGCAGGCTACGTCTACTCCGGGCCCGTTGCAGCCCATTCCTATCTCCATGTTTCTTCCCTTCCTGACCCTGAACTGATAGTTGTGGTCGCGCCCAACCATTACGGCATCGGCAGCGGGGTATCCACCTTCAAGGCAGGTGAGTGGGAGACTCCTATTGGCCACATGAAGGTCGATTCGGAGGCAGCGGCGAAACTCGTCGAATTGGCAGGGATCGTGGCCTTCGACCCTGATGCCCATAGGCTGGAGCACTCCCTCGAGGTGCAGCTGCCGTTCCTCCAGAAGATATACGGCGACGACGTCCCTCTTCTCCCCGTATCGCTTGTCTTCCAAGACATCGACACTTCGAGGACAATCGCCTCTGCCCTCGCCAGGGTCGTACGGGGAAAGAAGGCAGTCCTTGTCGCTTCCTCCGACCTCACCCACTACGAGCCCGCGGAAGTCGCGAAGCAGAAGGACACCGCCCTGATTCAGCAGGTCCTCAAGATGGACGTGGAAGGGTTCTACTCGACCTTGGAGAGTCTCAATGTCACGGCCTGCGGGTTCGGGGCCATAGCGACCGTAATGGAGACTGCCGAGTCCCTGGGGCTCAAGAGGGCCGAGCTGCTGAAGTACGCGTCAAGCGGGGACACGTCAGGAGACAACGTTCAAGTCGTGGGCTACGGTGCCCTCAGATTCGTATAGGCGATGAAGGCGATTGCCGAGGCACCCTCGAAGGCAATAATCACAGGAGAGCACTTCGTAGTCCACGGCGCCTGGGCCCTGGCAGCAGCGCTCCCTCTAAGGGTCAGGGTCGAGGTGAGCCAGGCTCCTTCCCTAGCGATAAGGTCGGACAGGTTCGAGGGCCGCGACTCCCCGGAGCTTCGCCCAGTTTCACGAGTCGTGGAAGGGATGGCGAGGCAGTTCTCGGTCACGCCTTCTGTCAGGGTGTCGATAAGCTCGGAGATACCCGAGGGAGCGGGTCTCGGCTCCTCGGCGGCCACCATGGTGGCGGTGGCCTCGGCGTTCTCGAGGCTGCACTCCCTCGGACTCAAGGTCGACGAGCTCGTCAGGTGTTCGATGGTAGGAGAGCGATTCATCCATGGGAGGCCGTCAGGGATTGACCCGACAGTCTGTGCCTACGGAGGAGTGGTTCTCTTCAAGCGGGGTTCCAAACCCCGGAGGCTGTCCATGGACGGCACGAGGTCGCTGATAATCACCTACTCTGGAGAGAAGAGGAGCACCAAGGGACAAATTGGTAGGGTCTCCGTCATGAGAGAAAGATTCCCCGGCCTCTTCGCGATGCTCGCGGGCGCTGTCAGCGAGCTCGGCTTCACAGCTGCTGAAAAGCTCAGGCAGGGAGATATGGAGGGTCTCGGGAGAGTCCTCGCCATCAATCAGGCCGCCCTGGAGACCATAGGCGTCTCGAACGAGGCAATCAACGGCATCGTCGACCTTCTCGGTTCCCTCGGGTGCTACGGCGCGAAGCTTACAGGTGCCGGCGGGGGCGGGAGCGTGGTCGCAGTGGCGCCCAAGGCAAAGGAAAAAAGCATTGTATCGGGGTTGTCGGCGCGAGGGTTTGAGACGTTCAAGGTAAAGGTCCCGACCGAGGGAGTGAGAAGCTGGTTAGAACGGTAGTTGCCAAGCTCGGCGGGTCGGTGATAACCGACAAGTCGAAACCCTTCTCGTATCGTCCCGACGTCGTCTCCGCCCTCTCTGAAGAGATCGCTTCTTCAGACCAGAAGGTCGTCGTGGTCCACGGAGGAGGGTCCTACGGTCATGTGGTGGCAAAGCAGCACGGCATCACCACGGAAGCTGCAGAGGCCCCCGCCGTCGGGGTTGCCCAGACCCGGGGAGCGATGTACGAGCTAGACAGATTGGTCTGCAGGACGATGGCCGAATTCAAGCTGAATCCGTATCCATTTTCCCCTTTCGACGCGGTGAGCCGGGCAGGGAAGGCACCTGTGGCTGCGTGGCTCAGAGCCCTTCTGAAGGAGGGGCTCACCCCGGTGACATTCGGGGACGTTGGGCTGACCGGTGCGGGCTTCAGAGTGGTTTCTGGCGACCTAATCATGCAGGAGCTTGCCAAGATCCTTGCGCCTGAGAGGTGTGTCTTCGCCCTGGACGTCGACGGCGTCTATGAGCATAACACCAGGGTGATAATCCCCGAGCTCACACCGTCGAAAATAAGGAGGATGAACATCTCGGAGGGGCAGGATGTCACCGGAGGGATGAAGTCGAAGCTCGACGCGGCCGCCAAGATTGCGGCAGGGGGGACAAGAGTTTGCTTCGTCTCTGGCTACAGGAGAAACGAGTTCTCGAAAGCGCTAAGGGGCCTCGACTTCTACGGGACGGTGGTAAGGTCCTAAACACGGGAGGAGCGGCTGGCCAAGGCATGCACGACCTCCAGGAGGAGATGAAAAGGGTCAAGTCAAGAGTCGACGACGTCATACTCTCCCAGTTGCTGCCTGAGTCCAGCGAGGTGAGGGAGGTGGAGGTGCTTTACGCCATGATGCGCGACTATCCGTCAAGGCCAGCCAAGGGGATGAGGCCCTTCCTCTGCGTGACCGCCTGCCGGGCGGCGGGCGGGGTGGAAGATGACGCCATTCTCACGGCAGCCTGCATCGAGCTATTTCAGAACTGGATACTCATCCACGACGACATCGAAGACGGCTCTGAGTTGAGGCGGGGCGCGCCCGTCCTCCACAAGAAGTACTCAGAGGCGTTGGCTCTGAACGCGGGGGACGCCCTCCACGCCAGAACCTGGGAGGCGCTGCTCCGGAATAGGCAAAGGCTCGGCTTGGAAAGGACGTTCGCCGTGATGCAGGAGTTCTCGAAGATGGTCAACGAAACTACCGAGGGACAGCACATGGAACTGGGATGGGTCGCAGCCAAGCGGTGGGATTTGGGGGTCAAGGACTACTATGAAATGTGCACCAAGAAGACCTCATGGTACACCGTGACAAGTCCCTGCCGCCTGGGCGCCATAGTCGCAGGGGCGGGTGCAGGCACGCTCGAAGAGCTAAGAGAATTCGGGACGCGGCTGGGGATCGCCTTCCAAATTCAGGACGACACCCTGAACTTGGTGGGGGATCAGACGAAATACGGCAAGGCCAAGTCCGACGACATCCTCGAAGGCAAGAGGACCCTGATTCTCTTGCATCTTCTGGAGAGCGCGGCTCAGAGCGAGCGAGACAGGGTCACCGCCATAATGAACAAGAGTCGGGAGACGAAGTCCAGGGCCGACGTCGATTATGTACTGTCGATGATTGACAAATATGACGCCGTCGGGTTCGCCAGAAAGAGGGCGACCGAGCTCATGAAGGAGGCGCTCGGTACGCTGAAAGGGATACGGTGGAACGGGGACAGAGAAGCGGCGGACCTGCTGGCTTCGTTCGCGAGATTTGCAGTAGAGAGAGAATGGTAGACGATTCGCTAGGGGAAGATGTCCTGGCGGTTATTGAAAGGGCCGCCCTCGTTAACGCCATCAAGCACGGCGGGAAAGCGGATGTCGGCGCCGTGATGGGACGAGTCCTAGCTGAACTCCCGGACCTCAGGACCAGCCCAGGGAGCGCCTCCAAGGAAGCCGGGACCGTCGTGAAGCGAGTGAACTCCCTCTCTCTCCAGGAGCAGCAGCGACTTCTAGAGGAGAAATATCCGGGGACTGAACCGCCCGCCGAGAAGGAAGGAAGGGTCGGCCTTCCGCCCCTTCCGAACGCCGTGAAGGGGAGAACGGCCTTTCGGCTCCCACCTGAACCTTCGGGCTACATGACAGTGGGACATGCCATGGCGTTCACAATCAACTTCCTGTATAAGGAGCAGTACGACGGCTCGCTTTGGCTTCGGTTCGAGGACACCAACCCGAGGAAGGTACTCCCCCGTTATTACGAGAGCTTCAGGCGCGGGATCGAGTGGCTCTCGATAGTGTGCGACCACGAGAAGAACGTCTCCGATGACATGGACCTGATTTACGAGAGCGGGAGGAAGCTCCTGGAACAGGGGGATGCCTATGCCTGTTCGTGCGACGAGGCGAAAGTGAAGCGCCTGAGGTTCGAAGGGACTCCCTGCGAGCACAGAGCGAACCCCGTCGAAGTCAACCTCCGGGTCTGGGAACAGCTGCTCGCCAAGAAGCACGGGGAAGGGGCGTATGTCGTTCGGTTCAAGGGGGACATGAAGAGCCCCAACTACTCGCTTCGGGACACCAACCTCTTCAGGACAATCAACTACCCTCACCCGCTGACGGGGACGAAATACTCACTCTGGCCGACTTACGACCTGGCTAATGCGGTCGAAGACGAAGAGTGCGGGATAACCCACGTACTCAGGAGCTCCGAATTCAGGAACGAGCTGCAGCAGCTCATCAGGGAGGCTCTGAAGTTCAGGCCCCTCGAGGTCATCCAGTTCTCCAGGTTTAACTTCAAGGGCACACCTGTAGCCAAGAGGCTTCTCAGGCCTCTCGTCGAGAAGAACCTTGTCGCCGGCTGGGACGACCCGCGGATGCCCACTGTTGAGGGGCTCAGACGGAGGGGTATCCTCCCGGAGGCGATCCGAGACTTCACCGTTCAAGTGGGCTACACCAAGACTGAGCACGAATACGACTGGAGTATACTGCTCTCGATCAACAGGAAGCTCCTCGACCCAAACTCGAGGCGCATTTTCTTCGTTCCTGACCCCGTGTCGCTGAAGGTCGAAGGAGCGCCCAGGAGGAAGGTGAAGATACCTTTCCACCCCCAAAGAGACCTCGGGGGTCGCACAATAGATACTTCAGGGCAGTTCTATGTTTCCCGCGTAGACATCAAGGGCATGAAGAGAGGGACCTCTTTCCGCCTCATGGACCTTTACAACGTCGAACTCTCCTCCGCGGGGGAAAGCCCTTCCGCCAAGTACACGGGCGACGAGCTCATCCCCGCCTCCAGGAAGGTCCAGTGGGTGACGCCGTCCCACCAAGCCGTGACGGTGGTCGTGCCGGGGGAGCTCTTCCTTGAGGAAGGGGTCTTCAACAGAAAGAGCTTGACGGAAGTGAAAGGGTTCGCGGAGGACTCGGTGTCATCTCTGAAGGTAGGTGACATCATCCAGTTCCCTCGGTTTGGCTTCTGCCGGCTCGACGCCCCGGACAGGTTCATTCTAAGCGGCTAGCCACGATTTTCCCACTCGATTCCCTAACCGTTTATATGCCTGCCCAAACGGGCTGGCTTGGGAGATTTACAGGATGACCCCAGGCCAGAAACCGTACTACATCAAATTCGAAACGCCGAAGGAAGTTTCTGAGGCAGCCTATGAAGTGTTGAGGCAGGCGTCCCGCACCGGAAAAGTGCGTAAGGGGACGAACGAATCGACGAAGGCCATCGAGCGCGGCATGGCCAAGCTCGTAGTCATCGCTGAAGACGTGACACCGCCCGAGGTTGTCGCCCATCTGCCAATCCTCTGCGAGGAAAGGAAAATTCCTTACGTCTTCGTTCCTTCGAAAGACCAGATCGGTCCTGCCATAGGCATCGACGTCTCCACCGCCTCTGCCGCAGTGCTTGACGCGGGCGAAGGCTCCCAGATTCTGGAGCAGGTCACCCAAGAGCTGGCGAGGCTGAAGAAGACCGCATGAGCAGCAAGAGAGAAGCGGAGACCCTAACGCCGGCAGAAGTAGTTCAGATTGTGGGAAGGACGGGGGTCGCCGGTGAGATAACTCAGGTTCGCGTGAAGATACTCGAAGGAAAGGAGAAGGGGAGGATTCTGACGAGAAACGTCAAGGGCCCAATCAGACTTGCGGACGTGCTGGTCCTTCGGGAGACAGAGCGCGAGGCTCGGAAGTTAAAGGCAATTTGGTTGATTGCGCTTAGCCTCGGACTTGCGCTGGCAGTCCAGTCGGCATTCGGTCTTTTGTAGGCTGAAAAGCCTCAATCCGGGCTTTTTCGAGCCCACCGGTGAACTGCTTCGTAGACTAGGATCAGGCCGAACCTTCCGAGGACTAGCTCAGACAGCTCTAGAGCCGAGGCCCCTAAGGAATCCTGCAAGACTGGATTTCTGATGTCACTTTTGCTGATGTGTTAGGCACTGCCAAGCTTGTCGAAGGGCGAGTGGCTGGTCAGCGCTGCCAGCTGTATTATCACGACAGCATTCGCAACGAAGAGCAGGCGTTCCACAGCTTCACTCGTGAATTGGGGGCGAACTGACTTGACGGGGAAGGCCCTCGTAAGAGGCCCCCCTGGCCTAGTTTACATCGGTTTGAAAAATCCAGAAAGTCAAATCCGGCGCCGTGTTTATATTCCGAGTTCCAATGGCCAAGAAAGAAAGGGGTGCGGTAGTCTGAGATGTACGTTCCAAAGAAATGCGCTTTCTGTGGCAGAGAAGTCAGACTCGGGTCAGGCATCCTGTTCGTAAGAAACGATGGCTCGACCCGCTCCTATTGCTCTTCAAAATGCAAGACCAACGAGCTGAAGCTCGGCCGCGACCCGCGCAAGTTGAAATGGGCACGGAGGGCCAAGCGGCAATGAGCCTCCCCTCAGAGGAGACGCTGATCGTCGTGAAGCCTGACGCTGTCCGCAGGGGGCTAGTGGGGGAGATTCTCGGGAGGTTCGAAAGGAAAGGTCTCGTGGTCAAGAGACTCCAGATGCTTACCATGTCGAGACCTCAAGCCGAGGAGTTCTACAGCGTGCACAAGGACAAACCATTCTTCGGGGAGCTAGTCAATTTCATAACGTCGGGACCCGTGGTCGGGGTGGTCCTTTCTGGGAGGGACGCCGTGGCTACCGTCAGGCGGATGGTCGGATCGACCAAGAGCTGGGAGGCGGCCTCGGGGACCATCAGGGGAGACTTCGGCCTTGGGCTGACCGACAATACCATACATGCATCAGACTCGCTCGAGAGCTTTGCAAAGGAGCAGGCCGCGTTCTTCGGAAAGCCGAGAGGGTGAAGGCACCATAAGGGGCTGCATGGAGAATGTCAGAACAGAAACGTCGGCTGAGGCAACCTGTCGTAGTTATCCTCGGCCATGTTGACAGCGGGAAAACAAGTCTAGCGGACGCTCTGAGGGGGACCGGAGTCCAGGCCCGCGAAGTCGGAGGAATCACCCAGGAGATAGGCGCCAGCTTCTTCCCCATGGAGACCTTGAAGCAGATATGCGGGCCGTTGCTGGACAAGGCAGGGGGGGAACTTCAGGTCCCCGGCCTGCTGATGATAGACACACCGGGCCACGCCATCTTCTCCAATCTCCGCCTCAGAGGAGGGTCAGCCGCCGACATCGCCATACTCGTGGTCGACGTGCTGAAGGGTCTGGAGAACCAGACCCTCGAGAGCATCGACATCCTCAAGCAGAGGCACGTTCCCTTCCTCATAGCCCTGAACAAGATAGACATGATCGTAGGCTGGAAGAAGGGGAGCCAGGGGCAGCTGCAGCAAATCATGAAAGAACAGCCGCCGGCCTGGAACGACGAGCTGGAAGAACGCCTCTACAACGTGGTCGGGGGGCTGTCGCGACTCGGCTTCCAGTCGGACGCCTACTATAGAGTCAAAGACTTCAGGCAGCAGGTCTCGATTGTGCCCGTATCGGCCAGGGCCCGGGCTGGCATCCCGGAGATGCTGGCCATGTTGATCGGTCTCGCCCAGCAGTTCCTCAAGGGAAGACTCGAGGGCCACGACATGGCAGAGAAACCCGCCCGAGGCATCATCCTGGAGATGCAGGAGGAGGTGGGCATAGGGGAGACGGCCAACATGATTCTTACTGAGGGGACACTCAGGGTCGGAGACGCCATAGGACTCGTGAGGCGAGACGGTGCCTTCAAGTCGAAGGTGAAGGCACTATTCATGCCGAAGCCACTCGACGAGATGCGTGATCCACGGGACAGGTTTACCGCGGTCGACCAGGTCTATGCCGCCGCGGGTGTGAAGCTCGTATCACCCGACTTGGCAGGGGTCGTTCCAGGCACGTCCGTCGCCTCGTTCAAGACGGAGAGGCAGTTCGAGGAGCTGAAGACGGAGATGGAGAAGGAGCTTTCCAAAGTCGTCGTGAAGACAGACAATATGGGCGTCATAGTCAAGGCAGGGAGCATTGGCGGGTTAGAGGCCCTTCTCCGGATGCTGGAGGAGAGGGGGGTCCCCGTCAGGCAGGCAGACATAGGCGACATCTCGAAGAACGACATAGTTGACGCCCACGTCGTCGGAGAGCACGACCCCTATCTCGGGGCCATTCTGGGCTTCGACGCCAAGGTACTCCCCGAAGCCAAGGACTACGTGGGGACCAGCCCCATATTCGTGTCCGCTATAATCTACGAGGTGATTGACAACTACGTCAACTGGGCGGCAGCCAAGAGGGAGGCCGACGAAAAGGCTGCACTCTCCAGCCTGACGAGGCCGTGCAAGCTGAAGGTGGTCCCCGGCACCTTCTTCAGGCACAATGACCCAGCGGTCTTCGGCGTCGAGATACTCGCGGGGAGGCTGAAGCCGAAGGTCAAGTTGATGTCCCCGCAAGGGGTCGAGCTCGGCACCGTTGAACAGCTGCAGGACCAGGGGAAGGCCCTGACCGAGGCCACGGAAGGGGACAAAATAGCAATCTCTGTTGACGGCCCCACCCTCGGACGTCAAATCAAGGAGAACGACACAATCTACACGATGCCGAGGAGCCACGAGGCAAAGGCGCTGCGCACGAAGCTGGCCTCCTCACTAACCGAGCAGGAGCGCGCGGTCCTTGACGAGATTATCAAGATAAAGTCGGTCTCCGACCCGCTCTTTGGCTTCTAGGTTTATTTACCCGCCGGATTCGGAGCGCCTGAATGGTCAGCTTCAAGCTCGTGCTCTCGGACCCGGCGACGGGGAGGTCAGAGGCACAGGAAGTGAAAGACGCCAACGCCCAGCAGCTCATCGGGAGGAAGATAGGCGACGTCCTCGAAGGGACCTCGATTGGGCTGACAGGCAAGATAATGATTACCGGGGGGAGCGACAGGGCGGGATTCCCCATGCGCAGCGATACCCTGGGCGGAGGGAAGAACTACATCCTTCTGACGAAGGGGGTTGGTTACAAGACCAGGGAGGAAGGGGCAAAGAAACGCAAGCTGGTAAGAGGAAACACCATCACCGAAGAGACCTACCAGGTCAACGCCAAGCGCGTGAAAGAGCCTGCGACGGGTAGCTAGAATCTCCAATTCCCTCTGGCTTTCCGGCAATCATGCGGACAATCCGCCTGAAAAGTAGAAATATCTAACGCCTGGGAGAAGGCAGACAAGCGCGTTGGCCAGACTAGACGACCTTGACATGAAGATACTCTCGTCCCTCTACTCGGACGCCTCGGTGTCAGTTCCAAAACTGAGCAAGCAGCTCGGCGTGAACCTGTCCGTGATGTACAGTAGAATCAAGCGGCTCCAGAAGCGGGGTGTCATCGAAAGGTTCACCGTGCAGGTAAACGAGGACCGCCTCGGAATGCGGGCCGGAGCACTCGCTGGACTCAACATAGACCCTAAGCAGAGGGAGACGGTACTGAAGGAGATCGAGAAGATCGAAGGAGTGCGCCTGATCCGCGAAGTGACCGGGAGGTTCGACATAATTGCCAACCTGAAGGGCCAGTCTCTTGACGAACTGCACAGGGCTGTTTACGACGTGATAGGCAGGATTCCCGGGGTAATGCACACCGAGATATTCATGGAAGTGTCCCGGCGCAACCCCCCGGTGAACTTCAGGTTAGTAGAGTAACCGTCGAATTGATAAGCACGGCGCGTCGGTCGCGGAATCATTGGATCCGCTGATCCTCCTCGACCAAGCTGTCGCCCAGGAGAAGATGCCCCAAGCCATGGCGAGGAAAGTGAGGACGAGGATGAAGTATCTGCAGGGCGCAGTTCTGAGGGTAGAGAGGGCCAGCGGAATCCGTTATCCCCCCTACTATGTTGAGCCAGTCCTCCCCGTGTCCAAGGCAGGGGGTGAGTACGGCCAGATGGGGGTGCTCTTCGCCAGGGTTATCCCGGTCACAACGACAGGGAGTGTTGTAATCCTGGTGCAGTTCACGGCTGCGTTGGTGGCATTTGGGACGAAGGGGACACTGGAGGCTGTCGCCGCCCACGAGTTCACCCACTACGTGGACCTCGTGAGGAAGCTCAGCACCACCGACGTTACGAGCGACGAGCTGTCGACCACGCTCTTCGAAGCATCCTTTGCAGACGCCGAGCGGACCATGCCGCCAAAGCTCTTGTTCTCGGAGAAGGCATTGATATCGCTCGTCAGCCGGAAATTCAAGAACGTCCTCTCCGACCCCGCACTCAACAAGAAGGTGGGGGACGAATGGATTGCGAAGAACCTTCCAATTCACTGGGTTGGCCCTGAGGAGAACACCGTGAAGCTCCCCATGGGCCTTGTGGCAACGACACGATTCGACCCCGCCGTGATTTCGAAAGTCGCGGAGCTAAAGAAGGCGCGCTCTTGAGACTCTCGGACGACGAGCGAACTACCCTCACTTCTGTCGCCTCCTCCTTGGTGGAGCCTTCCAAGATTACTGCCGTCTGCGCCTACGGTTCCAAGGTGGCGGGGTACGCACGCAAGGATTCAGACTACGACCTCATCATCGTGCTGAAGCGGTTCCGCGAGGGAGTGAGGTACAAGTACGTCGATGCTCCTGTCGCCGCATCGGCCCTTATTGTCGATGAGGAAATGCTCCGACAAGACGCCCTGTCCTCTCACCTGGGGGAGTTTGTCGTTGGACGACTGCTGAACGTGTACGAGCCCGTACAAAACGCCGACCTCTTCCGACGCGTCGAATTTGAATACAAGAAGAGGGTCTTAGTTGAGGCACTCCTGGAGCTCTCTTCGGACTACGGGGATTTCGGGAGGCACCTCGTCGTCCCATACGAGTATTTTCTTTTTGACAAGCTCCACACTCGAGCGGCCATCTACCCTCCCGCGCTTTACAGCTACGTGCACACATACACGTGCCCCCTGGGCGAAGAGAACAAGGCGATCTCCATCGGCGGGTTTGTGTCCGCGGCGGATTCCCTCCAGTCACGAGGGCTCCTCCTGGCGGTGCAAGGCGGCGTAAAGATGGCCCCAGAGAAGCTGAAGGCCGATGCCTTCACCCGCGTGCAGTCCATGTTCTCGGTGACCGCAAGAGGGGTGACACAGTACGCGATTCACGGATATGCAGGCAGAGTGGGTCCGTCGGTCTTCAGCAGGGAGGCGCTCTCGAAGCTCAGAAGGATGAGGGAAAACCCGCCCCCCTTCGCTCCTCTGGAGAGGCCGCGGTCGCTGCTGCGACTTGAGGAGGGGGCAGTCATCCCTGACGCTTCGCTGCTCGTCGAGGAGTTGGCGCGCCTCCTGGGGTTCGAGAGATACTCGACAAAGGAGAAGGACATAGGCGAGCCGTACTCCACCACCAGGGTACTTACTTTCTGGGACTCCGCAAGGGAGAGGTCTGTGGTGGTCAAGAACTACACTGACGTGAGGTCGCTGAAGTGGGCCCTGCTCGGGGTGTGGGCGTCCGCAGCCAACAAGTTCAGTACCGCCCCGGTGTCCCGGATGGACCGCGAGTACGGCATGTCCCTTAAGCTTCGAGCCGTGGGAGTGATGGTCCCGTCAGTAGTTGCGGTCGCTCCGGCGGAGAGAATCCTTGTGAAAGACTTCGTCAGAGGACCGACCCTCTCAAGCGTGATCAACGCGCTCCTCAAGGGAGCTGGCGATGGGATAGGTCCGGTGTCGGCCTATGGTGAGGTGATGTCGAAGGTCCACTCCTGCGGGATAGCGCTTGGGGACGCCAAGCCGAGCAACGTGGTCGTCTCCGACAAGGGGCTCTATCTCACGGACCTGGAACAGTCCTTTCCTGGGGGGGACCAGGCCTGGGACGTGGCCGAGTTTCTCTACTACACGGCCAAGCTTTCCGTTAAGGAGGAGGCCATGAAGAAGGTGGCAAGCGCCTTCCTTGAATCCTATGCGAAATCAGGAAGCCGAGCAAGCATTTCGAGGGCGAGAGGACAGAAGTATTTCGGCCCCTTCAGGCCTTTCCTGACCCCCGGAATGGCCAAAATGCTGAAAGAGCTGATGTCAGCCTACGCCTGATTATTCTGCATGTGCGTTGCGTACCGGCAGTCACACGGTGGCATGCGAGCGCGTATCCGAGTGAATGGGGTCGGCCGGATTTGAACCAGCGGTTTTGCTGGGTCTGGGCAAGTAAAGTTCTGCTCATGAGAACGGCCTGGCGACCTTGACAGGGTTGAACTAGGCCTTGGAGTAGACTGTGTATCCACAGTGCCCGCAGGTCAGTCTGTTTCCGTGCTGGGCCATGAAGTACCCTCTTCCACATCTAGGGCACTCCTTCCTGAGCCTGGAAAGAGCGTCACCCTCCACCTTGTACAGCTTGTGCGACTGTATCCTCCTCTTGGGGGCCTTTGGCTTCTCCTTCTTCTCGGGCTTCTTCTCCTCGACGGGTGCCGTCTCTGCCGGAGCCGGCGCGGGTGCGACCGGGGCAGGCTGTTGTTTTGACAAGGCTACTTCTTCGCCTCAGGCGCAGCCGCGGCCGGGATGGCTGCTTTCTTCCTCTCCTGTTTCAGCTTCTCCCTCTCCTCCCTCGTAAGGGCCCTCTCTTCGAGGTACTTCGGATGGACCCTCTTCTTCGACTCTGCTGAGCCATAGACATAGAATTTTCCAACGACCGTCGTGGTCCCCGACTGGCCTTCCAGTCTGACCAGCCCGATGTTCTCAGGGGGGACTCCCATTTCCTGAGCGACGGCCGCGACTGCCTCCCTCCGCGAGATTTTCCCGGCCTTCCCGTCGAGAGTCATCTCGACATAGGACCTATCGAGGAGTTTCGACTCCGTCTTCCTTTCTAACCGCAAACTGGGGGCAACCCGACTTTGGCTGGGATATTAAGTTGAGTCTAATGTATTCCCCTTATGCCCAGCTTCTCCAAGATCGACCGGTTTCTGGACTTGGCCACGGCGTTGGCCTTCACCACCACCACCCCGACCCCTGGCTGTCCGTAGAAGACTACGGCGGATACCGGAGCCATTGCTATGGCGAGGATTGTCATGAGGTCTTCCTCCCCCCGTACCAGCACCCGGACAGGCTTCATCCCGAGGAAAGCGGCACGCATGGCGCCGATGGCCCCCAGAGTCAGAGTGCCCGCGGGGTTCTTCACCTTCAACAGCCTGGCGTACCCGACTTTCGGAGGTGCTCTCTGCATCCGTCTCTCCATGCCGTCCACGACCTGCACCTCAGGGGTGCGCCCGAGGCTTGCCATGGTCTCGGTGACCCTGTCCCCGACCGTCACAACCATCGGAGCCTCCTCGACTAGCCGTGCGAACTCGGGACCCGCCACCTCTTCCCCTGTAAAGACGCGGCCCATAGGTTCGGCCAGCTTGGGCCTGAGTGCCTCGGGGAGCCGATAGACCCTGCGCAAGGGGTCAGCTGACCTTCAGGGCGTACCTTCCGGGCTTCGCTATTCCCAGGGTCTTGGCGACCTGGGACCTTTCAGGATTGATGATAATGACTAGCCCTGACCATTCGTTGCTCAGCTCCGTGGAGCCGTCGTTGGGGCACGCCTTCTCAGTGGTGAGCATCCTGCACTTCCTGCAAGCGAGCTCCTTCAAAGCGGCTTCTACTTCTCCGGTCTCTCTTCTGCCTTGCGCGTCTTGGCGGCCTTGATGACTTCGTCATCGATCCACTCGAGCGCCCCAAGGAAAGGCTGTCGGCAGGTAACACCTATCTTGCCCATCGAGATCCCGTGGCCAAGGCTCACGGCCGTAATCCTCACTCTAACCTTGCTCCCCACTCTCAGGGTCCTCTTGCTTTGAGAGGCGGTGATGATGCCAGACTTCACGTCGCTGGTCAAGTAGTCATCCATGATCTGGCTGAGATGGAGGAGCGCATCCGCCGGGCCGATTCTCACGAACGCCCCGAAATCTGTAACCTCGACTATCTCGCCCTCGACGATCTCCTGCTTCAGAGGATAGAAAGACAGGACCTCGAATCTCACCCTGTGGTAGGTGGCGCCGTCCCCTGCGATTATCTTGCCGACCTTGTCCACGTCCACCTTGGTCACGAGGATCAGGTAGCCGTGGTCAGGGTTGATGGTGCTTTCATACTTCAGCTTCAGCAGATCCATGGCGACTTTCTCAAGGGGCGAGCCGAACCTGTCTGGTGGAACGCGGACCACATCTTCGAGGTTCACTAACTCAAACATGAATTAATCAGGAACGAAGGCACCCCTTTGTGTCAGCGATTTTAATCTTTGGTGTGAATGAGACGAGATGCGTCTCTGGTCAGGTCAGCGAAGGCGGCATGGTCCTCTTGTGCTGCGTCTTCCTGTGCATCTCCAGCACTCTGTTGACGACACCCACGGACACTCTCGCTTCTCTGGCCGCCTTGGCGGGGTTCGCCTTTAGGTCGAAAAGGCAGCGCAGTACGATGTCGAGTTTGTCGTAGTCCGCTGGAATTTCGTCAGACGCCTTGTGGCCCGGCCAAAGCTGCGGGGACGCCGGCTTTCGTGCGACGCCCGGGGGGAGACCAAGGTATTCCGCTAGCACGCGCACCTGGGATTTGTAGAGGTGGGCGATAGGCAGGAAGTCAACTCCTCCGTCCCCCCACTTCGTGAAATAGCCCAACAACGATTCACTTCTGTCCCCCGTCCCCGCAACCAGATAGCCGAGAGAGTTCGCGTGGTAGTAGAGGATCGACATTCTCACCCTCGCTTCGACGTTGGCGCGGGCGAGCTTGGTCCCCGCCACTCTGGCAGGGCCGGAGATGGCCTCTGCTATGCTAGAGATGGGGATATTCTCGGCCCTGATTCCCCAGCCCTCCGCGAGGAATCTTGCATCCTCCATGTCCTGCTTCGGGGTGTGATAGGAAGGCATGAACAGACCAAGGACTTTGTCCTTCCCGAGCGCCCTGACACACAGTGACCCAACCACAGCGCTATCCACCCCTCCGCTCAGACCGACCACGGCACCCTTCGCTGAGGCTTCGGTCACTACCTCCCTGACGAACGATATTATCCGGTCCGTCTCCTTCGCGACGTCAAACCCAAGAACGCTGGCGGCCAATCGAGAGGAAGCCCAGCCTCGGGGGTTTTAACGGCTTTTCCGGACGGTTGCATTTGGTTGAGAGCTAGTCGAGGGCGAGCCTTCCTTTTCTGAGGGAGGCCACCCTCAGGTGCGCCCCCCTCGCCGCCTGTGCCAATCTCGCGTCAGCTGTTGCAACTATCGAGCCGCTGGATAGAGCCGCTGAGACAATTTCGTCATCGACCTGGGCACCTCCGCAGGGGAGGGCGGCGAAGTTCGAAGCCATTTCCAGGCAGACCCTGGCCGTCCGAGCCTTCCTTCCCTGGCCAGAAGCCAGTCGTTCAAGCTCTTTTCGAACGCATTCGGGGAGAACCGGCTGGAACTTCCCCACTCCATGGACCATGTCCTCAAACCAGGTCGTGGGTGTTTCGGCTACTGCCATCAGGAAACTGCTGTCGAAGATAACCTGTTTCAAGAACTACTTCAGCACGCCGGATCCGATGAGACGCCAGCGGTCCGCGATTCGCCTGCTTATTGCCGCCCTCATTCCGCTTTCTATCGCGACGGGCTTCTTCAAGTCCATCTCGACAATGTCACCTCTGACCGAAGTCGCTACTGCCAGAGTGGAAGCTGTTCCAAGGTTGAGTCTCACATTCTCTCCGAGCTTGACCTTCTCGACCTTGACAAGCTCCGCAGAGCCGACGGCTGTCTCCAACAGCGCCACGTCCAGCGTCACGTGTTCTAGCGCATCGGGCAAGGTCCCGGGCCTTCCGATCACGCTCCCCACCATCTGGTCCCCCTTGGTGTAGGTTGGATCCAGATGTGTCCCGACCGCCACAAGCCCTCCAGGGCCGACCTTTTCGGTGACGCCTGCTCCTGTCTGAAGACTGGAAACCTTGGTGATGACGGGAGCGAACTTGCCGCTTCTCTCGTCAATCATCCCGGGCCTCAGTTCCACTTCCTCACCAACCTTCAGTTCCCCACGAGTGAGGCTCCCTCCAAGCACCCCCCCGGCCAGCCCCTTGATCTCCGCCCCCGGTCTGTTGACATCGAAACTCCTCACCACATACATCAGCGGGTTCGCATTCACGTTCCGCTTCGGCGTTGGGATCACCTCTTCCAGTGACTCTATCAGGGCGTCAATGTTGAGTCTCTGCTGAGCGGATATGGGAATGATGGGGGCGTGCTGGGCGACGGTCGCTTCGACGAACTTTTCGATTTGTGCGTGATTCTTCTTGGCCTCCAGGTCGGTCACCAGGTCCACCTTGTTCTGGGCGATGACTATCTTCGTCATCCCAAGCATCTGGAGGGCTTGTAGGTGCTCTCTCGTCTGGGGTTTTGGCACAGGCTCGTTGGCTGCTATGACCAGCAGGGCTCCGTCCATCAAGAAAGCTCCGGCGAGCATGTTTGTCATGAGGCTCTCGTGCCCTGGGCAGTCCACGAAGCTTACGGCCCGCAGGAACGTCGTCTTGCGGCCGCATATTGGGCACTTTGAACTGGTTGAGTAAGCACCTACACCATGATCTTGAAGGCATCTGTAGAAGGCTGCGTCAGCGTATCCCACCTTGATAGTAATCCCGCGTCGGAGTTCCTCGCTGTGTGCGCTGGCCCATATGCCAGTTATTGCCTGGGTCAGGGTGGTCTTGCCGTGGTCGACATGTCCTGAAGTACCTATGTTCACCTCGGGCTGCTTTGGAAGGAGGGACTGCGGCTGCCCTTGGTCGACAAGTTCCTGCTCGGACAAGACGGGCCGCCGTCTCTCTGGGCCTTTTTAAGTTCGGTTCAGGACGGGGCTCTGTCCAAGGGTAAATACCTCCGACACACCCCTTGGCTAGCGCCCCTGCGCCCATCGGGCTTGATTTCTCGGATTCCCCGACTGGCCCATGTCCGGCTCCCTGGCCTAGGTCGTTGCATCTTGCGACGAGACTTGGGAAAGTATTTATCACGTGCCGGGAGCTGGTGCCCGGTTTCCGGGGAAGAGCATGAGAGCAGTAGTTCTCGCTGGGGGCATGGGGATGAGGCTCCGACCTCTGACGGATGATAGGCCGAAGGCGCTCATCCCGGTGAAGGGCCGTCCTATCGCGGAATACCAAATCGAGTGGCTCGTCAAAGAAGGCGGCATCGATGCTGTAACGTTCGCCTGCGGTTACAAGTGGGAGAGGCTCAAAGAGCACTTCGGTTCAAGCTTCAAAGGCATACCCATCGATTACTCTGTGGAGGAGGAGCCACTGGGGACAGGAGGTGGCGTGAAGAGAGCGCTTTCGAAGAACAAATCGGACGACATCCTTGTGGTCACGAACGGGGACATCATCACCGACCTTCCTCTTGGGCGGATGGTGGAAGCTCACAGGCAGGCTGGGGAGATTTCAGCCTCGATGCTGGTGGTGCCTTATCGGTCGCGGTTCGGAGTCGTGAAGATCGACAAGCTGAAGGTGGTGAGGGGCTTTGAAGAGAAGCCTGCATTTCCCGACGTCTGGATCAACGGCGGGGTGTATGTGCTCGACGCAAAAAGGGCGCAGAAGTACCTCCCGGACAAGGGGGACATCGAGCGAGAGACGTTCCCGACCCTGGTGACGCGGGGTGAGTTGCTATCCTACCCGTACTATGGGGAGTGGGTGTTCGTTGACTCGATCAAGGATCTGATGGAGCTCGAGGAGACGGCGAAGGCGTCTAGCTGAGAAAAGACTTTAGTTCGGCACCCTCACGAAGGCAGGTGTGACCGAATTCAAGAGGGCGGTCGAAGCCTCCAAGGTGCCTCCTGAAAGTATGCTGACTGTCGATGTCGCAGGAGAATCAGTCCTCATTGCCAACGTCGACGGCCGGTACTACGGGATGGGGGCCATATGCACCCACGAGGAGTGGGACCTGTCCGAGGGAGCTCTCAGCGACACGGCCGTTACATGTGCCGGCCATGGATCAGTCTGGGACCTCAAGACAGGCACAGCCACCTTCGACGAGCCTCTCGAAAAGGAGCCGCTCTACGACGTAAAGGAGGAGGGCGGGTTCCTGTACGTAAGGAAGCGGTGACCCGTACCGCGGTCGTCTAAGTTATAATTACTGCAAATTTGGTGGGCCCCTTGTTTGGCTTCAGCGCTTGCCGGTAAGCGGGGCTCGTCCCCGTTCAGGCGGCTCGGACGTCTTGTCTACAGTTGGAAGAGGTATGTGGTTGTCGCCTGGGTAATCGCCCTCGTCCTGGTCATCCCAATCATCTTCCAGGAGGGGAAGGTCACCTCTCTGCAGCTGGGGTCTGCCTCCGGGAGTCAGCTGGAATCTGTGAAGGCTTCGGACCTGATTTCGGAACAATTCTCGAGCAAGGTCCCAAACAGCACCTTGATAGTGGTCGTCTCCGGCCCGAACGTTACTTCGGCCGCCACTCAGAGCTTCGTCAGGCACCTTGTCAATTCCATCAAGAACGATTCTGAAATCAAGGGGCTCAATCAGACCGTCGACGTATACTCCCCAATATACTCTGCAGTTAGCGGGGTCAATCGCGCTGTCTACTCTGCGGTAGACGGGGCCAACGGCACAAGTCGCCTGCTCCTCGGCGTCCCGACGCTCTACCTGGGCGCATGGGAGAAGGCCTACGCAGCCTCCCGCGACGTGACCACAGCGGACGGCCTGGCCTTCAACTCCACTGCAGCTGCCCTCTATTCAGCTAACGCTACGACCTACGACCTCTACTCGTCGCACGTCCTCCAGCTCTTTGGCGGCGCCTGGGCCGCCGGTTGGACCAATCAAAGCCTCGCCAACCTCAGCATAGTTGCACGCGGGTCTGTTGCTGCGCGCGAGGCAGGTCTCCATTATCTCGATACCTACGCGCCGAATTCCAAATCCTTTGGCACTTCTCTCCTGGGGACCATAAGCCTGGGAGACTACCTCACAGACACCAAGGCTCAGGCGGCGTCGCGACTCGACTCATTCGCGATGAATTACGTGTCAAACTCAACGGGCTTCTCTCTGATGTTTGTCAACTCGACGTATTCGCTTGGTCGCAGCTATGCCGACTCTTCGCTATACTCTCTCGCCGGACGAATAGTTGCGAAGCCCAGCCCATACGGCATAGGGAGAGGGCTAAACACGCTGATTTCTTCGCTCGTGTCGCCGGCAGGGGACACTACTCTAGTGTCTGTTGACCTGAATACATCCTCCAATGCAAACGTCGTCGCCCTCAGGTCAGCCGTGTCCTCCACGCTGAGTACCTATGGCGCGGGCTCCGGAGTTCAGTCCGCTCTCGTCACCGGGAAAGATGCCATTTCGTACGACTTCGGCAATTCGGCACAGGCTGACCTGACAATAATCCTCCCAGTCACGATCATCCTTCTAATCGTAGCTACAGGTCTCTTCTTCCGTTCGGTTCTCACGCCGTTCATCACTCTCGGAACGATAGGAGTGGCCTTGGGGATATCTCAGGTATTCATAGTCCTGGTAGGCACCTACGTCGCGAAGATCGACTTCACCGTCCCGACAATTCTGCTCACCATCCTGATTGGCGTCGGGACGGACTACAGCGTCTTTGTGGTCGCCCGATACAGGGAGGAGAGGGTCAAGGGAGCTTCAGTCCAACAGGCAGTCGAGACCTCAGTTACATGGGCAGGAGAGAGCATCGCGACCAGCGGTGCAACGGTAATCATCTCGTTCCTCGCCCTCGCCTTCACATCGGTCGTCTTTCTGCAGACGATTGGCTACGTCGTTGGTCTCGGCGTTCTTGTCGCCCTTCTCATCGCCCTGACGCTGGTCCCAGCGATCATGGGCTTGCTCGGAGGACGCACATTCTGGCCCAATTCCGGCGAACGATTCACCCGTTACTCGGTCTCAGTCCTCGCAAGGCTGGCGGGAAAGAGGGGATACTTCTCCAGGAGCGGTACTTTCGCGGTCAAGCGGGCAAAAGTCTTGATTGTGCTTGCAATAGTGGCCACTATCCCAGCTGTCTACGTGTACTCCACCGCGAGCCCCACCTTCGACTTCCTTTCGGCCGCACCGAGCAACTTGGATTCCGTTATCGCTTCCAACCACCTCACAGACACTTTCGGCGGAGGGAAGATCTTTCCTTCATACGTAGTCGTGACCTTTGAGCAGCCAGTGGTTTCCGGGCATTCTTTCAACTCAGGGGAAATGGCGACCGTCCAAGCTGTAATGGAAAGCGTCTCCGCCTCCCCAGACATTAGAAACGTCACAGGCCCGTTGATGCCCTACGGACAGCTGATCAGTTACAATTCCATCAACTATTCCTCAGCGGCGGGGAGGCAGACCTTCAGCTCCGTGTTGCAGAGCATCGGCAAGGACAACAAAACCATCTTGGTAACTATGAACTTCGGCATCGATCCGTATTCGACCAAGGCCATATCCGACGCCCAGTCACTTCGCCAGTATCTGCACGCGAAGTTCGACTCGGCTCCTGGCGTCACCGGAATCTACCTCGGGGGAGCGTCTGGTTCAATCCTCGATACAAAGAGCGTCTTCGACGCCGAGTTCAACTCCGTTGTCCCCATCGTCGCCATCGGGGTGGCCATCGTTTTGCTGGTGGTCCTTGGTTCCCTCTTCCTTCCACTCTTCGCTGTTTTCTCGATCTTGATGAGCATAGTTTGGACACTTGCTGCCACCGGGCTCGTCTTTCGTCAGTTCTACAACTACCAGATGCTCTTCCTCATACCGTTCTTCCTTTTCGTCGCCCTGCTGGGGCTTGGAATGGATTACAACATCTTCATCCTTACTCGCATCAGGGAAGAGGCTACCAAAGGGAAGCGTCTAGATGACGCCATTGTGGCGGCCATTGAGCAGACGGGAGGAATCATCACCGCGGCAGCTGTCATACTAGCGGGCTCTCTAGGCGCCCTCATGCTGTCGAGCGACCTCCTGCTGAAGGAGATCGGGTTCGCTTTCGCGTATTCAATCTTGATAGATGCCCTGATTGTCCGGACTTACCTTGTCCCCGCCGTGATGTCGACCGTCGGGAAGTGGAACTGGTATAACCCCATCCCACATCTGAGCCGGTCCAGGTCGCTCTTCGAACGGGAAGGAACACCTTCCGACACGGCTTAAAGCGCGGGCTAGGCTGCTGCCCTCGTTGCAGCCCGACGAGATGAGTGATGAGGTCCTCGAGGAAGGTTGCTACTACCTTTCCCGGCTGGGCTTGACCTTTGACGAGATCGCAGTCCACTTCGCGACCTCCCCCGAAAGTGTGAAGAGCTTCGTGGAGGCTTACGAGGCTAAACTGAAGTCAGGCAGAGTTGTGGCGTCGGAGATCGACAGGGTCTTTTGGGAGGACGTGAAGAAGGAAGCCCAAGGGGATGTCAAACTCACGTTCCTTTCTGCGAAGGGCTTCCACCACGCCTGGAAGTCCGAGCTCAAGAAGCTCGACGGCCCCGCCCTGATGTCAATTTATGAGTCAAGCAGGGACTTCCTCAGCGCAGACCCCAATCAGAAGTTTCTCGACTTTCCTCCACCTAGGGGCTACGACCCCCTCGCCATGGATCGGGAAGTGAGGAAGGCCGTCGATGTGTTAGTTGAGCTCCTCGCTGAGAAGTGGAATGACGAAAAGGGCTCGCCCCGGAGAGACTCCGCCAAACCTTAAAGAGGGCAGCGGTCCAGCGATTTCGAAAAAGGATGCCACTGGACACGGTGGACAAGGACAAGCTGACCGCGGTCCTCCGCCAGTTCCAGGGGCGCCAAATCCTAGTTATAGGGGACGTAATAGTCAGCCGCTTCGTCGAGGTCGCGGCCCGTAAGCTCGCAAGAGAGGCCCCCGTCCCGGCAGGAGACTTCATCGGTCAAACACTTCTTCCTGGCGGGGCGGCCAACCTCGCTAGAGAGCTAGCGTCTCTAGGAGCTTCGGTCAGGCTCGTAGGCCTGCTCGGGTCCGACGAATACGGCAGCTGGCTGAAGTCAGAGTTCTCGAAGTACGGGCTCTCGTTCGGAGGAATGGTCACGGACCCCGTCCGGCCCACTTCGTTGAGGACATGGTACATGGTGAATGGCTTCCACATGCTCAGAATAGACAAAGAGGATAGACGAGACGTACCCTCCGCCACTGCGAAGAAGCTCCTCGCAGAGGCTGAGCCTCAGATCAAGGACGTGGACTGCGTCATCCTCTCCGACTACGACAGGGGCGCCATAACGAGCTATCTCATCGGCGGGGTCGTCTCCGCAGCCCATGCTTCAGACAAGATAGTCGTCGGCCAGCCCAAGATGCATCACTACCTCGACTTCTCGGGGGTCACCTACGTGAAGTCCAACCTGGAAGAGGCAGAGCATGCGACGGGCATGGCCATGGTCAACGAGACTAGCCTCAGGAACATGGGGGTGAACCTTCTCAGCAGACTCGAGTCGAAGGCGATTCTCATAACACGTGGGGAGCAGGGAGTGACGCTGTTCGACAAGGACAACGTGACTTTGTTCCCGCCCATCACGGGCAGGAAGAACCTGTTCAGCAAGGTAGGTGTCAGGGATGCCATGACCGGCGTCTTCAGCCTAGCCGTCGCGTCAGGGGGCAACCCTTACCAAGCGGCCGTATTGAGCAACATCGCCGGGGAAGCGAGGAGCGAACTCCCGAGAATTGCCTCCCTGTCTCTGCACGACCTCGAAGCCAAGGCTCAGAGTGCCCAGGACTTTGTCCAGCGGATAATACAAGCGCCGGTGAGGCGTTGATGGAAACGGCCCAGGAAGTAGTCCGGCTGAAGGAGATTGCCAGAAACACAAGGAAGCTCATACTCGAAAGCCTCGCCGAAGCCGGCTCTGGCCACCCCGGGGGCTCCTTGTCGGCCGTCGAGCTACTTGTTACGCTCTACTTTCACGTCATGCGCCACGATCCCAAGAATCCCAATTGGGCCGACCGTGACAGGTTCTTCCTAAGCAAGGGACACGCAGCTCCCCTTCTGTATTCTATCTTGGCCCAGTCAGGTTACTTCCCTGTCGAAGAGCTGATGACCCTCAGGAAATTGGGCTCGCGCCTCCAGGGGCACCCTTCCATGGGGACACCCGGTGTCGAGGCACCCGCAGGCTCGGAGGGGATTGGCCTGTCCCTCGGAGTAGGGGTGTCCCTGGCCGCCAAGCTGGATAGGAGGCCTTACAGGACCTACGTGCTCATGGGAGACGGAGAACAGCAGGAGGGTCAAGTGTGGGAGGCGGCCATGGCTGCGTCCAAATTCAGACTTGATAACCTGACCGCCATCATCGACAGAAACGGCATCCAGCAGGACGGGCTCACTGAACAGATAATGCCACTCGAGCCTCTAGCAGCCAAATGGAGGGCCTTCAACTGGAATGTCATCGAGGTCGACGGGTACGACTTTCCACAGCTCATGGACGGATTCGACCTCGCCGCCGGCACGCGGAACAGACCGACCATTATGGTGGCACACACGGTGAAGGGGAAGGGCATCTCGTTCATGGAATGGTCTCCACACTATCACGGCACCGCACCGGCCAAGGACAAACTCTCGGACGTCCTGAGCGAATTACGGTGATTCCTTGAACGAAATTAGGATAGCCCCATCAATCTTGGCGTGGGACCTGGGAGATTTGCAGGAGGCTGTGGACATCTCCGTAAAAGGAGGGGCAGACCAGGTACACTTGGACGTCATCGACGGCCACTTTGCCCCGAACATCACGTTCGGGCCGGGTACGGTCAAGGCACTAAGAAGGCACTGCGACCTCAAATTCGACACCCACCTAATGATAGATAGGCCCCTCCAGTATGCGGAGAGGTTCCTCGATGCGGGTTCTGACCTGTTGTCCTTCCACGCCGAAGTGTTGAATGGGCCGACCTTCGACGAGCTCTCCAGGGTCGTGAAGGCGAAGGGAAAGGAGATAGGACTCGCGATAAAGCCCGAGACCGAACTCCCCGTCTGGGCGTCCGAGCGCCTCGACGAGATTTCGACCCTCGTGGTGATGACCGTTAACCCTGGATTCAGCGGGCAAAAGATGGACATGTCGGTCATGCCCAAGCTCCAAGAGCTAAGCCGACTGGTGGAGGAGAGGGGCTTGCGCACAGACATCGAGGTTGATGGAGGGGTCGAGCCCGAAAACGTGGGCGAGGTTGTCAAGAGAGGTGGAAACGTCCTGGTCGCAGGTGCGGGCGTGTACGCGAAAAAGGACCCCGTCGCCGCCATATCGGTTCTCAGGGAACAGGCAGAGGGAGCTAGGAGGTCACTCTGATGCAGCCCAAGCAGGCTACCATGAGGGACGCCTACGGAGAAGCTCTCCTCGAGCTTGGCGCATCGAACCCTGAAGTGGTTGTCGTGGGGGCCGATACTACAGGCTCTCTGAAATCCGGGGTCTTCGCATCCAAATTCCCCGAGCGCTTCTTCAACGTCGGCATTGCAGAGCAGAACCTCGTCTCGATCGCCGCCGGCCTGGCTTTGGCAGGCAAGGTGGCCTACGCAGGTACCTACGCCATATTCGTCCCTGGGAAGTCGGTGGACCAGATTCGAAACAACATCGCCTACCCAAACTTGAACGTGAAGCTTGTTTGTTCCCACGGAGGGATATCGGTAGGACCCGACGGGGCCTCTCACCAGCAGGTCGAGGACATAGCCATAATGAGATCCATCCCGAAGATGAGGGTGATTGTCCCTGCCGACGCAGCCTCAACCAAGGCGGCCATCAGGTCGATAGCCACCATTCCAGGGCCGTTCTATGTCCGCCTCACCCGACCGTCGACCCCTGTCGTCTACGATTCGAGCTTCGAATACAGGCTAGGCCGCGCGGAGGTGCTGCGGGAAGGCCCCGACGTCGCGATTTTCGCATGCGGGATCATGGTCGCCGAAGCGCTCAAGGCCGCAGACTCCCTGAAGGCGAGAGGCCTCTCGGCGTCCGTGGTTGACCTCCATACAATCAAGCCTATCGACTCTGGGACGATTGCCAGATTCGCGCAGAAGTGCGGGAGGCTTGTCACCGCCGAGGAGCACAACATCATGGGGGGAATGGGTTCGGCCGTAGCCGAGGTGCTGGGCGAAGAGTGCCCGACGCCAATGAGGCGGGTCGGGGTCATGGACACCTTCGGCGAGAGTGGTGAATCGGGGGAACTGTTGAAGAAGTACGGCCTAACCTCGTCGAACATCGAGCAGGCCGCGCTGAGCCTGGCAAAAACCCATTAGCCTTTAATATCAAACTTGGAAATCGGCCCCGGATTTGAAGCTCTTCCTCGACACGGCCAATCTCGCTCAGATCAAGAAACTCAACCGGATGGGAATCGTGGACGGCGTTACAACGAACCCCACTCTGGTTGCCAAGGAACAGGGTGAATTCGAAGACATAATCAAAGCGATCTGCAAGGAGGTGAAGGGGGATGTCAGCGCAGAGGTCGTTGCCACTGACTTCGACGGCATGGTGGCTGAGGCAAGGCACCTGTCGAGACTGGCAGCCAACGTCGTAGTCAAGATTCCAATCATCCCCGAAGGGCTGAGAGCCACAAGAGAGGTGAGCGCCCTGGGGATTCGTGTCAACATGACCCTGGTCTTTTCAGCAAACCAGGGGCTCCTGGCCGCGAAGGCTGGAGCCTCTTTCATCAGCCCGTTCATTGGGAGGCTGGACGATGTAGGCCAAAGAGGCATGGAGGTGGTTGAGGACCTGGTAAGGATACGGGACAATTACAAGCTGAAGGCCGAGGTGCTTGTCGGGAGCATCAGGCACCCTCAGCATGTGCTTGAGGCCGCGAAGGTGGGAGCTGACATTGCAACAATGCCCCCGGAGGTGATGGAGAAGATGATTCAGCACCCTCTCACCGATGCGGGGCTCAAGAGGTTCTTAGAAGACTGGGAGAAGGCCAAGAAGGCCAAGCCGTCCATAACCGTCTAGCAGACAACTTTTTACGAGTGGGCTATCCGCAGGCTCCAATGGCTAAAACATACTCACTTCCACCTCTACCATATTCCTACGAAGCACTGGAGCCCCACATCTCAAGGCAGATAATGACTCTCCACCACGACAAGCACCACCAGGCCTACGTCACAGGCGCCAATGCAGCCCTAGAGAAACTGGAAAAGGCAAGAAAGGGCGAGGCGCAGATTGACGTTCGAGCAGTCCTCCGCGACTATAGCTTCAACGTCGATGGTCACATCCTTCACTCCATCTTCTGGCCCAACATGGCGCCGCCCGGAAAGGGTGGCGGGACCCCCGGCGGGAAGCTAGCTGACAAAATCAACGCAGATTTTGGAGGCTTTGACAAGTTCAAGGCTCAATTCAGTGATGCAGCGAAGACTGTCGAAGGTAGCGGCTGGGCCCTGCTCCTTCATGACCCCGAGACCAACTCGTTGGTTCTTACCCAGGTCGAGAAGCAAAACTTCATGCACCTGGCCCAGATGAAAATCCTCCTCGGTCTCGATGTCTGGGAGCACGCATACTACCTTCAGTACCTTAACGATAGGGCGAAGTATGTGGAATCTTGGTGGAATGTGGTCAACTGGTCAGACGTGGACACGAGGCTGTCGAAGGTCTAACAAAGACCTTCGCATCCCTATTTTCAGTCATTTCCCACCGTAGCAGCGAACCTGCCGCTCCGCTCGATTAGATAGGCCAGATCTTTCTCTGTGTGCGCGGTCGACAGGCCGCAAGGGTGGCCGGGAAGCATGAAGATGCCTTCGGACATGAGGCGAAGTCCGTACATCTTGGCCTTCTGCTTGTCCTGCTTGGCAGCGTCCTCGGCGTTTCTCGGCTCTCCTCCGAAGTGAGTCAGGAAGAGGGACCCCAGCCCCGTGGTATGCACCGTGACGCCTTCTTCGGACATGGCCTCGTCGACCCCCTTCCTGAGGGACTCCCCCATCTTGCTGAGCCTCGGGTATATCGTCCCTGCATGTCTCCTGAGGTACCTCAGGGTAGCTAGGCCGGCGGTCATTGTGAGAGGGTTATCGGAGAAGGTCCCTCCTCCTATCGAGACAAATCCCTCCCTCCTCGAAGGGTCTGCTCTGGCGAGTATCTCTTTCCTTCCACAGACCAGCCCTAGGGGGAGGCCGCCTCCCGCTATCTTGCCGAACGTCGCCAGGTCCGGCCTGACTCTGTAAGTCTCTTGGGCGCCTCCCAATGCGAGCCTGAACCCTGTGATTATCTCGTCGAACGCGAGGAGGACGCTGTTCCTGTCGGCAATCTCCCTGAGGCCCTTTAGATAATCGCCATCGGCAGGTATGCACCCACCTGCGCCAAGGACAGGTTCCAGGAGTATCACAGCCACATCCCCCTTTGCTCTCCTGACCTCCGCCTCTGCCGCCCCCAGGTCGTTGAAGCGCACCGTCCTCACGTGTGCCTGCTCCTCCTCGAGTATCCCTGCACTCTCGTTCCTGTCGAAAGGCTGGTGAACCCCCCTGTTCAGTTCCGTGTTGTAGCCGTGCCATCCCCCGGCCATCTTAATCACGGCCTTCTTCCCCGTGAACCCCCTGGCCAGCCTAACGAGGTACATCGTCGCTTCAGCCCCCGTGTTGCAGAATCGCATGGCTTCGGCGCAGGGCACAGACCTTTGGATCTCTTCCCCGAGCTCGACGGAGACCTTGCTCCCCATGCCGTACTGTGTGCCGTTTTCAATCTGAGGGAGGAGCGCGTCTGCGACCACCTTCGGCGAGTGCCCTAGGATGAGGGCAGTGTGTCCCATCCAATAATCCGTGTATTTGTTCCCGTCCTCGTCCCAGATGTGCTGCCCCTTGGCCCTGCTTACGAATATGGGATAGGGCTCATAAAACCTGGCGTTGTGGTTGACTCCGCCTGCGAATACCTTCTTTGCGCGCCTGTAGAGGCTCCTCGAGCCCCCAGTCGTCGATTCGTAGGTGCCATGCATCACTAGGCGGGCGCACACAGCGAATATATCAACCCAGTTTTTCTCGGGAAGAGTCAATTATAGGTCATTCCCGAAGAGCGAATTCGAGGATGGAATTCACCGTAGCGTTGGGCACCCCCTTCAGCCTCGATTACACGTTGGAGAGCGGCCAGCTCTTTCGCTGGGAAAGGAGGGGAGAGTGGTGGTACGGCGTCGTGGCGGGGGCGGTGTTGAAGGTGAAGCAAGAAGGGGACGCTCTTCGGTGCGCTTCGAGCTCCGACTCTTTCGACAGCGTCTTCCTGACCAGCTATTTCAGACTGGACGAGGACCTGGGCCACGTACTGGCAACCATTGCAAAGGACGACGTCATCAACCGGGCGATACAGAAGTTCTACGGCCTTCGTCTAGTGAGACAGGATAGCTGGGAGTGTCTCGCTTCTTTCGTCCTTGCGACGAATTCAAACATTCCCCGAATCAAGAGGATGGTTTCTGCGGTGTGTACGAAATACGGTGCGTCCATCGAGTTTGAGGGAGAAGTCTACCACTCTTTTCCCACCCCAGAGGCTCTGTCGGGTGCGGCAACCTCAGACCTCGTCTCGTGTGGTCTGGGCTACAGGGCGCCCTTCTTGAAGAAGGTTGCGAAGACCGTGGTTGAAGGGAGGGTTGATTTCAGCGCACTTTCATCTCTAGGATACGAAGAGTCTCACAGGCTATTGCTGGCAGAACTCTTCGGGGAGAAGCTGCTCCTGGGGGTCGGCCCAAAGGTTGCCGATTGCGTCCTTCTCTACTCGTTCGGGAAGGATGAATCGTTCCCAATCGACGTCTGGATAGCCAGGGTCTTGTCGAAGTGGTACCCTAGGCTCCTCGGTCCCACTCTAAGCAGGAGGTTCAAGGCAGACAAAAAGGCGAAGCTGTCGGAGAGGGACTACGAGAAAGTATCCAGGAGAGTCAGGTCGCACTTTGGAAGGTACGCGGGCTACGCACAGCAGTATCTCTTCGCGGCCGCCCGGGAAGAGATCGTCTAGGCTAGTCCTCGGGTTTCTTCTTCGTCCTGGGCTTCGCCCTGGCCTTAACCGCCTTCTCGGCCCTCGTTGTTTCTTTCTTCACTTTCTTCTTTACCTTCGCGGCTTCCTTCTCCACCTCGGCGGCTTCCTTCTTCACCTCCTTCTCTACTTTCACAAGTTCCTCCTCCACCTTCCTGACCCTGCCCTCGAGCTTCTTCTCAGGTGCCTGATGCGACCCCCACCGTTTCAGAGAATTCACGTTCGCTTCGAGTGTACTTCTCCTTCTCGGGTCAACTCTGAGTCCCCACCTCGATGCGAATCCTAGGGTGAGCCCTGCACCAGAAACCTCCTCCACAGAGAAACCCCTACCCTGCCTTGTCACGACTTCCGTCCTGCGCCTTGCCATGACCACGGCCTCGGGGGGCCTGCCAGGAGGAAGCATCGGAGATTTCTTAGGCGACTTTGCCGGCTTCGAGGTCGTTTCAGGCTTCTTCTTTCTCTGTCTGGAGCTCAACGCTTTCCGAACCCGTCCAAGTGGGGGATAAAACGGTTCCCTGATTTGCTGGCGTCTGGTTACGCCCTGGGCTTCCTCAGCCCCCATGCCATCGAGATCAACCCTGCTGCAGTCAGGAGGGCACCGGCCAGCTCGAAGTACACGTTCTTGTATACCACGTAACCAGGAACCAGGACCGCATCGATTCCTATCAGCAACACTACCAGCCCGAAGGTGAAGTACTTCCCGCTGCCGATTTGGACAGGGCTGACCACCTTACCTCCGGGAAGTTGGACTTGCGAAGGCCCTGAAGGCATCCTTCGGAAGGAGGGCAGCCCTCCCTTCATCAGCCCCATCGGAAAGAAAATCACGCCAAGTGCCAAGATTATGCTTGACGTCCCTTGGGCAGCGCCAGGCTCAGGACTCGAGATGAGACAGTAGCAGGAGTCTCCGGACGGAGTCATCACGGGGAAGAAAGAATGGTATTGGCTGAAGAGGCTGCCGAACAGGGTTATGCCAGTAACGCCAAGAAGGATGAAGACAACCGAGAGGGCGAGGAACTCCTTGTCCAAAACTCAGTCGTCGAAGCCCTTTCACCTCTCTTAAGCGTTTCTGGGGAGCGACCTTTCACTTGGGCGGGGAAGCCCTCCTTAGGATGATTCCGGCAGCAATCAGCCCGATAAACACGACAACGAGGCCGACCAAGTTCGCAACGCCGAAGGAGGTCGACCCCTGGGCTTCTGTTTCGCTCAGCAGGTAAAAGAAAGCGTAGGCCAGTATCGCCAGGCTCCCTAGGGCGATGGGGATCCAGAGATTCATCTGTCCGCGCCCGCCCTTGACCCCATCAATATGCCTTCGCTCATCTCGTGTGTGGCGGCATGAAGGGGGTCAGGTTCTGAACGAGAGGCTATTTCAAACCGTCCCGCAGGTCGGATTTGAGCCGACGACACTCCGGTAACTGTGGCCTGTGTAGGCTGAACGGGTCAGCCAATGGCCGACCTCTACAGCCGGAAGCTAATGGCCCCACTCGGGTCTACCAGGCTGAGCTACTGCGGGACGAACGCCCGACCTCTCCTGATTTCTTAAGCGTTTCAGCCTCGAGCAAGACCAAAATACACGCAGCCGAGGCAGGCGGCTGTACCAGCGGTCTTTCGGCTTGAGCTTCAGAGACTATTTCGCGCTGACCAAACCCAAGATTGTTCCCCTTCTCCTAATGGCGGCGCTGGGTTCGTCTGTTGTCGCCTCAAGGACCGTTCCTCCTTTCTCGGTGCTCGTCGGAGTCCTAGTCGGAGGGGCGCTGGCCTCCGCCGGGGCCCTCGCACTGAACAGCTACCTTGAGATGGGTCTCGACGCCAAGATGAAGCGGACTATGGCCAGACCGTTACCGTCTGGGAAGATCGTCCCTCCTCACCAGGCTCTCGCGTTGGGCCTCGGGCTTGTCGCCCTTGGGTTGATTGTGGCTTTCTTGACCGTCAACATCGTGGCCACTTCCTTCATTGCTCTCGGGGCCTTCGTCTACGTGCCGGTCTATACGGTCTTCCTCAAGCCTCGAACAAGCTGGAACATCGTGCTGGGGGGCTTTGCAGGCAGCTGCGCCGCGCTGGCAGGCTGGTATGCGGTCTCGCCTTCCAATGCCATCGTGGGGTGGATTCTTGGTGCCCTCGTCTTTGTCTGGACGCCAACGCACTTCTGGAGCCTCGCGGTGATAACCGAGCAGGACTATTCGACGGTGGGCATCCCGATGCTCCCCTCGGAAATCGGGCCCAAGGCTGCTTCGAGGTACATCGTGGCCAACACCCTTCTCCTCATCCCCGTAAGTCTCCTCTTTTCTTTTTACATCGCAGGCCTAGGCCTGATCGTTTACCTCGCGGTTGCGGTCATTTTCGACGCCTTCCTCTTGGGAACGAATCTGAAGTTGCTGAAGACCCCCAACAAGGCGAATGCGTTGCTGGCGTTCAAGTTCTCCAGCCCGTACCTTGCTATAATTTTCCTGGCAGCAATGGTGGCCGCCCTGCTCCCGGCCTGAGTTGGCCTGGGCAATCCTTTTCTTCAATGGTGGCAGGTGTGACATTGAATGACGATGTTGTTTGTGGTCCATTACTCGGAGGTAACCCTGAAAGGCAACAACAGACCCGAGTTCATTAGGGCGCTCAGGAAGAACATCAATAGGGCCCTTTCAGGGATTGACCACCAGACCGCGTTCTCTGAAGGGAGGTTCATCGTAAACACCACCGGCGGGGAGGAGGAGGTCAGAAGGCGGCTCTCGACGGTGTTCGGCGTTTCCTGGTTTGCGCCCGTTTCTGTGGTCAGTCAGGACTACGAAGAGATCCTTGAGGAGGTCCTGCGTCTCGCTAGGTCAGCCAAGGCACGAACCTTCAAGATCTCTCCGAGGCGGGCAGACAAAGGCTTCCCAACCACCTCACAGGAGCTCGCAGCGAGGCTAGGCGCCGAGGTTGTGCGTTCCACGGCGATGCCGGTCGACCTTTCTGCACCCGACCTGACGATACACGTTGACGTAGTGCGAGGAAAGGCGCTCATCTACACTGCCAAGTATCATGGCCCTGGCGGCCTCCCGCTTGGGACCGCAGGCCGGGCCATTCACCTCTTCTCGGGCGGGATTGACTCCCCCGTGGCAGCCTGGCTGATGATGAAGCGGGGGACCAGGCCGGTCTACCTTCACTTCTATCTGGCGCCAACCCCCCAGGCCGCAGTTGAAAGCAAGATCACAGGGCTTGTCAGGGTCCTCTCCGCCTACGCAGGAAAGAGCACTCTCGTGCTGGTGCCGTTCGCGGACTACCAGCTTGCCACTACAGCGGTCCCCGGCGAGCTCGAACCGTCGCTCTTCCGCCGGTTCATGCGAATGACCGCCGAGGCACTCGCCTCCAGGTTCGGCGCTTCTGCAATTTCAACGGGAGACTCGCTGTCGCAGGCAGCCTCCCAGACCCTCTGGAACATTGCGTCCTTCGACCAAGGCTCCTCTCTGCCAATACTCAGGCCTCTGCTTACCTTCGACAAGGACGAGATCGTCAGCCTGGGAAGGCGCATCGGAACCTACGACCTCTCCCTAGAAGAGTACAAGGACTGCTGCGCGATCATCACCAGACATCCGAGGACAAGGGTGAAAGGGGCGCTGGTCACCGAATACGTCGGCAAGCTCGGCCTACAGGAGCTCGTCTGGACGTCCGTGGAGAAGGCCACTCTGGTTACATACAATCCGGTCGGCAATGTTCTGAAGGCATCACCCCTCGCCGAGTCTGCACTGGGAGCGAGAGCGGCCTGAGACCGCCGGGACCCGCTCACGCCTTGGTCTTGCCCTCTCCCGGCAGGGCAGAATTATAAGCAGGGAGGATTCGGCGCCCCAATGACGATAGAAGTGACGGACACAGTCGTTGCGATTCAGGGAAACAAGTTCCAGGACGAAGTAGTGAAGTCGACCCAACCGGTCGTGGTGGACTTCTACGCTGACTGGTGCGGCCCGTGCAAGATGATCGAACCAGTGATTCACCAGCTTGCGACGGAGTATCAGGGACGGGTGAAGTTCGTGAAGGTAGACACAGACGCCAACCAAGAGATAGCCACGCAGTTTGGCATCATGAGCATCCCAACTGTGATGTTCTTCTCGAAGGGGAACGTCGAGGACATCGTTATAGGTGCAGTTCCCTCTGCGGTACTGAAGTCAAAGGTTGACGCGCTGGCCAAGAGCGGCTAGAACTCCTTAAAGGGCGTCTCCCGGCCGGCGGGCACGATGAAAACCAGGAATGCCCTTCTCGGTGTCACCGTCGTCATCCTATTCTCCCTCCTGGTTGTTGGTGCCTATGTCACGGCGGCCGAATACGGCGGGATGTGCGGTGTGAATACCCCCGAAGACTGGCCCCTATGCAACGGCCAGCTTTTGCCTCCCCCTGACTTCGGTTCCATCGTCGAGTACACCCACAGGATTCTCGCCTCCCTCTCTGGGCTCTTCCTCATACTCACGACTGTGGTGTTCTGGAGGGCCAAGGACTCCCCTGCCGCCACAAGGAGGCTGCTATACCTCGCCCTTGCCTCGATAGTAGCCGAAATTGTGGTCGGCGGGATCGTGGTGAACACGGGCCTCTCGGCGCCCATAGTTACACTACATCAGGCAATAGCCCTGCTCGTGTTCGGCTTCGCCGTTGGGGCGGCGGCGGTTTCATTCCGAAGTACCTGATGACTTTTTTAGGCCCCAGGCTCACGGCCAAAGAGCTTGGACGTAGAGACCCGGCTCCAGTTGCTGAAAAACGTGGGAGAGGAAATCATCACAGAGAGGGAGTTGCGCACTCTTCTAGAGACCAACGACCACCCGTCAGCCTACGACGGGTTCGAGCCCAGCGGCCTAGCACACCTCCCCTTCGGCGTCCTCCGTCCGATACTTGTGGAAGACATGATGAAGGCGGGCGTGAGGATGAAGCTCTGGATTGCAGACTGGTTCGCCTGGGTTAACAACAAGTTGGGGGGCGACCTGGAGAAGATTCAGGAAGTCGGGAGATACTTCGTCGAGGTCTGGAAGGCGGCAGGGGTCGACATGAGCAAGGTCGACGTGCTCTGGACCAGCGACGCCGCCAAGAATGAGGATTACTGGAAGAAGGTGGTAACCGTCGCCCAGAACTCGACCCTAGCCAGGGCGCAGCGCGCTCTGACCGTCGCGGGCCGCACGACCAAGGAGTCCATACAGACCGCGCAGCTCTTCTATCCCATGATGCAGGTGGCAGACATATTCTGGCTCGACGTGGACATCTGCCAGCTGGGTATGGACCAGCGACGTGCCAACATCCTCGCCCGCGAGATTGCGGAAAAGATGAAGTGGAAGAAACCCGTTGCCCTCCACCACCATATGCTCATCGGTCTTCAGGGAAGGAAGGAACCTGAAGGGTTCGACGAGAACGGCGCCGTTGATGCCGAGATAGCGAGCAAAATGAGCAAGAGCAAGCCAGAGACTTCCATCTTCGTCCATGACAGCACTGAGGTGTTAATGAAAAAGATCAACTCTGCTTATTGTCCTCCTAGGGTGATCGAAGGGAACGCCCTGATCGAATACTCAAGGTACATCGTCTTTCGGAAGAGGAGGACCCTCATGGTGGAAAGGCCCGAGAAGTACGGGGGCAACGTGGAGTTTTCCTCGGCCTCTGAGCTAGAGAGCGCCTATGTCGAAGGAAGGCTTCACCCAGCGGACCTGAAGAAGGCGGTCGGGACGGCACTTGACGAGATAGTCTCCCCTATCAGGGAACACTTCGTCAGGGACCCGTCCGCAAGGAGGCTGTTCGACTCCGTCAGGGCTGCTGAAACGACAAGATAGGGTATCACCGGTGTCAAGTTGCCCTCTTCCAGCGGAGCAAAGACGCGTTTCATCGCCGATGCCATGCTCGGTTCCCTGGCGCGCAAGCTCAGGGCTCTAGGCTTCGACACTTCCTATTACAAGTCAGGGGACGACTCGGGGATCATCGGTCTTGCGGCGGACGAGGGTAGGGTCATACTGACCTCCGACCGTTCCCTCGTCTCTCGAGCTTCAACCAGAAATGTGAAGGCAATCCTCCTGGCGGGGAAAAGCGACGGGGAGAGGGTTAGCATCATGGCGCGGGCCACCTCGTCCATGGGGATCCCCCTCGTCGGTGGGGCACCGCTCTGTTCATTGTGCGGGGGAGCACTAGAGCCGCTGAAGAAAGCCGACGTCTCCGGTCATGTTCCCGCCTCCGTTGAGGCACGCCATAGGCTGTTCTTCAGGTGCAGGTCATGCGGTCAGTACTACTGGAGGGGGAGCCACTGGAAAAAGTTAAGGTCGCTTGCCAGACGGCTGCAGGCGAAGTAGAATGTCCCTTTCCAACGAAGAGGGGACGACCGCGGTAGCCATAGCCAGAGAGACTCTGGACATCTACGTGACAGGGAAGCGCCTGGAACGGAAATCATGGGTCCGCGGCACCTTCTCGGAGTTGAGGGGGGTGTTCGTCACAATCAACCTTGCATCCCCCTCCGAAGAGAGGCTAAGGGGTTGCATCGGCTTTCCATACCCGGTCAAGCCGCTCGGAGAAGCAATAAGAGAGGCGACCATTGCCGCAGCAACCGAAGACCCCCGATTCCCCCCCGTGACCGAGTCAGAACTTGGCGAGGTGGTGGTGGAGGTCAGCATCCTCACCGAACCTGCTCCCATCAAGGCCCCCAGGCCCCAGGACCTCCCTTCCCGGATCAGAATTGGAACGGACGGCCTGATCGTGTCTCGCTTCGGCCAGAGCGGGTTGCTGCTTCCCCAAGTGGCGACCGAGTTTGGGATGGACCAAACAGACTTCCTATCGCAGGCATGCATGAAGGCAGGCCTCCCTCCCGACTCGTGGCTCGATGAAGGGACCGAGGTAAAGGCATTTCAGGCGGAGATCTTTGCGGAGGCTTCCCCCAGGGGCAAGGCGTTGCGCGTAAGCCCGCACGGGTCCTGAAATGAAAATCTACATCGGATGTTTCGGTTCAGGACTCGGCCACGCCACCCGAATGCTCGAAGTCGCGGGGGAACTCGCGAAGAGAGCGGCCTGCGTCGAGTTCTCCTCCTCCGGGGAGGTTGCGTCCTTGATCGAGGGGAGGGGTTATCGCTGCAACCGTCTCCCGCTGGCCGACGTACGTTACTCCGAATCGGGCTCCTTCCAGGTCAAGGATACCCTCCTCGCCTCACCTTCCATTCTGGCTCGCGCCTACGAGCAGCTCGGCTCCGAGTTAGCAAACATTCGACGATTCGGCCCCGACGCGGTTCTAAGTGACTCGGCGCTCCCCACCGTCCTTGCAGGGCGGATGCTGCGGCTCCCCACCTACACTGTCCTTAACCAGCTGAACCTCACGAGTTCCCACGGCGCCCAGAGGGCACGATCAAGGCTGCTGTCTGTCGGAATCTCCGCGAGCATGGGAAAGCTGTGGGAGTTCAGCGACGAAGTGCTGCTCCCAGACCTCCCGCCTCCCTACACCATCAGCGAGAAGAACCTCTGGGGGAGCAACGTCGGGAAGACCCGCTACGTCGGCTTCCTGACTCCCTCGGACAGGGGAGCCCCGGACCAGGCGGCTCAAGAGTTCATGGGTGACGGTCGGGCCAAGGTCTTCTGGCAGGTCTCGGGGCCTCCTCGGACCCGGTCGGCCCTTCTCCGGATGGCCCTAGAATACACCGAGGCCCTCGCAGACAAGTACGCCTTCGTCGTCACCGGAGGAGACCCTGAAGGGAGCGCCACTCCTAGGCGGTTCAAAGGGGGCTGGTACTACGGATGGTGCGGGATCGCGGACGTGTACTTCGAGTCCTGCGACATCGTCATCTCACGGGCAGGGCACGGGACCATAGGCCAAGCGATAACCGCGTCGAAGCCATCCCTCCTGGTCCCCATCCCGAGGCAGCCGGAGCAGGAGGGCAATGCCGACAAGGCGGAGCGGCTCGGTGTCTCATTGGTTGTGCCACAAGACGAACTCGATGCCGAGAAGCTCAGAAAGTCGCTCGACTCCCTGAGAGGCGACGACTACGTGACGAGATCGAAGCGTCTAGGGGAGATTGCCCGAGGCTTCGATGCCAGGGCCGCAATCGTGGAGACTGTGACTGCCGCTACCATCAGAGGCCGTCAAGTACGCCGCTGACATCTGACATCACCCCGCCGAATCTCCTCGCCGTGTAGGTCCCGTTCCCCTTCGCCTTCCAGTCCGTCCTGAAGCGGTACTCCTTGATGGCCAGCGACCGGAACTCTGCCTCGAACATCTCCTCTGGCATCAGATACAGAGGGGCTTGCACGATCCCGAAAAGTCTCTCGGGCAGCTCGCCCCCCTCTCCGCTGAACCCTCCGAACACAGGATCGTCAGCCCCGGAGGCGAACTTCGCCAGGGACTCCACTGCGCAGTCTCCTTCCAACACCTCCAGGCCCAGACTTCGTGGGTCTGCGCGGTGAGAAAGTTCGGAGTACAGCCTCGCCACGGCCATCAAGCTCTCCTCATCCAACTTCGCGTGAACCAAGTGCACCCTGTAGCCCATGAGCGCCGCCATCCAAGCCAGGACAGAGCTGTGCATTCCCCCCGATACAAGGCAGACGGCGGCGTTACGTCCGGTCGGGACTCCGCCAGAGCCCTCCCTCACCTCAACTCCCACCACGCCTTTCGACCCGTCGAATGCGGCCCTGAAAGTGACCCTGGCGCCGTCTTCAGACACCCTCGCCCCCTTCACGCCGTCGAGTATCCTAGACGTCACCATGCCGGAGAGATCGGCACCAGCAACTCTTCCAGTCCCCTCCGCCTTGACCCTGAACTTGCCCCCCTTGCGGAGGAATTTTCTTGCAATTTCACCTGATGCCACTGCGAGCTCTCTGTCTGACCCGACCGTCTCCCCCGCAGCTATCCACGCTATGCCGGGCATGTGATCCACCAGAGCTGCAGCACCCATGGGCTCAGCCCCTTCCACAACCAAGCTCTTCCCTAGGCTCCAGACATGTGCATGGACGCCGTTCTCCTTCAATACGAACCCCAATGACGACCTAAGGTCCGCCAATTTGCCCCTCCCCGTCCATCTTACAACGGCGGTTCTCTCCCGAGCCATTCAGACTTCTGGGACTGGCGCCGAATGCTTCCTATAACCATTGGGAGCGGCGCATCACGCTTTTAGGACGACCGGGTCGAGCCCTCCGCCGTGAAGGAAGGGGAGTCAAGGCCATCGACCGCGGCTGACGTGCTTGCCGGAAGGTCCGGGCCCGAAGTTGAGATCAGGGGTTGGGTAGCAAGGAAGCATACGGTCGGGGGGCTCGTCTTTGCAATCATACGGGACGGCTCTGGCTACGTCCAAGTCTCGGCCCGCAAGGGCGCTGCAGACACTGCATTCGAGGCCGCGAAGGGGGTCACCAGGGAGTCTGCGGTAATCGTGAAGGGGGAGGTCAGGGACGACAGGCGCGCCCCAGGGGGCAAAGAGGTCGCAGCCAGGGAGTTCGTCGTCGTCGCCAGGGCAGAGAACTGGCCCATAACGAGGACCGCAGCCAAGTCGGCCTCCTTCCTCTTCGACAAGAGGCATCTCAGTATCCGAGGGCCCAAAGCCATAGCGTCAATGAGAATACGGACGGAGGTTATCGGCGCGGCCTTCGACTATTTCAGGGGCAAGGGGTTCACGCTAATTAGCGGACCCACATTCGTCGGGGCCGCAGTCGAGGGAGGGTCGACGCTCTTCCCTGTCGACTACTTTGGGAAACAGGCCTATTTGAGTCAGAGCGCACAGTTCTACGAGGAGGCGGCCCTCCCCGCCTTGGAGAAGGTCTGGATATTCCAGCCGGCCTTCCGGGCGGAGAAGTCGAAGACAAGCAAGCACCTGACTGAGTTCTGGATGATAGAGGCAGAGCAAGCCTTTGCCGACCAGTCCGCGAATCTCTCCCTCCTAGAGGGGCTGCTCGCTGCGATGGTCAGACGCGTCCTTGATAACCGGCAGAGTGACCTGAAGACGTTGGGGCGGACTCTGAAAGAAATCTCTCTCCCTCTCCCGAGGATCACCTACGACGAGGCGAGGGAGGTCGCGGAGAAGAGCGGATGCGGCTTCCAGTGGGGGGACGACATTGGAGCAGAGGCCGAGAGAGCGGTCAGCAAGAGTCAGGATTCCCCTTTCTTCGTGACGGACTACCCCCTATCCGCACGAGCCTTCTATCACATGACCTACCCGGACAGGCCCAAGGTCACGATATCAGCCGACCTCATGGCACCCGAGGGCCTGGGAGAGCTAGCTACCAGCGGCCAGCGAATTCACGACCAGTCTCAGCTCATGGAAAGGATAGCGCGGCAGGAGCTGCCGGCGGAGGCCTTCGCCTGGTACCTTGAGCTGAGGAAGTTCGGGATGCCTCCGCACTCAGGGTTCGGTATCGGGGTGGAGAGGACGACAAGGTGGATTGCGGGACTGAGGCACATCAGGTCGGCCAGCCTCTTCCCCAGGACAGTTTCACGGATCTCCCCCTGAGGCATGCTTATCTAGTGGAAGGCGTCCGCGCGAAACATTGACTGAAACGGACGAGGAGCTGGAGCTAGACACGCTTCCCGGCGTCGGACCGGCGACGAAGCAGAAGCTGAAGGACGCAGGGATCGAAACGATACTCGACCTCGCAACCTCCGGCCCCATGGACATCGCCGAGGCAGTGGACATCGACGTGTCCAAGGCAGTGGAGCTCAACAACAAGGCCCGCAAGAAGCTGGTGGAGATGAACCGCCTCGAGCCTGACTTCATCAACGCGGCGGACCTGCTGGCGAAAAGGAAGGCCATCGACAGGATTTCGACAGGGTCGAAGAACCTAGACGACCTGCTCGGGGGAGGCATAGAGACATGGGCCATGACGGAGTTCTACGGGGAGTTCGGGTCGGGCAAGTCTCAGATTTGCCACACACTCTGCGTGATGGTCCAGCAGCCCAAGGGCGAAGGAGGGCTCGAAGCAGGCGCGGTGTACATCGACACCGAAGGCACTTTCAGGCCCGAAAGGATAGCCGAGATAGCAGAAGCCAGGGGTCTCGATTCCGAGAAAATACTCTCGAGGATAACGGTCGCCCGGGCCTACAACAGTGCCCACCAGGAACTCATAGTCAGGGACCTGGGCAGGGTAATCGAGCCCAACAAGGTGAAGCTCGTGATTCTGGACAGCGCGGTGGCCCACTACAGGGCAGAGTTCCTCGGAAGGGGGACCCTGGCCGAACGCCAGCAGAGGCTCAACAGGTTCATGCATCAACTTCTGAGGACAGCCGAAATTTACAACATTGCCGTCGTCGTGACGAACCAAGTGCAGGCGGCCCCCGACTCCTTCTTCGGCGACCCCACCAGGCCGACGGGAGGGCACGTCGTCGCCCACACAAGCACCTACAGGATCTACCTGAGGAAGGCCGCCAAGAACCGCATTGCGAGGATGGTCGACAGCCCCTATCACCCGGAGAGAGACACGGTCTTCATCCTCAACGAAAGGGGAATCGACGACCCGTCGGAAGAAACCACCAGAAAGAAGTAGAGGCGCGCTTAACGGTTTTATATGGTGAACCGGGCGCCCTCCGGCGTCTCGCTTGAAGCGTTCTCAATTGCTAGCGGTCTCCAT
>DASPOK010000055.1:0-11918 GCA_035626075.1 Nitrososphaerales archaeon
GAGAGCCCTGGGGCTCCGCAGGGGCGGTCAGCGCAGGAGTTGCCCATCTTCTCCATACTCGACTCAGTGGATTTTTCGAACCATTTCGTCCTCTTGGGAGAGGTGGGGACGGGGAAGAGCACAGTGGTCCCAGTCAAGGAATTCGAGTTGTCAAAGAGAAGCAGGCAGATCATCATCCGTGAGCCGTCGCGGGCCTCCTGCAACGCCCTCTACTACTCGCTCGAAGCGCTCCACCCAGAGATTAAGGAAGACCTGGCAATCATAACCAAGGACACCAAAGTCAACATCGAAGGAAAGATCAAGATCGTAACAGACGGCGTCCTGCTCCGAATGCTTGCGGAGGGCTCTGTTACGGACACGTCGATATACTTCGACGAGAGCCACCAAATGTCGTCCCAGCTTGAGCTCTGCATGTCGTTGGCGAAAGAGGGGCCAACGGCACAGAATCTGTTCAGGGTGATGAGTGCTACAATCGACCCCCAGGAGTTCCTTTCGTTTCTGGGGATTTCAACACTCTATTCCGTCAGCGGACGGAGATATCCGGTGCGCCTCGAGGTCGAGCTCGTCGACGACCTGGATGAGATGTTCGACACGCTGTCGCAGTACCTCTACACCCAGCCGCGAGACGAATCGTGGCTCGTCTTCCTGCCCACGAGGCGCCTGGTCGAGAAGTATGCAAGCAGCTACGGCGGAGTTTACATCCACGGCGGCCTCGAAGGCTCAGAGGTCAACAGGATTCAACGGAAGGCCGAGCGAGAGAGAAATCTGAAAATCTTCGCCACCAACGTCATTGCCTCTTCGGTTAACATCTACGTGGACAACGTCATGATATTCAACGACGTCATCAACAGCAAGGACAGGCTGGGCCAGAAGACCCTCAAGTACGGCAAGCTGGACAACAACTCCCTCCTGCAGATGATGGGCAGGATAGGCCGCTTCAAGCGCGGCCGGGCCGTCATCCTCACCGACTCACCGATTCCAAACAAGATCGACCCTACGCCGGTGCGCAAGGCTCTGGAATCCGAGACTCCGTTTGACCTGGTGCTTCTAATGTCCAAGTACGGCCTCAACCTCTCCGAGTTTGAATTCATGTCGAAGGTCAACCGCAGAGAGGTCGGCTTCGCCGAAGATTGGTTGGCCGACATTGGGGCCATCGAACTTCGCACCCACAGGACCACCAGGAAAGGGCTTCTGATGAGCGAGATTCCGTACGAGCCTGACTTCGCCCACATGATCTCCAGCGCCCTGATTTCGGGAGACTACGAGCTGGCCCGATTCCTCCTTGCGAGTGGTTCATTCGGCGACTCGCTCAACCACGCCTACAAGTCGGACTGCGAACCCATGGCACGCGAGCTGCTCTACGGATTCGACAGCTCGAACGAACTCAACATCAAGGCGCGCCTTCTGAAGAGGTACTCCGAGGACGTGGACGGTTCGTTCAAGGCGAGGATGGCCGCGAACGGCATCTTCCCGCGGTTCGTCGAGGAAGCCCGGAAGAGCTACGAGGCCGCCAGAGACTCGTTGAACGACTTGCTCCTCGCCTCGAAGGACGAGCTCATACCGGAAGAGGTTGTCGTCGACCCTGACATTTGGCGCCTCGAGGCGTACCTGGGGGACTGCCTCTCTTTCGAAAGATTCGACTTCTACGAGAAGGGAGAGTATGACCTCCGAAGCCTCGTCATCGAAGACCGGTTCTACGCAAGAAGTGTAACCGTCAATTACCGGAAGATACTGTTCGACATAGTTGCTCTGCCCAGAAGGAAGAGGGGTCATCACCGAAGGCGTTGACCTGAGGGGTCCGGCCTTCCATGCCGTCAGCCTATTCTCACACGAACCCCGCGATCATCAGCTTGGGGCTATTCTCCAAACACGCACCAATTTAGGGAGGAACCGTATATTCCAACCGATGACCCGCCAGCACATGGGCCCGCGGAACGTCGAAGAGACAATCACGAACGAGGCCTCCAGGCTGGTTTCAACCGCGGCCATCTACCTCCCTGAAGATGTCAAGCGTGCTCTTAGGAATGCCCAGGAACACGAGACTTCGGAGCTGGCCAAGAAAGTATTTGGCTCGATGCTCCGGAACCTAGAAGTCGCTGAGGCCGAGGGGAGGCCTTCCTGTCAGGACACAGGCACCGTGATCTTCTACGTCAAGGCTGGGGACAAGTTCCCCTACCTCGGGATTTTAGAAAGGGCCCTGCGCAACGCGACCATCAAGGCGACCGCCGACGTGCCCCTGAGGCCCAACTCGGTGAACATTTTCACTGGAAAGAACTCTGGCAACAACACCGGCGAAAGTATCCCCTGGATCGAATGGGAATTGGTCCCGGGTTCTGACACCGCCGAGGTCACCGTCGTCCTGAAGGGGGGAGGGAGCGAGGGGCCCAGCATCGGGAAGGTCATTCCGCCGGCCGAAGGCATGAAGGGAGTGTACAAACTCGTCCTGGACGACATATTCGAACAGGGTCCCAAGCCCTGCCCGCCGGTGGTAGTCGGCGTGGGCCTCGGGCCCACGGTGGACATCGCCATGAAGCTAGCGAAGAAATCGCTCCTGATCGACATCGGCCAACGCAACCCCGACGCCGAGATTTCTAAGATTGAGACGTCACTCTTGGAGGCCATAAACAAACTCGGATGGGGCCCGCATGGCGTCGGCGGTTCCACCACGGCCCTGGATGTGCACATTGAGGCCGTCAACCGCCACCCGGCCTCGTTCGCCGTGGGAGTCGCAACCGCCTGCTGGGAGGACAGGAAGAGCACTATGAGAATCGACCCGGAGGGGAAGGTGGAGTTCCTCACCCATCAGTTCCTGAACCGGAGGAACGCCTGAGTTGACTGAATACAAGTTCACGACGCCGATAGGAGACGAAGCGAGGAACCTGCGTATGGGTGACGTTCTCTATCTGACTGGCACAGTCGTCACTGCGAGGGACGCCGGCCACCGGCGTGCCCTGGAACTCCTGAACCGAGGAGAGAAGCTGCCGGTTGACCTTCATGGGCTAGCGGTCTACCACATGGGCCCCATCGTCAGGAAGATTGGAGACGAATGGAAGGTCTACTCGGCAGGGCCCACCACCTCCGCAAGGCTCGAGGCCTACGAAGCAGAGTTCCTCGAGAAGACGGGGGCGAGAATCGTGGTGGGGAAGGGAGGCATGGGCGCGAAGACTGCCGAGGCATGCAAGAGGCTCGGAACCGCCTACGCCATCTACACCGGAGGGGCAGGCGCTCTGGCCGCCAAGGCGATTAGGAGAGTGCGGGGGGTCGAGTGGCTGGACCTGGGATCCCCTGAAGCCATGTGGGTTCTGGAGGTGGAAGACTTCGGACCGCTCACTGTAATCATTGACCCCGAAGGTCGGAACCTCTATGACGAGACGCGGACCAGGATAAGACCCAACCTGCTAGAAGCGTACAAGATGATGGGCGTACCGGTCTAGAAGGGCAGACTCGCCCCGAATTGACACTAACAATGCGGAATCCGGTCGCAAATGTCCACACCGTTCGAAAAGGATGGGAAGGTCGACCTCGAATGAGTTTTAATCCCACGGGACTATCGGGAAGCGGTTCAAATTGAAGATCACTGAATTCGAAGTCTTCACCCTCGGGGAGCCTGCCTCCAGAGAGGCGGCCACCTGGGCGGGCGTCTCGATAGTGCTTAGGCTGACCACTTCGGACGGCCTGGTAGGATACGGGGAGGCCGTTCCGACTTTCCGGGTCAATTCGGTAGTGGAATCGCTGAAGCAAGTCGGAAAGGTGTACAACGGGAAGGACCCCTTCAACTTCGAGCTGAACCAACACGAATGGCACAAGCACGACTTCTATTTGCCAGTCTCCTTCGAGTCGACCACTGCCCTGAGCGCCTTCGACATAGCGTGCTGGGATCTGATGGGCAAGCACCACGGCGTGCCCATCCACAGGCTTCTGGGAGGGACCTTCAGACAATCCATCAGGCTCTATTCGAACGGATGGTATTCCGACTGCGTCACTCCAGAGCAGTTCGCAGCGAAGTCAAGGAAGTTCGCGGCCATGGGATACAACGCGCTGAAGTTCGACCCCTTCGGCAGCTTCTACGATTGGATCGACGCCAGGGGCCTCGAAGAAGCCTACGGACGGGTCAAGGCAGTAAAGGATGCAACGAAGGGAAAGGTCGACCTGCTGATAGAGCACCACGGCAGGTTCAACCCTAACTCGGCGATAATGGCCGCAAAGACCCTCGAGCCCCTGGACCCCCTGTTCATGGAGGAACCAATCCATCCGGACAACATCGAAGGTCTGAGGAAGTATAGGGCTTCGACCAGGGTGAGGGTGGCGCTGGGAGAAAGGATTCTGACCAAGGAGCAGGCGGCCTACGTCTGCTCTAACCACCTCATCGACTTCTTGCAGGCGGACATCACAAACATCGGCGGAGTCACTCAGGCAAAGAAGGTCAGCGCGATTGCCGAAGCGTTTGGAGTCGAAATGGCGTTCCACAACGCGTTCGGTCCGATACAGAACGCGGTGACCCTGCAGGTAAACGCTGCGATACCCAACTTCTTGATTCAAGAGTCATTCTACGATGTCTTCCCGGAGTGGAAGCGAAAGCTTGTGCGAGACGGCACAGCGGTCTCTAAGGGTCACTCAAAGGTCCCGACCAAGCCCGGACTCGGAGTGGACATCGACGAGCGCGTCCTCGAGGAATACAAATTCGAGGGCCAGGAGGCCTTCGACCCTAACGAGCCTGACTGGGTAGTAAAGGGCACCTGGAGAAGGCCCTAGTCCTCACCATTTCAGGAGCAACGTCACGTCGTTGACGTTGGTGCCCGTAGGCCCTGTCACAACGAGGTCTCCGAGCGCCTCGAAGAAGGTGTGGGAGTCGTTGGCTTCAAGGAACTGCGCAGGGTCCAACCCCTTGCTCTTTGCCCTCTCGCAGGTGGTCGAGTCGGCCATTGCCCCCGCTGCATCGGTCATGCCATCTATGCCGTCGGTGGCGAAGGACAGCATGGTCGTCCTCGAGGTGCCGCGGAGAGCCATGGCTGCAGAGAGAGCAAGCTCTTCGTTTCTCCCTCCTTTCCCATGACCCTTCACAGTCACGGTGGTCTCGCCGCCGGCAATCAAGGCCCAGGTCCCATCGCCCGTTCCCGAGTGAGCGAAGTTCGCGAGCCTCCGCCCGACGTCTCTCGCCTCGCCCGTGACGGATTCTAGGAAGAACTGAACCTGATATCCGGCTCCCTCCAAGGACGCCTTCGCGGCTGTGCATGCAATCTTGTTGGACCCTACCAAAACGTTGTGGACCTTCGCGAACGAAGGACTGCCTGGCTTCGGTGTCTCGGCCAGGGCCCCGCTGATTCCGGCCTGAATCGTTCTTCTGACTGAGGGTGGCACGGCCTCCCAGACGCCGTGTCTTTCCATCACTCCCTTGGCCATGGCGAAGGTCGTTTGATCGGGCACCGTTGGGCCCGATGCGACAGAACCGAGGTCATCTCCCACTACATCAGAAATCATCAACGAAAGAACGTCTGCCCCCCGGACTTTCTCTGCCAGCCTGCCGCCGCTGATCTGGGACAGGTGCTTCCTGACGCAGTTCATCTCCACTATGTCCGCTCCGGACTTCAGCAACAGGCCTGTGGTGTCCCTAAGGTCCTCCAGGGTGACACCGGCCGCAGGAAATGGCATGAGTGAGGAACCGCCTCCCGAAAAAAGAAAGACGACGAGGTCCCCGCTTCCGACCCGGCTCGCGACCTCGAGCATCCTCTCGACTGCATGCACCCCCTCCTCCGTCGGGAGCGGGTGACTGGACTTCTCGAACCTCACCCGTTTGAGCCTGGGAAGAGCCTTCTGAGTATCGGGTACTATTACAACACCCTCGTCGATGTCTTCTCCCAGAATGTGTTCAATTTCCTCGGCCATCAGACCGGAGGCCTTCCCACCTCCAAGCACGACGACCTTGCGGTAGGCGTCGAGGTCGTACCTGCGCCCCCCTGCAGCAAGAGTGCCCCCCTCGAGGCTAATGGCCCCGTCCACCAGCTTCCGCGGGTCGGCAGCATCCAGTGCCGCCCTAACAGCGAGAAGCGCGTCCCTTCTCGCTCCCTGGGCTCGATCAATGGCTTCTGTCAGCCTGGGGTATGTTGCGACCATTTCCACCACTGCCAAGGCTAACGGCCTTAAGATGTAAATACAATTGCCCCGTCTTCTTCCACATGAAGTCAAGCCCCGCCCTTCACGAGAGGATGTTCATAGACGGCGCCTGGGTTGACGGTTCGGACGGCCAAGAAATCAGCGTGGTCAGCCCAGCCTCAGAGGGAATCATAGCAACAGTGCCCAAGGGGACCAGAGAGGACGCGAAGAGGGCGCTCAACTCGGCCCAGAGAGCCCAGCCTGGATGGGCTGAACTCCCGCCCTTGAAAAGGGCTGCATACATGATGAAAATCGCGAAGCTCATCCGCGAAAACCGGGAGAGGTTGGCAAGCACGCTGACGCTGGAGCAGGGCAAGCCTCTCTTCGAGTCTCGACTCGAGGTCGACGGTTCAGCGGCTCACTTCGAGTACTTCGCCGAGTTCGCGCGCAGAATGGAGGGGGACGTGCTGCCTAGCGACAATCCGAAGCAGACTGTCATGATCTTGAAGTTGCCCATCGGCGTTGTGGCTGCCATCACGCCCTGGAACTTCCCATCTACGATGGTCGCCAGGAAGATCGCTCCTGCCCTAATCACAGGCAATTCCGTTGTCCTCAAGCCCTCGAGCAACACACCCCTCAGCGCCGTAGAGATTGTCAAACTCGTTCATCAAGCAGGGGTCCCCAAGGGCGTAGTCAATCTAGTCACCGGGAGTGGCACTGACGTCGGGGACGAACTCTGTGGCAACAAGATGACGGGCTTGGTGACAATGACCGGGAGCACAGACGCCGGAAGGAAGATCATGCAACGGGCCTCCAACCAGCTGGGAAAACTCATTCTCGAGCTTGGAGGGAAAGCCCCGTTCATAGTCTGGAGGGACGCAGACATGGATTGGGCGCTAAAGTGCGCCATCTGGGCAAGGTTCTGGAACTGCGGTCAGACGTGCATCAGCTCTGAGAGGATGTACCTGGACGGCAGCATCAAGGACAGATTCCTTTCTCATTTCGTCAAGATGGCGAAGGAGCTGCGAATCGGGGACCCCATGACGGCCTCGACGGACCTGGGGCCCATGGTCAGCAGCGCCGAAAGGGGCACGAGCGAGCGTTTCATTGAGCTTGCTGAAAGGGAGGGCTCCAAGATCGTCACAGGAGGCGGTCGCCCTGCCGAGCCGCCTAAGGGCTGGTATCTCGAACCGACAGTCATCGACGACGTCCGCCAGGAGGCCGACATCGTTCAGAAAGAAATCTTCGGCCCGGTGGTCCCTGTACTCGAGGTCGGGACCTTTGACCAAGCAATTGAAATGGCCAACGACTCCGAGTACGGCCTGGCTTCCTATGTCTTCACCAAGGACAACGTCAATGTGATGAAGGCGGTCAACAGGATAAGGTTCGGTGAAACGTACATCAACCAGGTTGGCCCCGAGCAGCTTCAGGGAGCCCACACGGGATTCCGTATGTCGGGGCTCGGTGCAGAAGGTTCGAAGTACGGGTTAGAGTTGTACACCCAGCTGAAGACATGTTACATCGACTGGAACGACAAGCCTGAACTGCCGTACCTGTTTCCGTACAGCTGAGGGGTGGAGTTTGAAGGCTGTCACCGTAGTACCAGGGAAATCGGGCTCGCTCTCCCTGGCCGACACCGATCGGCCCACGCCCGGGCGTGGTGAGTTACTCCTGCGCCTCCTGAGGGTTGGCGTGTGCGGGACTGATATGGACATCATATCTGGGTTCTACGGCGAGACGCCTGTCGGCTCACCTTACCTGATCCTTGGGCACGAATCTCTTTCAAGGGTTGAGGATCTCGGCCCGGGTGTCCAAGGTTTCAGAAGGGGAGACCTCGTCGTCCCCTCTGTCAGGAGGAACTGCACCGAGAATTGCCTCAACTGCAGAAATGGCGAGTCTGATATGTGCCTCACCGGCCACTACAAAGAGCATGGCATCAAAGGCCTCCATGGCTTTGCAAGCGAATTCGCTGTGACCGACGCCCGATTCGTGGCCAAGCTACCCGAGACGCTTTCAGAAGTCGGGGTTCTCCTCGAACCCCTCACAATCGCAGAGAAGGGCATCAACCAGATTTTCCTGATGCAGCACGCGAGGATGAAGTGGAAACCCAAGACTGCACTAGTGCTGGGGTCAGGCGCAGTCGGGCTCCTTGCGACTGCGTTGTTGGAGCTCAAAGGGCTGGAAGTGACTGCCGTGGCTACGAAACCACCCGACAGCCTGAAGGCGAAGCTGGTATCCTCCATTGGAGGAACCTACGTCGACTCAGAAAGGACTCCTCTTTCTTCCATGGAGAATCGCTTTGACATCGTCTTCGAGGCAACAGGTGCTTCTTCCGTGGCCCTCGAGGCCCAGAACCTCTGCGACGCCAACGGCGTGGTCTCCTTCGTCGGAATCTACAGGTCCAAGGTCGCGACCGAAGACGCCGGGAGGGTCTTCACGAACCTTGTCCTGGGAAACAGGCTCTACTTCGGGTCGGTGAACGCGAACCTCTCCTATTTCAGGCAGGGTGTACTCGACCTAGTCAGAATTAGAAGGAAGTGGAGGGGATTCCTCGAGCAAATCATAACCGAAAAAGTGCCGATATCAGAATGGGAAAAGGCCTATTCCCCCAGGGGCGAGGACGATGTCAAGACTGTCCTGCAATTCTAGCACGCAGAAGACCGCCTGATTGCCGAAATGCCCATGGCAGCAATTCCATGTTCTCTCGCCTGAGAACGTCGTCAATCCACTAGCCAAAACTCTCAGGGTCGATTCCTGTCTCGGTTCAGCGGAACGCATTTCAGAATTTGCATTACCAACCGAATCTAGCGGCAGAATCAGACTACCGAAACCTTGTAGTCTCGTCCCTCCCAGGTGTTGCTATCAGTCCACAGGAAGGTGAAAAGGACGGACCTGCCTTGAGAGGCTTGGCAGTCGATATCCACGTATTCGACTCCTAGAGAGGTTGGGTCAGACCTCAAATCGGTAGCGGTGTGCCAGTCGTCCATAGAGTAGTGCAGGACGAACGCGCTGGGTCCCTGGATGCGAAGGATGTGGTCGCCCCTCACCGTGCTGACCTGTCGGTTTTGCTTCCAGATTTCCAGCCTCTTGCATCTCGACCTATCCTCGACGTAACGCTTGGCGACCTCGGGTACTAGGTCGAAGACTCTGCCATCGTGCGCCGAACGAAGCAGCTTGATGTACTCTGCATGGGCCCACATTAAGGGGGTCGCGGACCCCGTCGGCTCGCCCAACTGCATGTGTGCGTCTTCTCTGTTCGGCTCGTCCCAAATCTGCTCAGGAAGGAGCCCTCCAGAAGATGAGAAGCGCTCCATCGCCCTGATGTGCCGGGTCGGGTCTCGCTTGGCAGCAATTTCATAGTGACCCCGTTCTCCGGTGAGCAGGGGCCACGCCCTCCCCTTCCCCCATCCTTCATAGGGTCCTCCATCCTCTTTCTGGCCGTATCCATCGTGATTGTACCTGTGCCAGCAAGGTCCGAGCGGCGTGTCGACCTTGAGAATCCGATCCACCACCTTGAGCGAGTCGACTATTATCGGGTCGCTCGCCTTTCTGATCCCATATCGCACCAGTTCAAGGAACTCTCCGCTTACGATCTCTCTTGCCGCAAAAGTAGCCTGTTTTCCCGGCTCTACGTTGACCAGAGTCAGGGTTCCCACGTTTGGGTCCTCCCTTGGAGTTGGGTCGCCGACGTCAGCTGGTTGAATCCTGATGTAGTGCGTCTTGATTCCTGGCACCAATGTACCCTGAGTGGTTACTGTCCACCTTTCGATGTGGCATTCAAGAAAGTCTGCGTACTCCTCCAGGTACTCGGCTGCCTTCTCATCGCCACGTTCGCGCGCAAACTGAGAAGCACAGATTAGAGCAGCGATGTTTGACGCGAGGGTAGAGGGGGAATAGCCGCCCACCTCCTCCCATCGGTCCTGTTGCGTTACGGGACCCTGTCGAACAAGGTACTTCGCTCCTCGCAAGACCATGGGATAGGGGTCGAAGTTCCCGTGCTCCAATTCACGATTGAGTCGCCAGGCAAGGATTATCGGCAAGGCCACTTCGTCGAGCTGGGTGCCGCTCCAGTAGGGCTCACCGTCGATCCAGAAGTTCTGCGCAAACCCTCCGTCCTCCCTCTGAGTCACAGCCAGATAGATGAGGGTCCTAAGCGCGGTCTCTTTGTCCCCTGCGGCGAGGAAGGCGGACGCAATGTTCACGAGGTCACGCGTCCAGACAAGATGGTACCCTCCCCTATCTTCGTCCCCCCTGGCTTCGCCCCAAGGAATCGAAAGAGACGCAATGAAGGCACCAGGATAGCTCTTGTCCTCGTGAGCAAGGAGGAGACTGTAGCTGGAGCGGTAGAGGAATCCTCCGTCCCCTGAAGCGGTCTCGAGAGGTCTGATTCCTCTGTGCGGTCGTTCCCACTGCTCGATGAATCTTCTCCGGTTGTCCCTGAACGGAATGGCCAGCGAGTGGAAGAGCGTGGTCACAGAGTTGTGAAGACTACTCCCGAATGCCAGGCCAAGCGTGAATTCGTGTGACTGTGACAGATCCACCTGACCTGTCAAAGCCACGTTTCCGTTCAGCGCGTTGTCAAACTCCCAGTCCATCTGCATGTTCTGGGACAAATCTGTCCATCCATCGCTGAAGCCCACGTAGCCACAGGAGAGATGCGAGAACGGAACCGTCGCACAAAGAGTGAGCCAAATCCCTTCGTTCTCTGCGGCGAGGATTCTCCTGCCGGCGATTTCGATTACGCGAGCGTTGTTGTTCCTCCCACCCACACCGAGGTGCGGAGCACAGAGAGCGTAGAGTTTGAGACCAGAGAGAAACTGACTTCCGCCTTCAACCTTCGTGTGCTGCAGCACGCAAGGAAGGTGGGGGTCAGCGATTATCTCTTTCCTGATTTTGTAGGTTCTTTGCGGGTCCGAGTTGATTACCCGATAGCCAAGCGCATGTTGGGAAATCCTCTGAATGCTTGAGTCGAGATGTCTCTTTTCTTCATGGAAGAAGGTTCTGCCGTCAGAGACTAGATATTCCAAGTCTCGGAGTTGTGGTTGGTCGATCGTCGGATAGTAGGCCTCTGTAAGCGTCCCCCTCCAAAGTGTGAACCAAACCTTGCTGTCATCTGAATACGCAGTACCGACGCCTTCCTTGTTACCCCTTGTCCAGCGCGGTTCTATGCCGGGCCATCCAAAGGCAGAACGCCCACTTGTTGTTTGGTCCACTTTTCATTCACCCAGTCTTCATTTGGGTAGATGCATTCCCCTCAGATAACGATTGGTTAAATGCGCTTCTCTAACCGCATGCCATTTTCTGTGTCATGCTACCTAAGGGAAAATCACGGGGTCGTGGTGCGAGTGCGGCAATGACAGGAGTGGTCCACAAAGGACCCTCTCTTGGAATAGGAGCTGTTGCCCAATGATACTCCTCGCCAGACGTGGGCAGGCCGTTCGCGAACCTGCTTGTGTGGTGGACCGAAGACGAAATAAGACATGCGATCGAATTGCCGGCTGGGTGTGATTGCTTCATGGACCTAACAACGAAATTCAGCTTCGGCATCAACATAGACGACTCGTGGAGGTATGCCGGCGCCAAAGAGCCAAAGTCCATAGTCTTCCCGCACATCCTCTCTATCAGCCTCCCAGAGGGAAGATTTCTGGACAAGCTGGAGGAGACGGAGATACTCGCGCGAGGGGACGTGGAGCCGAAGACCGCGTCCGCAAAGGCAGCCGTTGCGTTGGCTGACAATCTGCAGAGCGTTAAGGCCGACTTCGTCAGATGCTGGTTCTCCTGGCGCTTCTTCGAGCCCCGACTCGTCCCCGCATCGTCTCTGGACCAGC
>DASPOK010000056.1:0-2244 GCA_035626075.1 Nitrososphaerales archaeon
CCGTTGATGTTCACCGGACACTCCTTGATGCATTCCAGTCCGCATTTCCTCGACTGGCAGAGCTCTGAATCGACTACCGCGACTCGATGGACCATCGCTTTCACCTAGTGCTCGGAAAGCCTCTTCGGTATTGGACAGAATGTGCAGATGGAAGGGTCGCCCTTCAAGCCAAGGCTCTCGACGCTATGCCTTGCCTTCATGGACTCCCACACCTGCCTCTCGCTTGCAACCCCAGAAAGGTGGATTGCCTCGTGCTCCCTGATCACCGGAAGCAGCCTGCACCTGACGCAGATGGGCTTGACAAAGGCGATTGGCCTCAGGCCGCTCGCGAGCATCGCAACCCCGGCCGTCCCTATCAACCAGAATGAAAGAACTCCCCCCCAGGGGCCCGTGGGGCCGTAGAGGAGCAAACCCATTACGGCGCTCGATACCACCAGCAGCGCCCCCAGCGCCAGGCCCATCCTGCCTGGGAAGAGCGTCAACCCTCTTGTGGCCTTCGATAGCGAGGGGAAGATGAGGGCCGGGACCATAAGCTGGAGAGGCGCCCTGAGCCTCACAACCCTCATCTCGGAATCGATCCTCTCCCAGCCCCCCGATGGCGACTTCGTACTCGACATGACTCCACTAGCTGTTGGGGCGCCCTGGGGAGCGTGGCCCGAGCCTTTGCTCCACCCTGTCTCGGAGCCCCTCAAGGTCCTTGGTGATGGGACCAGACATCCTGAGAACAATGGGCGTAATTGAAACTCTCTTTTCGATGACCACCGCTTCGGCATCTGTATTCGCGGGGAAACGGGAGAGCCTCTCTCCGAACAGCCAGTAATAGGCCCGCCCTCTTGGGTCCCGCCTCACAATCACCTTGTCGGTGTACTTCCTCCTGCCGACCCCGGTCAACATGATGGGAGTGGTGGGCTCGACCATCGAAGGGAAGTTGACGTTCAGGATCTCGGCTCCTCCAGGCATCCCGTTCACAATGACGTCCCTGATTATCTCCCCAGAAATGGCGGCGGCGTTGGCGAAGTCGGGCTGGTCGTATTCAAGAGCGAATAGCGATTCCCCAGAGACTTCCATCGAGAAGGCGATGGCGGGGATCCCTGTTATGGCAGATTCGAGTGCAGCCGCGACGGTCCCGGACGCAAGTATGTCCTGGAAAGTGTTGTTGTCACCTATGTTGATTCCCGAAATGACAAGGTCCGGTTTCCTGGGGAGGACCTTGTTCACCCCAATCATGACACAGTCTCCGGGGGTGCCCGAGACCGCGTAGCATTCGAACTCCTCGCGATGGACTCTTGTCACTCTCAGAGGCTTGTGGAATGTCAGGCTAAGGGCCGTGGCGCTCTGCGGCTGCTCTGGCGCAACTATGATGACGTCTGCGTGCTTTGCCGCAGCCCTGGCGAGCTCTATGACGCCGTTGCTCTGGACACTGTCGTCATTGGTGACCATCACCAGCTTTCTACTTGCTGCCAATCCGCCTCGCCTTGGCCAGTGCTTTGTCTATAGACCTTCTGGCATTCCGGAGGCCCTGGACTCTTGAGAGAATTTCCTCTGCCTCCTGAAGCGTTTCTTCGGTGAAGACGGTCTGGAGGACCAAGCGTTCGTCGTCTGCCAGTCTCAGATCGGCGATGGCTTTCATCAACCTGGTCTCGTTCTCTGTCAGCCCTTCGATCATTCTGGCCAGTCTCTTTGCCTTGTCCTTGATCCGCCTGCGGTCCAACAGGATTTCGCCCGCTAGGTTCTCGAATCCTTCAGAAGGGAGTTCCTGGGCGGACCCGGCGGGGGATCGTTTTGATGCCTTCACGATCATCAAGTCTTCGACAGAGAAATCGTCAACACGGACTCCTTTGACCGAATACAGCTTTCTGGTCGGAAATTCCTTGCTCTTGATGGTCCTTTCCTGAACCAGTCCCATTTCGTCGAGCGCCTTGAGATGCCTGAGGACACCCTGGACCGAGATATCCGTGAGCTTCGCAAGCTCGCGCAGTGTTCTTGGCCTTTGGGACATAAGGCTCAGGATTCTGAGCCGTGTTCTTGAGGAGGTTACGTTCTCGAGAAGTCCCTTCTCCACAGGACAGACCGCGGCTTAGCCCCTCTAATCTGCGTTTATCCATCGCTCGAATAGCGGATGTCGCCTCACTCCGCGACCGAGGGCGTTATGGCCTTACCATGACTCATCATGCATGCATACTAGAAGAAGATGGGCTGAGTCAAAGGACGTTGTGTTTGACGGCTCCAACTGGCGCAGGCTTT
>DASPOK010000057.1:0-2245 GCA_035626075.1 Nitrososphaerales archaeon
CTCTGGAGGGCGGGAGTAGAAGACTCCGTTGAAATGGTGGGGGTGTACGCACAAAGCTTCGGCGATGTGTTCAGCCCGCCCACTAATTATAGCCCAACGCAGGATGAGTTGTTGTCCCGGCGGAGGCGCAATGAACCCTATACACGGCGACGAGGTTCCTTATCTAGCATCGTCCAATAGGTGGTCGATGCTGGGCTGCTTACAGAGCAATCTCCTGTACGAAGCGATTGGGGTATGGTTGCTCCTGACAGGTACCATTGGTTTCCTCTCCATGGGCATCGACAAGGAGAGAGCTATCGATGGCGAGTGGCGCATCCCTGAAAGGGCACTGTTCGTCTTGGCCCTAGTGGGAGGCTCGTTCGGCATTGCGACGGGAAGTGTAGTGTTCCATCACAAGATATCGAAGCTCGGCTTCCTTGCAGTTCTCTGTTCAGTCCTCGTCGCATGGCTAAGCCTGTTACAGCAAATCGGGTTCTTGGATTGTCTTGCCACGTACCTTCCACGTTAGAAGAATCAGCCACTCCAACCTTATGCAGGGCCAGCCATCGAGCCTCATCAAGACTTCACCGCACAGGTCAATTCCACCCACCTGTGCGACCCTACGGCCCATTACATCTCAGAGATTGGATGAAGTTCAACCTCTTGCCCTGGCAACGCATGCACGAATTACTGGCATAGTTTCTGGCCCCCGTCCGAGGCTAAAATAGCATCATCGACCAAGGGGTCCTCGTGCAGCGGAACCGCGGCAGATGGAGACAGTGGATTGAAACCCTGGCCCAGAAGTTTCGTGAGAGGGGAGCGACCAGCCCCGACAAGGCCCTGACCGCCCGGGAGCTCGGAGTCCACGAGATGTTCCAGAAGGCGATGAAGGAGCGCCTCGGACAGACCGGCATATTCGTCGAAATCGGTGGGAAATACTACATGAACGAACAGAGGCTCAGGGAGTTTGAGCAGCGCTGGCAGGGTGCGGGAGCAAGGAACTATGGGTTCGGGCGCGCAAGACGAAATTGGTTCGCCATCCGGATGTTCAGAATGATCTTAGGCGTCATCATCTTGACATTGGTCCTCGTGAACTTCTTCACCTCCAGGAGCCTGGACCTTTGGTACCTGATTGTGGTCCTAATTGTCCTCTGGATCGGCGTTTCCATCGTGCAGATTTTCTACCTAGCTCGAAGGACATACTAGCCCAGTTACTCAATAGCCACCACGTCAGCCAAAGGTCAGGACTCTGTCGGAATCTTTAGTGAGGTCTACCAAGTCTTGCACAGTGAAAATTGGGCAGAGTTCCGTCCCGCCCTTCTTCCTGATCTTCAGACAAGTCCCTCACGTCAAAATCGTCCCTCCCTCGTTGACGAACTCCTTCATCATATTCTGTGCATCGAATTTGTTGTCGTGGATTTCTTCGCTCTCAACTCCCGGCCCCAGATGGAGGGTCTACACGGCGTGCTTATTCTCGACGGCTTTAGCGCCGTACCTGAAGACACTCCAAACGACTTCCGGTTCGTTCGTTGAGATTACAATTCCGACTTTCAATTTTCGCTGTGAACCCTGGGTGCATGCAAATCCATCTTCGGTTTCAAAGCGAATCTCCGATTTCCAAACCTGAGAATCTAGCGCAGCATGACTGAAGTGCCGGCGACCGTCCAATCCCAACACAGAGGCGTGGCTTTAGTATCCGGTGCTTACGGCCCACTTCTTCATGCCAGCGCTGACGGTTGGATCGTCGACCCTCAGCCGCAGGTACATTATGATGAAGTTCGCATGCACGTGCCCGAGCCCGACGTCTGACTTGAGCCAGACCAGCAGTTCCGAGTGTTTTGCAACTATCTTACCGCCTTTCACAAACCCCTTCTCCTTTGCCTGTCTCCAGAAGTCCTCTCGGCTCATCCCAGTCTTTGCTGTGATGTTTTTCATGTACGCTTTGAACGTCCCTGGCATCCAGTTCCAAGGCTACAGGGCGGGAGCGCTAATTGAGTTTTGTCAGAGAACAGTTTCAGGCGGCAGAGGAGAACCGGTTCGTATCCGACTTTATACGCCACGTCTTCTCCGAGCCACCCAGCATGCTAGAAGTTGCCTCACGCTCCGTTCCTGGAAGCGCGCACCCATACGAGGACAGGGTACTGGTTGACGAAAGGCTCGGACTCTTCGCCGTTGCCGACGGGGTGACGCTCTCCTCCCAGGGAAGCGGGGCCGTGGCTGCAGAACTGGTACTCCGTCTTCTGCATGAGAATTTCCTGGGCGACCT
>DASPOK010000058.1:0-2877 GCA_035626075.1 Nitrososphaerales archaeon
GGATAGAGGGATTCGTGGTCTTTGTTCCCGGAACACAACGGGGCCAAAACGTGAGAATAAAGATCACCCAAGTCTCGGAAAGGTTTGCCTCTGGGCAGGTCGTACAGAGTTCTGAGAAGCCTGCGGCATCTACCCCCGAGCATACTGGGAAGACCGAAGGTTAGCCGGCAATACACGCGGCGGACTAGTGTTGGTTGATCCAAGAATGGGACAACCAGCCCTCCTCTATCTTTGCCTGTCGCAAACGCGTTCAGATGCCGAGTGCCTGTCTGAGCCCTTTGTACCTATTCCTGATGGTGACCTCGGTCACCCCCGCAGCCTCTGCGACGTCCTTCTGAGTCTTTTCCTCCCCTTCCAAGGTGCAGGCCACATATAGAGCCGAGGCCGCAAGACCCATCGGGTCCTTGCCTGCAGATATTCCCGCTACTTGCGCCATGCGCAATATTTCGCGGGCCCTTCTCTGCGTCTTCTCTGTCATCCTCGCCCGGGACGCGATAGCAGCTACACATCGGGCAGGGTCGGTAACTGGCATCCTGAGATCCATCTCTCTATGAAGTAGCCTGTAGGACCTCGCGAGGTCTTTCTTCTTGATGTTACTGACCGCAGCGACGTCCTTCAGACTCCTAGGGATTTGCCCATCGCGGCAGGCAGCATACAGCGACGCAGCGATGATTGAAGTGATAGACCTTCCCCTGACCAGGTTCCTCTCAAGCGCCTTCCGATAGAAGTATGCCGCCCTTTCGGTGACGGACTCCGAAACCGCAAGCTTTTCCGATAGTCTTCGCAACTCGGAGAATGCCTGCCTGAGGTTCCTGTCTACTGACTCGTGCACTTGGCTTCTCCTGTCCCATGTCCTCAATCTCTCTACGGTGGACTTCATCGACCCAGATAGTGACTTTCCTGACGCGTCCTTATTGGCGACTCCTATTACTGTGGCAAGCCCCATGTCATGCTGTGCGATGGAAGTGGGGATTCCAGTCCTGCTTGGGTCCTCCTTTCCATCTCCGGAAAAGTGTCTCCACTCGGGCCCAGTCTCAACGATCCTGTCCTTCAACACGAGGCCGCAGCTACTGCAGCAAAGTTCCGATCCGGTCCCGGCCGTCACTATGAGGCTCTTCCCACACCTAGGGCATCGGTCGAGTGTTCTCTCCTGCTTCAGCAGCCGGGAGTAGCTCGTCTCGTGCGACACTTCGCCTCACCCCCTGGATTTCAGAACAGTCAAAGTCATTTTCTCCATTCATTCATTGGTCGTCTCTATTAAGTATGGGCAAAGGCTATAGTGCACGTCAAAGCCCGACCCGTGTTGGACCAGTCGGAAAGTGGCGGATCGGACAGCCCAGAAGCGGTACTTGACTCATTCAATCAAGCCTGGCGAAAGTACTGGGAGGCATACGTCGAGCTTCAGGACCAGCTGTATGAGACGCTCCGAGCGGCCAGGGAAGTCCAGTGGCTAGCCGCGACTGACGAGGGGAAACTTAGCGAAGTCAACAGGCTGCAGAGGGAGCTCTTCGCCAGCGTGCCTCGCCCGCTAGATTACATGCCCCTCAGCCAGGTTTCGCTAGACCTTGACACCGCACCCAGTAAGATTGGTGAGTTGGATGCCCAGCTTTCATCGGAGGAGGAAGCGTGCAGGAAGTTGGATGCAGAGATAGGGGTTCTTAAGACACGGACCCAGGCCATGAAGGAGGCCCTAAAGAATCTCGGGCGATGATGATGCCGGCAGCAGGTTGAGTCCTTCGGAAAGGAGTTCACTTCTTGCCTCGTGGCTATCCCCACGCCTCGCACCCGCGACCACTGAAGCAACCCTGAAGCGGGGGATTGAGTGAAATTGAGGCTCACGTCAAGCAGAACAATAGGCAGGAGATGACGCAGAGACCCTAATGCTTCGATCTGTTTCTTTCTCGCTCAGCGGCCTTGCGGAGTCGATTCAGTTCTGCAATCCTTTCCTTGTACTCCCTTTTCTTCTTCTTGTTTCCCTGTGTGCGCGCTTGGTCGTACAGCTTCCTCAACTTCTCTTCTTCTGCAGCGTAATCAGACAAATTCGGAGATGAGGTCGTGGCGCCATAGTTATGCCTTTCAGAAGCCCCTGAGCTCCATCAGGAATGAGCACTTCGCAAACCTTGGTGTCGAGGAGGCTCTTGGGAACCTATGACGTAGACAATGACTCTTTGCCTGTGGTTCCCCTCTCTGAAGGTATGAAACTTCGCAGGACGCCATCCCGGAATCCCGAAGTCGTGTGAGACTACCATGGAGCCTGCAGAAAGCTCGTTGAGGAGTTTCGGCTTCAGTCTCGCATTCTCGCTTGCGCTCTGATACAGTGTAACAACGTTGGCCTCAGAAATGTCCACGTCGTCATAGTTTGCGTTGATTATGATGGCATTCCTAAGGTGCCGCGTCTTTCTGAGAGCAATAGAGCAGAGCTTCTGGTTCTGCTCAATGCCCACCACCTTCATGGCATTGTGACTGCGGGCTGCAGCTACCACGATTTCCCCATCTCCGCACCCCAGGTTATAGACGATGGACTTCGAATTCACCCCGGCCAGGGCGAGCATTTTCTCGATTACAACTGCAGACGTCGGGTAGAAAGGCGCGCCCATTGGCTCTTGAACAGCCCAGCTGGTGAGTTAAGAATGTCTGTTGCCTTCCCGCGGGCGATACGATCGAGTGTTATGGGCCCTTTGGGCCTGAGTTCTGCAAGCACCGAATCTCAAATAGAGGGTCAAGAAGCTTGACGACACTGGCCCGGCGACAGCTCCTTCTATTCAGATGGTCGAGTCTGCACATTGAACTGCGTAAACCCGACCGTGGGCGTGAGTCTGGTAGGCTTCGTTCTCGGTTCACCGGTAGATTACCGCCATAATCCGACCCGCGGCATCT
>DASPOK010000059.1:0-22253 GCA_035626075.1 Nitrososphaerales archaeon
ATACACTGCTCTCTCGCAAGCCAACGAGTCTCTGGCCATGAAGCTTTTGGAGAGTCACCGGAATCTCATCCGGCCTCTCTTCGCCAAGCACAGGGGGAGGGAGATCAAGACGATTGGTGACGCGTTTCTGGTCGAGTTCGATAGTGCACTTCAGGCAACCGAATGCGCCGTCGAGCTTCAGCAGGCCCTGCACCAGCAGGAGACGACCTCCCCTGAGAGAGTCCTGGTTAGGGTGGGGATACACGTGGGGGACGTAATCCATCGCGACACCGACGTATACGGCGACGCGGTAAACATAGCCTCGAGGATCTATCCTCTGGCGGGAGGAGGAGAGATTTGCCTCAGCGCCCAGGTCTACGACCAGGTAAGAAACAAAGTTCCATTCCGCTTTGTGAAGCTCGAACCTCGGCAGCTCAAGAACATCTCGATACCCATCGACGTGTACAGGCTGGAGCTCCCTTGGGAGATTGAGCAGAGGGAAATGGGGAACGAACCCCTTCCAATCGACAGGATAGCGGTCCTGCCGTTCGTCAACATCAGTCCTGACCCCAACGACGAGTACTTCGCCGACGGCATGACGGAGGAGCTCATCACCAGCCTTTCCCTCGTGAAGGGGCTCAAGGTGATTGCGCGCACCTCTGTGATGAACTACAAGAAGAAGCAGCTGAACATCTCGGCAATAGGGAGAGAGCTGGGCGTCGGCACCATCGTCGAGGGGAGTGTGAGGAAAGCCGGGAACAGGATACGAGTTACGGTACAGGTAGTGGAGGTGGACTCGGAGGAGCACCTGTGGGCGTCGAAGTACGACGCAAGTTTGGACGACGTCTTCGCTGTGCAAAGCGACATAGCGAATAAAGTAGCGGATTCGCTCCCTCTTGCGCTGAAGAAGGCAGGTTCTCCCGCAACGGCCGAGAAGGGCACGGAAGACGTAACCGCGTACATGAGCTTCCTCCAGGGAAGGGACTTGATGTACGCGAAGGAAGAGAGCCCGCTGAGGCAGTCTCTGCAGTTCTTCCAGCAGGCTATCGACAGGGACCCGCGTTTCGCCAGGGCCTATGTGGGGATGGCCCAAGGATACCTGTCTCTGGGGAACGCCGGATTCATTTCGTGGAACGAGTCACTGAACACGGCGAGGTCGTACCTCAAGCAGGCCCTGACTATCAACGAGAACCTTGCCGAGGCCCACTCACTTCTCTCGACAGTCGCCTTCATGGGGGACGAACCCTTCCATGTCATGGAATCCGAGGCCCGCAAGGCGATTGAGCTCAACCCCAACCTGGCTCAGGCCTACGACGACCTGGGGGCGGTCATGGCACTGCTCGGGTCCCCCGAGGAATGGGTCCATCTCCTTGAGACGGCGTACCAGCTCGACCCTCTTTCTCCGCTGACGATTGAGAGGCTGAGCGCAGCCTACCTCTACACAGGTAGGGAGGCCGAGGCTCTGAACCACCTGCAGAGGACCCTTCATCTGAACCCCTTGAACACGCACAGATGGATGTGCACGTACCACATTTGGAAGGGGAACCTAGCCGACGCGGAATCGGAGTTGAAACAGCTCGAATCTCTCGCCCCGAACTGGGAGTTCACCGAACTGTACAAGGGGTACCTCGCCGCGCTCATGGGGAGAAGGAAGGTGGCCGAGGACCTGCTCGCCGAGCTCGCGCAGACGCACAAGAGCGGTTGGGCGAGGGCGTCCCTCCCAGGATTCATCTATTACGCCCTTGGAGACATGGACAAGTTCTTCGAATACATGCGGAGCGCAGCACAGGAACACACACTGCGCGTTATGGACCTGATGTACTCCCCTCTCTTCGTCAAGGCCAGGGAGGACCCGAGACTGAAGGAGGTCCTCGGCATCTCTGGAATCCGCTGGCCCCTCGGTGGCTGAGTTCGCGCTGGGAGCCAATGCACCCGAAATGATGATGTCCGACCCGGGAGCACGAGACGAAGAATGATTCGCTGGCCGGAGAAATACGCCCCGGAGAGAGCCCGGGTGCATGTCAAGAACGAGCTGGCCATGGACGTGAAACCCGAGGTCGTCTGGGCCTGGCTGGTTCGGGCTCTGCTCTGGCCGACCTGGTACTCCAACTCTGCAAATGTCGCAATCGAGGGAGGCGGCCCGGACCTGAAAGCTGGCTCGAAATTCCGCTGGAAGACCTTCGGAGTGACTCTCGATTCAAGAGTCGAGGAGTTCGTCCCCGTCGAAAGGCTGGCGTGGGGCGCAAAGACAATAGGAATCGACGCCTATCACGCGTGGCTGATTGAGGCGACCTCCGCCGGGTGCTATGTCAAGACAGAGGAGACTCAGAACGGCTGGCTGGCCGCTCTCAACGGCGCTGTGAGGCCGAACGACATGAGACGGAAGCACCAATCCTGGCTTGAGGGCCTGCTCTCCAAGGCGCGGACCGGTCTACCGCCCTGATGATAACTGCAGGGTAGGCCCGCTTTAATACCACAATCTCATGTGACTATGAATCAGATTCAACGTTGTCGTCGACGCAGGAGCCCACCAAGCAGGAAGAATGGGACGCTGCAGCCAAGTCGCTCGAGCAGGCATACAAGCAGTCCCATCCCAACGGGCCATACCCTCCTGTGGAAATCAAGTCGAAGCCCGAACAATTGCAATAGCCAGCCGAGACACCGACCGAGTTACCAGTTCAAGTCATAGACAAAGAGCCTAAGACTGAATCGACGTCTTGTCTTTAAATATCATAACATGCACTGAAATCGACGCGGTTGCCTTTCTGTCCCAACTGCGGAAAGGAATACACTCAGGGTTCTACCCTCTGTCCGAATTGTGGCAGACCTCTCCAGGTCGTCACTCCTTCCGGCGCCGCTCCAGGGCCGACACCTCCAATGGGTCAGCCTTCTCCGCCGCTTCAGAGACCTCTCGGCGTCACGATCTTGGCTGTACTCCAGATTCTTGGTTCGTTAGCCATGATTGGCATAGGCCTCATCCTCGGGATATTCGGGGTCTTTGTTGTCATCCTCGGCGTCCTGACGCTTCTGTTCGCTCTGGCTCTTCTATCGGGGAGGAACTGGGCAAGGATACTGATGCTCATAGGAGCCGTTCTTGATATCATCAGCATCGTCGGCATAATCTGGGGCATAGTCCTGCTTTGGTATTTCACGCGAAGGAACGTAGTGGAATACTTCAAGGCTGCCAAGTAGGCCGCGGGCATCTCCTTACGACCTGCTAAACGACGAAGAATCAGGGTACTTGTGGCGTGGTCGAGTTCGAACGGCTATTATGAGCAGCCAAGGGCCTTCAGGATATGCACTCGCTGGTTTCGGTTACCTGTCCGAAAGGTTCGGCGGAGAGGATTGCGCAGGAAGTGTTGCGGCAGCGACTTGCCGCCTGCGTGAACACGATTGACACGGTGCACAGCAGCTACTGGTGGAAGGGTAAGCTGGAATCTGCCGACGAAAGCCTACTTCTGATGAAGACAAGGTCTGAGCTGCTCGACGCACTCGAGCGGACGGTCAAACGGGTTCATCCCTACGAGACCCCGGAGATAATCGCTTTCCGCGTCGAGGGAGGGAGCCGCGGTTACCTGGACTGGATTTCGAGGGAAACCGAGCTGGTCACAAGGAAGAAAAGAAAGCCGAGATGAAACGGGTAGGCGATCGCCCTCACCTCGCTCATTCGAATTCGCGCAAAGCAGTGAGGTAGACCTTCAGGTCGCCATCGGAGAAAAGGACGAACGCCACTTCGGCTGGTTGCCCCTCTCCTTCGACGAACTCCTTGACGGTCTTCAGCGCTATCCTGCTGGCCATCTCGATTGGATATCCATAGGCACCAGTGCTGATTGAGGGGAATGCAACGCTGCCAAGCCCTTCTCTTATGGCGATGCCCAACGAGTTCCTATAGCAGCATGCGAGGGTCTCCGCTTCGTTATTTTGGCCTCCCCTCCAGACCGGTCCGACAGTGTGGATGACGCGCTTGGCCCTTAGCCTTCCGCCGGTTGTAATGACAGCGCCGCCGCTGGGAAGCCCGGCAGGAAAATCGCGTTGACGGATTCTCCTACATTCTTCAAGAATCGCGGGTCCTCCTTTCCTGTGAACGGCACCGTCGACCCCGCCGCCTCCCAGGAGGGTTGAGTTGGCCGCGTTCACTATCGCGTCAACTTCCTGATCTGTGATATCTCCCTGGAAGAGGTGGACTCTAGTCTTCCCCCAGAGCGCAGACATTTGTTCGACGCGACGTACCCCCAGTCGACACTAATATCCTACCACGGAGAGGAGATTAGCTAGCTGCGGTCGAACAGACCACCCAATGGAACCGACTGACCACCGCACTTGCTGTTTCTCCTTCATCCTATCAGACGAAATGGTCCAAGGTGCTTCGCTGCCCACCTGAGGCTACGATTCCTGCGCCAAAGAGTGTGATGAACAGGCACGGAAGCATGACCGAGTGCCCATAGCCAGACCTGTCTATCATCTGTTGGAACCAAGAACACGAAGACGACTGGAGATAAACGGCGGAGTTCTCACCCATCTCTTGCAGGTAATCGTCTCAGACTCTGTATATTACAGATAACCACGCTCTGACGCCTCCCTCACCGAGTCGATCCTCGAATCTCGCCCTCTCGATTGACTTTACTTCCCATCCCACGTCAAATGTTAGGTGAATCTCTTCCTTGCTGATTCGTCTTGGTCCGCCCCAGCTCGGCTCCTCGTTACTGAAGGCAAGCATGAAGTACGCCCCTCCCTGCCTCAGCACAGAATGCAGGCTCCGCGTGTAACGAACTCTGGCTTCGTCCGAGAGCGTGTGAAAGAAGCCGCAATCAATGGCGCAGTCGAACTGCATCCCGAGCTCGTGAAGGCGGAGGGCATCCCAGACCCTGAAATCAGCTTTCACTCTCCGCTCGTTCGCCTTCCCCTTGGCCTTCTTGATTGCTAACTTAGAAGAATCCACGCCTAGGACTCTGTGCCCCCTGCTAGCGAGAAAGAGCGAATTCTCACCTGTCCCACAACCAACGTCAAGAACGTCCCCAGCTATCGCGCCCTCTTCCTCGAGCCTGACGAATTCTCCTTGAGGTCTTCCAATATCCCAAGGCGGGGTCCCTCGATATGCGGAGTCGAAGTAGCTCATTCCTCACTCAACTCATGTCAGTCCAGCCGTATGCTGATTGCCTTTCCCTTTCTTATGAAATCCTTGCCGAGCCTTAACAGCGCGGTTTCGAGCCTCACGATGTCAACACGCCTCCTTTTCGCCAGTTGCTTTACGTCCTTGATTCCAAGTTCGTTCATGGCCAGTCTTACCAGCGGGGACGGCTCGGGGTCGGCCTTAGGCCAAGCATACCTCATGTCTCTCAGGAATATCGACACCGTCGTCGGCCCGATTCCTTTCCCAAGGCCCGCCAGCAATTTCTCCAGATCATCGTTGTCTCTAGCAGCGGCGTAGAGAAGATTCAGGTCGCTTCCATACTGTTCCCTGACATTTCCGAATACCTCTAGGAGTTTGGATGCTGTGCTGAAGTCGTACCGGGTGTAGCCGCCTTCGTCGAGTAGTGAGACGAGCCCTTCCCAGCCTGTCTCCACTATCTTCGTGGGTGAGAGCACCTCTCCGGACTCAAAGACCCTGTAGGTGGCGGTTGCAGAAGATTCCCGAATCGGTTTGCTGTACAATATCGAAGCGAGGAACCACTTGGTAATCTCCTCTGCCCTGCGAGACTTTAGGTCGATGCCCAGCATCAAGGAGAAAGGTTGCCCGTACAGCTTGACCAATGCGTCGAGTCCTATATTGTGGGTCCTCTTGCTAGGCATTTCTAGGTCTCGATTCTTCCAAGTCACATCCGACTGAGGTTACTCTTCCGCTGAGGCACGGCATATCATTGGTTCACTCGTCTTTGCCCATCTTCTCTTATTTAATGGGAGGACAAGCCTTCCTAAAGCGGGAGTGATGTCCCTCCCGTGCCCGTCGTCGTCCTATCCGCCCCATTCCCATTTCACGGTAGCGTCCGCCGCCTCCATCTTTCCTGATTCCTACCAGTGAAAATCATCAACCCAGGTTAAGTAGCCCGAGCCCGCATTATTCGAACGCTCACGGGGAGCATAGGGTGACTTGGTCTGCAAGTCAAGATGAGAGTGGGAGGTGTCAACCTCGATGGCATCCTTGAGCTGCCACCTGGGGCGCAATCCGTCATCCTCTTCGCCCACGGAAGCGGCAGCGGTAGATTCAGTCCAAGGAACAACTATGTCGCCAGCGTTCTCAGGAATTCGGGCATCGGAACGTTGCTCTTTGATCTCCTCACAAATGTGGAAGATCAGGTATACGAGAATCGTTTCGACATCGACCTGCTAGCCGAAAGGTTGGGCGGAGCCACCGACTGGCTGCTCGATAAGACGGAAGGGGCTTCCATTGGTTATTTCGGAGCGAGCACAGGGGCGGCTGCTGCCCTTGTGGCATCAGTGAAACGCCCCGAAGTTGCCGCCATAGTCTCCAGGGGAGGGAGGCCCGACCTCGCGTGGGACTACCTGGGTAGTGTTAAGGCTCCTACCCTGTTGATCATAGGGGGTCTCGATACAGACGTGCTGTCGCTCAACGAGAGGGCCCTAGAGCAGCTTACTGGGCGTAAGAAACTCGTCGTGATTCCAGGTGCGACTCACCTGTTTGAAGAGCCCGGAACACTCGAAGAAGTCTCGAAGGCGGCAGCTTCATGGTTCACGGAGTTTCTCGAGGGAATCTCGGGCTGAGTGGATGCGGCCTCTGGTCGTGACAAGCTTACCTATCTCGAGTTCGCCGAGTACCAGCGCAAGACCAAGAGGACTATTCCTGTTTTCGCCTTCACCAAAAAGTGGGATAGTACTTGGTAAGGTCTTATCTAGGCCCACGTACCTTGTGTTCCGAGGCAAAAGAGACTATGCCAAAGAAAGCGCCGTCTGACGAAGAGCTCGCGGAATTCCGGAAGCTCATTGGAGAAATGGAGATGACCCGCCTGGACATCTTCCGCGCCAACGCCGCCAAGTATGCCGAGGTCCTAGGAACCTTCAGAGCAGCCCTCAAGAAGTCTGGATTCTCCGACGACGAGTCCATGCAGATAGTGCTCAGAGTGGTCGAGCAACCGCGGAGGCCGATGTTTGGGGGCGTCCACGGCGGTCCGTGGCGCAAGGGAAGGTAGCCTACTATCCTAGCGCATGGGCGCGTCCGCGCTCTCTCCGCCTGAGAGGGACCCGCCGGTCTGTTTCGCCCAGGGGGGGTGGCACTGGTGCAGTCCGAGGAGAGACGCCAGTCAGTTTCGGTTCTCTCTCCCCTGACGATTCCGTCCAGAAGACCCAGCGCCTAATATGGGTCGACGCGGTTGCAGGCGTCATGAACAAGGAGGAAACGAAGGAGAAAGAGCGGACGCTTGGGGACTGGCAACGTTTCCACGACAGGGTAGGTGTCACCTACTGGCCTCCACCGAGGTGCAAGAACTGCGATGACTGAAGCCGAGCCCGCCAGCACCACCAACCCCCCGAGGTTCAGGCTGGCCCCAGGCACTCATCCAGAAAGCCTCCAGGCAGGGCGATGCGACACCTGCGCTTCATTCTCTAGCATCGGCTTCTGCGTCCGGTACCAGACTCCTGCGGAGGAGAATAACGTCTGCGACAGCTACACGTCAATCATGCAAGGCGGGAAGAGGCAGTGGGCTGAGCGGTGACTGCCTCAACTGACAATTTGGTTTAGTTTGTAGCGAGATGCACTTATAGGAAGAGCCAGGTGCAACGTGTTCTGGTTCCTGCATGTCCAAGGCCCGAGAGAGTGTGATACTGAACGATGGAACAACAGTTCGCGTCCGACAGGCACGAAGCGAGGACAGAGCCCGGCTCGCACGCTTCCTGGACGGGCTGTCGAGCGATACGATAGCCTCGCGCTTTCCGGGCCACCGCGGCACGAGAGGTGAGCTCGTGGATGGCCTTCTTTGCGGACGGGGAAGGTTCAGCCTTGTCGGCGAAAGCAGAGGGTCCTTGGTGGCCCAGGCAGGGTATACCCTCACCAAACAAGCCAGTGCCGAACCGGGGATAGTCGTAGCCGAAGCCTACAGGGAGAAAGGCCTCGGGACTGAGCTTCTGAAGCAACTGGCCCAGTCCGCAAGAGACTCCGAAATCAGAGTGTTCGAGCTGACGGTGGACCCGGAGAGGCGCGCCATAGTAGACCGCATCCAGGAGATGGGCTTCCCGGTTGAGATTGGGATCCTGCCGGGGAAGATCAGGGTAGTCTTCCCGACCTCGAGCCATGCTTCGCTGAAGGCATTCGAGCAGCGCGACACTTCAGCCGGGGTCGCGGCAGTCAGACACTTCTTCAGGCCAAGGAGCATAGCCGTCATCGGCGCCTCGCGAGAGAAGGAGTCTATAGGCGGGGCACTCTTCAGGAACCTGGTCGAAGGAGGCTTCAACGGCCCGGTATACCCTGTGAACAGAGGCGCCCGGGTCGTTCAATCTGTGGCAGCATACGAATCCGTGCTCGATTGCCCGGGCCCAGTGGACCTGGCCTTCATAGTGGTCCCCGCGAGTTTCGTGATTGGGGTTGCGAAGGAATGCGCGAAGAAGGGAGTTCACGCACTGGTCGTCATATCGTCCGGCTTCGCTGAAACAGGAACACAAGGAGCGGCGCTCCAGGAGGAACTGGTTAGAGTCTGCAAAGAAACAGGCATGCGCATGATAGGCCCGAACTGCATGGGGATAATCAACACCGACCCCCAGGTTAGCCTCAACGGACAGTTCGCTCCCTACAAGGCGATTCAGGGCAACATCGGATTCTGGTCCCAGTCTGGGGCACTGGGCGTCGCTGTCATCGACCTTGCCGACAGGCTTGGGATTGGCCTGTCCGAGTTCGTCTCTGCCGGGAATAGGGCCGATGTTTCAGGTAACGACATCGTGCAGTATTGGGAAACAAACGACAACGTGGGAATCATCCTGCTCTACATTGAATCGTTCGGCGACCCAAGGAGGTTTGCGAGGCTTGCCAAGAGGATAACCAGGGAGAAGCCCATAGTGGCCGTGAAGAGTGGGCGTTCGGCACCGGGTTTCAGGGCAACACAGTCGCACACGGGGGCGCTCGTGGGCTCGTCTGACGTTACTGTCGACGCCCTGTTCAGGCAGGCGGGGGTGATTAGGACCGACTCCCTTGACGAGATGTTCGATGTCGCCGCCCTTCTGTCAACCCAGCCCGTGCCAAAGGGGGACAGGGTCGCCATAATTACCAACGCCGGAGGAGCCGGAATTCTTGCGGCTGATGCCTGCGACAGCCTGGGGCTGAAGGTGCCGGAGCTATCTCAAAAGACGCAGGGGAGGTTGAGAAAGTTCCTCCTGCCTATAGCAGCTACAAAGAATCCGATCGACATGAGCGGTGCTGCCACCCCCTCGGACTACGCCCACGCCATCATGACCGTGGCAGAGGACCCGTCTGTGGACAGCCTCATGGTGATATTCATTCCCCCTCTCCCCGAGAAGCTGCACGAAGGAGCAGCTGAGATAATCAAAGGAGTGAAGTCTGCTCACCGGCGGCTGCCTGTGGTTAGCACCTTCATGGCGACCAAGGGAGTGTCAGGTCTGCTCTCGGACGGCACCATTCACATTCCCTCCTACCCGTTCCCTGAGCTGGCTGCTCAAGCCCTAGCGCGGGTCACCGACTACGGCAGGTGGCTTGGCAGCGTCCCCGGCGTGAAGCCGAAGTTCGAGGTGGGGAGAAGCGAAGCCGCAGCCGTCGTAGCAAGAGCATTGGGGGCGAAGGAGCAATGGTTGAACCCAGCGGATGCACAGGTCCTCCTGAAGTGCTATGGCATCCCGACCGTGAAGTCGGTTCAGGTCAAAGACCCAAGCCAGGCGACAGAAGCAGCGAAAACATTCCGGGGGAAAGTCGTGGTCAAGGGGATCGCCCCGGGCCTGCTCCACAAAACTGACGCTGGGGCGGTAAAGGTCGGGCTCGCTGCCGGGGAGGTAAAGGGCGCGGCAAAAGAAATGGAGGACCACCTTCGTAAAAAGGGATTCAAGGTGGATGGATTCTTGGTGCAGGAGATGGTTTCGGGCGCCGTCGAGATGTTCGTCGGCGTCACACACGACCCCACCTTTGGACCGCTGGTGGCCTGTGGAGCCGGGGGCATCCTCGTCGAATTGGTCAAGGATGTCTCGGTGGGGCTCCCCCCACTCACGAGGCTGGATGCAGAGAAGATGGTCCGTTCTCTAAAGACCTACCAGATACTCGACGGCTACAGGGGAGGCCCGAAGTACGACGTCAGGGCTCTCGCAGAAACCATACTCCGGCTAGGGCAGATGGTGGAGGACATGCCCGAGGTCGCGGAGCTCGACCTGAATCCCCTCATGGTGATGCAGGACGGCCGTGGTGCGCTGGTCGTGGATTCGCGGGTTAGGGTGTCCGAAATCCCGGCAGAGAGGCTGAGAGAGATCCCAAGCCCAAGACGTACCGAGCAGAATTCGTAATGTCCGCCGGGCGGAGGTACAATTACCCTCGCTCGTGGTCGTAGGCTGCTCTAACCCTTTCCAGGTCGTTGCCTCCCACTCCAGAGACGAGCCCCCTCTCGTACAGCCTCCTTATGGCGTGAGCAAGGTCTCTTTCGAGCCGTAAGAGTTTGCCATTCGGAAATGCACCATAGAGTCGTCTACTAAACGAGAAGAGTCGTAGTGCATCGCTTCGCTTCTGTCAGGTCGTTGCTCGACGTGAGCACCCTTTTAGCCTCGGGCTGAGTGTTAGAAGACGTGCAGTCGGCATCCAGGGATTACGTGGGGAGGGGGTGCAACCTAGACCTGCTCTCAGACTCCATCGAAGAGTACTTCCAGACTAGGAAGTACGAAACACAGAGCTCCAAGAAGGAAGGCGGCTGGATAGTCCAGGCGAGGCGGGAGGGGTTCCTGCGGGAGTTGCTGGCAGCAGACAGGGCCTTCACCGTGACCGTGACGGGGGAGCCGAACAACTTCAGGGTCTCCTTCGGCATAGGGAAGTGGGTCCAGAATCTCGGAGTGGCCCTGCTCGAGGCTGTCGCCGTTTGGCCCGCCATTTTCTTCGTGGAGGTCCCCATCTCGCTCTGGAGCTACGAAATCGAAAGGGAGTTCTGGGGGTACGTCGAGCGACAGGTGGAGCTGAAGGTCTGAATTCAGAGAGAATCGTCGTAACCGCCTGCACAAGGCACTAGGGTCCATGGGTCCCAATGCGAAAGCCTAGACTCTTCGCGAATCTTCAGAGAATTCTCAAATAGCGGCGCCCGACTGGAATTCAGCGTGAAGCTAGGCAAAGGACCTCCGAAGTTCGACAAGCGGACCCTGCTCTTCGGGAAGTATCTGACACGGGGCCTTGCTCCTCCTCCCCCCTCCATCGACTACGCAGAGAAGGTCAAGACTTGGCCGATGTATGGGAACGACAAGTACGGAGATTGCACCTGCGCGGCGGCAGGGCACCTCATACAGGACTGGACCGCCAATACCGGCACGGAGAGAACTCTTCCTCTCGCGGCGATACTCAAGGTCTACAATCACTTCTCGCACGGGAACCCAGATTCTGGCGTCAGCATGCTTGACGTTCTGAGGTACTGGAGAAAGACGGGCTTCGGAAATGACAAGATCCACGCCTTCGCACAGCTAGAGCTTAGCAACGTGGTTCAGGCCCAGGACGCCATCTGCCTCTTCGGTGGCTGCTACATCGGCTTGGCCCTCCCCAATTTCACGGTGCCCAACGGCGTAGGCGACCCCCGCATCTCTTGGATTGTTCCCCCTTCCGGCCCTCATGAAAACGCTGCCCCGAATCAGAAAAATGGGCATTGCGTGCCCGCAGTCGCCTACGATCCCAGGAATGTCTGGGTGGTGACCTGGGGAGCCTTGAAGCAGATGAGCTGGCAGTTCTACACCACCTATGCCGACGAGGCATTCGCCCTCCTTAGCCCAGATTGGATTAGCAAGCGCCTCAAAAGGGCGCCTCCTGGATTGGACCTCAAGACGCTTGAAAGCGATCTCTCTCAGGTAACGAAAGCATAGGCTAGTAAATCTGGCGCTGGCTCAATTTCGGGCGAGATAATCGCGCCCCCCTCTCACGGGGCCGTGAATCTGGCGATGACTGAATTCTTGCTCACGTCGAACTGGGCGGTTATCCCAAGATTCGCTCTTAGTCCCTGATCAATGAAGTGTTTCAGGAAGTACGACCATGGTAGGCCGAGTTCATGAATCGTCGTTATGACGTATTCCCTTCCATCCCTTTCCATCTCGTACTTCGCTATCCCTCCGTATCTGCAAACCAACGAGACGTAATCAAGGAATGTCTCTAGGTTCACTCGTTTGAACCAGAACATGATGAATTGTCTCGTGAGCTGACCCCCCAATTCGTCCCCAATCTCTGCGAGCCTGTCCTCGTCGGTTGCAAGGACTATGGATGCCAGCAATTGCTTTCCGATCGAGACATAACCGAATCGCTCGGCGTATCTGTCCCATTCCGCGTACTTCGTGAATATCGAGTTGATCAGGGCGTTGACACTTGTTCGCTTGTCCTCAGCGTCCTTCTGGAGCAGTCTGTCCATGTCTTCGGATATTCGGCTCACCCTGAGAACGGACCTCCGCTTGACGTTCTTTCCTTCCCGAGATGTCATAGGTCAGAATTCTGTTATACTGTGTATTACAATATTATGGTGCGTTATCCTCAAGACTATATCGAGGTCCTTTCGACGCACACCATGGAAACCACCATCGAGGTGTCTGAATCGGAAGCCTTTGTTACAGCGGAGTTGAAGAGCATTGCATTCAACAAGAAGGAGCTAAGGAGCGAGATTGTGATAGATGCCCCATCGGAAAGGGTCTGGAATATCCTGACGGATTTCGACAGGTTTCCTGAGTGGAACCCATTCATCAGAAGAGCTTCTGGCAGAATCGAAACAAACGCAAGACTCAATGTCACCCTGCACCCCTCTGGCGGTCGCGCGACGACCTTCAAGCCATCAGTTCTGAAGGTCGAGCCAAACAAGGAGCTCCAGTGGCAGGGGCATCTCGGGATTCCGGGTCTCTTCGACGGTCAGCACATCTTTGAGTTGAGGTCGCTGGGTGACGCGGGGACGCTTTTCGTCCAGAGGGAACGGTTTGGAGGTATCCTTCTCCCGTTCTTGACGGGGATGCTCAAGAATGAGACGGCCCATGGCTTCAACGAGATGAATCATGCGCTGAAGAGTCGAGCTGAAGGAAGAACGGCGTAAGGGAGGATGGCCCGGCATCCAAGTCAGAAGCCACACGTTCAGACTTTGCAACTCAGCGAGGCAGAGGTAGCGATAGACGCAGAGCCGTTAATCAGCTTCAATTGGAGCTGATAGACGCCCGTGGGGGCACCTGAAAGCGAGACGCTGAACACGTATTGGGTAGAGTTCCCCCTTGGTCCCAGCGCTTCTATCGAGAAGTTGTCTGGACTTGTCCGAAAGTGAGGGTCGGTGGGAGTTATGACAGGAATCACGGACCAGCCGTGGAGAATGCGATTGTCTTGGTTTTGTACGTGAAAGCTGACCTGACTGCAACCACCCGTCGGCGTGGCGAGGATCACCGCCGCCTTCGGTCTTCCTGTGTTGGTTTCATACGCATACACGAGGAACGCAACTCCGGCAGCGATGAGTAACACGAGCACGACGAACGCCACGAAGATGCGCTCGATCCCGGTTCTTCGATTTCGCCTCAATCCTGGACGACGGGACTCTGGACCACATGTCATAAACCCTCACCCACCTGTCAAACAGCCTTGCCTTCCTCACGTATCCTTTTCGAAGCGACTTTAGCAGAACCATGGACGTTACCACAGCACAGTCCTGGAGGGCCGTCAAGCACGCATGGATGGAGTACAGGGCTGCAAGATTCTTCGAAAACGCAATAGGAATGCTAGAGGCGGCCGTCAGGATACGATTGCTTCAGGAGAGATTGGGGGACCGGAGGTCAGACTTCAGCGAGCTTGGAATCACCTGGCCTTACACCCTGGACGCCCAATTGGGCTAACCAGCAGGTTGCAAAACCTAACGTTGAATTATTCAGCCAAGTGACTTCATGGACACGGAGAGAATTGTCGAGGAAGGATACGACAGGCTCTGCCAACTCTACCACAGACGCAGAGTAGACAGATTCTGGTACGTCGCCCCAGACCTCGATTCCTTCGTGAAGCGTCTACCGCTAGGCGGTGCCATCCTCGACGTTGGCTGCGGCAGCGGATACATCGCATCGTTACTGGAGAAACAGGGATTCAAGGTGACTGGAATCGACATATCGACTAGGATGCTCGAGCTGGCCAGGAGTAACGCGCCTCAATCGGCCTTCCTGAGGATGAGCATGAGGAGGCTGGAGTTCCCTAGAGAGTCATTCGACGGTGTGCTCTGCCTTTACTCGATAATTCACGTTCCAAGGCGATACCACTTGGGGATTCTCAAACAATTTCGCAGGGTCATCAGGCCGAAAGGGTTCCTCGCCATCCACATGGGATGGGGAGGCCACGTCGGCATAGAGGAGAACTGGCTAGGGGGCGGGGCTCCGATGTACTGGAGCCACTTTGGCCGAGGGAAGAATGTCGCATTGATTCGGAAAGCGAAATTCGACATCATCCTGTCCAGGGCATCAAGACAGAAAGACGACACGCACCTTTTCGTCCTAGCTCAGAGGCGGTAGAGAGCCAGAAGGATTCCTAGTGTAAGCGCAACGAATTCCAAGCATGGGTAGCTTAGACTTTTCCTACTTTACGAATCTGGCTCTAATCGCCTTCTGCGTGTCTATCTGTTCAAATCTGGAGAATCCCGATGACATCTGTTGTAGGTCCTGCGGCCGCGTCCCCCACCTAAAGACTCGGCCTGGTACCTGGTCCCAGAGGTAGAACACCCCCCCATCTCGAAGGACTCTCCTAATCTCTCTCAGCGCTGTATCCCTGTCCTCGAAATGATGAATCGAGAATGCGGAGAAGGCCAAATCCACGTCTCCGGAAGGAATCTCGCTGAGATTCTCTGCTTTGCTCGTAAGGACGCGCACATTGACCAGCCCTTCCTTCACCACTCGCGCTCTAATCTTGTCGCTTCGACCTTGATCTGGTTCGATTGAGTAGACGAAGCCCGATCTCCCCGCAACGATGGCTGAAGGTATTGTGAAGTAGCCTTCTCCAGCGCCCAAATCCGCCACCCTGATTCCCTCGACCACTCCCATCTGCTTGACGGCTGCAAACGGCTCTTGGAGAAGCGACCTGAACCGTTCAACGACCGTCATTTTCATTCTAGAGCGTACGGGGAACTGCACCTCCTACTGTTAATCAACGATGACAATTCTCAGTATTGGTATTCGGTGCAAAGGAGGCCCAATCATTTGGGTGAGCTGGAGTCAAAAGCTCATCGGTGAGGTCGAGCACTATCCGTGACATTTCGGATTGAGACATGAGAATTATCGTCGACCTCTGTCGAACAGTCTTAGTGGCGCGCGCGTATCTGAATCGTTTCAGCCACCCGGCTTCGGTATCAGAATCGTTTCAGCGAACCGATTTACCGCCACCGGTTCTATACCTAGCCCATGGAGAAAAACACGGCGCAAAACGAGACATCTGCGTATCCCAAAATCGCCTCGATACTCGCCCTCGTGGGTGGCATCATCATAGTCCTGGGCGGCGTGCTCTTCATCTTCGTCTCAGCTTTCGTCCTCCCCAATGTGAACTATAGCAACATCTCAACTCCGCAGGGGCTGACAAGCACCAGCCTCCCTGCACTCGTGTCGGGAGTGGTCGGAGTGATGGGGGCCTCTGGGTTGGTAACCGGAGCCGTTGTCCTCGTCTCTGCAATCATGCTCCTGGCGAGAGTGGGCCAACGGAGGACGTGGGGCATACTCGTCCTCGTCTTCTCGATCCTTAGCTTCATAGGCCTAGGGGGTTTCATCATAGGGGCGATCCTGGGAATCGTGGGTGGCATACTGGCCCTGAGGTGGAAACCCTCCACCTTCTAGGGTCGGTCGCGGACACGGGAGAGGGGTTAACTCAGGAGTAGGAGGATGCCGAAGAGATGGAGAAGCTCAAAGTCCTGCTGATAATGCTCCTGGCGGCGACCACAGGGCTCGCAGTCTCTGTGTACCTCCTTGCATTGATTCTTTCTCCGGCCGAGTCGCCCCTGAGCGTGCTAGCTCGGATTCTGACGGGCGGCTTCTCACCAAACCTTACAATCTTGATACCTCTCTCCTCCCTGCTCTTCCTTTTTACTCTCCTCGCCAGCATGGTGGGAGTCGTTTACTTCCTAGTCTTACCGGAGATGAAAAACTACATGTCTGGTAACGGGAAGACCACAACGTCGATGGTCATCAGGACGCTGAAACCTGACGAGAGGAAGGTGGTCAGTGTGCTAGACGCACACGGGGGCGTCTATCTACAGAAGTTCATTTCGAAGGAAGCCGGTCTGTCGCGACTGAAGACACACAGGGTCATCGCGGCGCTTTCAGAGCGAGGGATCGTTCACGCAGAGAAGCGGGGGAACACCAACGAGGTCACCCTTGTGAAGTGGTTCCACGACGGGATGCACCAGTAAAGCGTTCAATTCTTGTCAATGGCCCTTCTCGAGCTGCAGAGGAAGAGAGACAAATCGGCTGCGGGACCCGCCGGCGTGAGGAACCCTAACCGCTTCTGACGATGTAGTCCCCGCTGTCGGAGTCCTTCAGGTATATCGCTCTCCAAGGACACGATTCCGCTGCGCGCCGAAGCCTCTCGAGGTCGACGAGTTTCTCGTCAGCGTCTGCAATGCCAAGGGGTTCCGATCCGATCTGTTTTCTCTCCAGGGAGAAATGTTCCGGTGCTAGAACAGCGCAGAAGCCCGTCCCGAGGCAGAGGTCTTCCACAATTCCTGCCTTGAGCTTCTTGCCTTCAAGTGTGGTGATTTCTATCTCACCTCTTTTCTGAAGATTGGCCTTCCTTATATCGGGATTGCGAGTTATCGTGTCAGATAGGGTCTCGCCCGGCCTCTTCGCGTTCACGAGCATTTTGTACGCCTTGTCACTTAGCTCAACCGTTTGTGGCATACCAGTCCCCATAATGCATTGGTTTGCTATTTTATTCTTGCGAAATCAGGGATGGACGTAGGAGCAAACCTGAATGCGGGGGGTCGTCAAAGTAGTGACATAGCCGACGACCGCCGTGGAGTCCGAAGTGGAGGTGAATGTGGTGACGATGGTGGTGATCGGCCAAAAGGAGCCTCCGTCAACCACGGTGGAGTTACCCTTCAAGATGACGCTCTCCTGCGAATACCCCTCCGTTACTGAATATTCGCAGGCGACGATGTTGCTGCCCTCTGCTCCAGTAGTCGTAGCCGGACGGTAGGTCACAACGAAGGCATAAGAGAACCCAATTGCGATTATTGCGACGATTGCCACATAGGTAACTGCGGCCCTGTTTTCCAACGACTTTGTCTGGGAGTTGTAGAGCCAGTCACTTATCTTAAGGGTTCGTCCGCGCCCAGGCTACCGATAAATATCGTTCCCCCTCAAGTCGGAACGGCTGGCCACGAGTTCCAACTACGGGTTCGGATGGGTTCCTGACGCTCCGGATTCTCACGACCTCCTTTACGAGGCTCCCGAGGATCTCCTCAGGAGGCTCCCAAGACGCATCGACCTTCGAAGACTCTGTCCTCCGGTTTATAGCCAGGAGGCGCTCGAAAGTTGCAGCGCCAACGCTGTGGCAGCCGCTGTCGAGTTCGATCTGATGCGCGAGGCAGGCAAGCGCATTATCTTCCCTTCGCGCCTCTTCTTGTTCTACAACACCAGAGCGGTCGAAGGTACCACACGACAGAATACTGGTACCTCGGTTCGTGACACCATAAAATCGGTAGCCAAAGTAGGCGTTTGCCCCGAGAGCCTATGGCCCTACATAGAGAAGAACTTCAGCCACAAGCCGCCGAAGGTGTGCTATACGAAGGCGACGAAGTATCGGGTAGTGGAGTATAGGAGGGTTCACAGGAACATCGACGACTTCCGGGCTTGCCTCGCATCGGGCTTTCCGTTCATTTTCGGCTTCAGCGCCTACGACCTGTTCAGGGATGTAGTCTGGGAAAGCGGTCGTCTCGAAATGCCGAAACCCCACGAAGGAAAACTGGGCAGGCACGCCGTGATGGCAGTCGGCTACGAACATGATCGGAAGCGGCTGATAGTCAGGAACTCTTGGGGCCCGGGATTCGGACTGAGAGGCTACTTCACGATGCCCTACGGATACCTCACACGCGAAGACTACTCTTCAGATTTCTGGACGATAAGGGTGGTAACCTAGGTTGGCAGGCCTATCTCGCGCTCAATCTCGGACCACCGCGGGTCGGACCAGTACCGGCTGAACACAGGGACGCTTCGGAAGTAAAGCAGGAACGTGTCATGTTCCTCAGAGGCTCTCTTCAGCCATTCGAGCCCCTTCTCCTCGTGACCCAAGCCGAGTTCGACCAGCGCAACAGACACGGGAGAAATGTATCGACCAGTGCCAGGCCTAATCTCGCCGAGCAACTTCGACGCAGCTTCCTTCTCTCCTGCCAGGGCTTCAACCCAGGCCAGGTCAAGCCTCGCATGGTCCGACATTCCGTCCAACTCGACCTCCTTCTCGGCTTCCTTGATGGCCTCGGGAAACTCACCGAGGATCAAATGAGCAACGGCCGTCCAATAGTGAACCGCGACGAAGTCTGGGTTCTCCCCCGCGATTCTGTTGAACTGCTGCAGTGCCTCCGTCGTCCTCCCAAGACCCAATAACGCGACCGCCAATCCCTGCTTCACCACATGCGAACTCGGGTCAAGCTCGCTGGCGCGCTCCATCATCTGGAACGACTCCTGGTACCTCTTGCTGAATTGAAGCATCACCGCATACCAGTGGTACGCCGACGCATAGTTCGGCTTGAGCTCAATCGAGCGCTTGAATTCTCTCTCTCCCGCTGCGAAGTCCCAGAAGTGGTTGACATCTGTGAGCCCCAACGAGGCATGAGCCTCAGCGATCGTGTCGTCTATTGAAAGAGCCTTCAGCGCGTTTTCTTTTGCAAGATTCCCAGCCCGGGCAGGCGCCATCCAGCCGTAGTCTGCGAGGATGGCGTAGGCGTCAGCCAGTCCTGAATACGCCTCTGCGAAGCGAGGGTCCAGTCGCGCAGCCTCTTCAAAATAGCGGATAGCTTTGTTGGCGCCACTCTCCGACCTTTCATTCCAGTAGTATCGTCCTTTTAGATAGAGAGTGTAAGCCTCCGAGCTGTTGGTCGCCTTCTTACCTAGGCTCTGTTTCTCCTTCTGGAGCAGCTCACATTTCAGTCCTCCCGCCACTCTCTCGGCGATGTCTCCCTGAACGCCGAAGATGTCGGTGAGGTCCCTGTCGTAGTCTTGTGACCAGATGTACCTGTCGCTTTGGACGTCCAGGAGCTGAGCAGATATTCTTACCTTGTTCCCCGCCTTCCTAACACTCCCCTCAAGTATGGTTCCCACCCTTAACTCGCGGCCGATCTGGTCCATGGGCAATGTTGTGTCCCTGTATCTCATCGCTGACGTCCGGGAAATGACGCTAAGCTCGCGAATCTTCGAGATGGTTGAGATCAACTCCTCTGTCACGCCGTCTGCGAAATACCTGTCGTTGGGGTCAGGGCTGAGGTTAGAGAATGGCAGTATCGCCAATCGGTGAGGGTCCAATTCTGGTCTGTCCTCTGATTCCTGTTTTCCAGGCTTCAGCAGAACCCTGAATACTTCAACCGCGCTACTGATGTTCTTTAGTTCTTGGAGGCCCATGGTGACCATCTGCCACTGTGTCTTTCCCCTGACTTGGTCGAACACTTGCCTTGTCACGCAGATGCCGCCAGGCTCCGCAAGGGATTGGATTCTGGATGCCACGTTGACGGCGTCTCCCAAAACGTCTCCATCAGCATGGATAACGTCACCGACATGGATGCCTATCCTAATCATCACCTTGTCCTCGGCGGTTCGTCTCAGGTTCGACCGCGCAGTTTCTGTCTGGGCTTCAACAGCACAGTTAACCGCCTTGACAGCACTCCCGAATTCAACCAGAAATCCGTCCCCCATCGTCTTGACGACGTGGCCGTCATATCTCGGGAAGATTGACTGAAGGAGTAATCGATGTTCCCCCAACAGCTCCAGGGCCCTGTTTTCGTTGCGTGAAGAAATTAGAGAATAGCCGACCATGTCAGTGAACATTATGGCAGCGAGTCTTCGCTCGCCTTCTGGCAACTAGCTTCCTCGAGCATTCGACTGATTCGAAGATAAAACCATTTGCAACGTCTGGAGTTCCTCTTTCAAGGCGGATGATCTGTTGCTTCTCGATTTCTGCCGCCCCCCACCGTCATCTACCCGGGCCATGACTGTTGACGTACCTTTCATGAGCTGGAGTGAAAATGAAGAAAGCAGAAGGCCTTCGTCCTTCAGTAATCGCTCTTCAGAAGCCCAGCGTAATCGAATACCATCACTCCATCGCTGTTGTTGAGAGCATACTGGAACTGGGATTTGTAGTCCTCTTGGCTAGAAGTGGCGAAGACTCCTACGCTGCCTATCACGCCGGGTCTGATGTATTGCCGCAAGTTCGGCGGGTAGGTCTCCAAAATCAGCAGGTCTGGGTTGAGTGGAGAGGTCATGTCTGTTGTGGTCACTGCAGTCAGACAGCGGCACGAGCCTTTCAGGTTCGCCAGCAGACTCTCCTGGGAGGCTAAGCTGAGAGTCGACATGTCCAGGCTAACGCCATCCTGCCCGAGGCCTAGAATCGCACCCGGTATGGTCTGGGTCGAGTTTGTAATGTAGAGTGCGAAGAATATCTTCTGGCCGTGCGCGTGTGTCTCATTCACAAAGGTGCTCAGTTCGCCACTGTTGAAGAGAAGCACCCCTTCACGGTAAATCTGGAAGAAGACTGTATTGAAGCCATGCGAGGAGGCGAATGTGAGCATAGCCTCGAAGTTTGATTCGTTGACGACCCCATTCCCCTGGTTCACGTAAAGGATTTCGGGCTTCACTTGATGGCTTTGAGTGCTGAAGTAGAAGAAGGCAAGGAGGACAAGGATTACAGCAGCGAGGGCAAGATACAAGACGCTCCTGCTCTGCCTTCTTTGTCTTTGCCTCCTGTGCATTTGCATCATATGGGTGGTTTGGGCAGAATTTCTGGGTTTGGACTCGGTCATGGCAGAATCAGGAACGTGTATTAGGCCATCCATCCAAATGTCTCACAAGAGGTCTACGATTGCCTCCAGAATCTAACACCGGACTGCCACGCCAGAGTAAGGTAATCTTCCCGTACCATTTCGCTCCAGACAAGAGGCTGGTCCACATCGTGGCCAAGATTAGCGACGACCCAGGCGCCCTTGCCTCGGTTCTTACCCTCATCGGGTCCAAGGTGAACCTGATCGGCACTACAAGCTATGCCCTCAAAGGCGGAACTGCAATCTTCAGTGGCTTCGGCGAGCTTCTGTCACGGGCTGATACTGGGGAAACCGTCCGAGAGTTCGTCACCCTTTCTCGCAAGGTGATGGCTTGTCAGGTATGGGAGAGCAAGGGGGGTCTCCTGGTGGACTGGTTCCACACCGGCGTCCAGTCCTCGATAGGTGAACCATGCATCATTCTGCCGACTTCCGGCCTTGCCAAGACGTTCGATGAGGTCGTCCGGGCCTTCGGAAGCGGAGGCGAGACCATTCTCTATATGCAAGGAAAGGAGTTTGCGACTGCCCGATTCCAACTCTACAGGAAAATACTGGGTCCTCATCCCGAGAAGAGGTTCGACGAAGCTCTCCACATCTTTGAGGCCGCGGGGTACGGGTCATCTTCCGTGGACATTCGGGATTCGGGGAAGGAGTTGCATCTGGTTACAAAGGGATGCTTCGAATGCTCCTTCGGGTCGGAGAGCGGTCGCACCTGCGCATATACCCGTGGCCTGGCCGTGGGGTCCTTCGGTGAAGCGTTCGGCAAGGAGCTGAACTGCGAAGAGATCAGGTGCAGGCTGAAACGCAGCACCGAGTGCGAGTTCGTTCTTAGAGCCAAGGACGGGCGGCCTCTGGTCTAACAGGTCCTCGGACAGAGAAAGGGAGCGGCACACGGTTCATCTATGTAGGTCAGGTAGCCACAGGGCTCGTGCCTCGGGATCTTCCTGTCCCTAACTCACCCGCCTCGCGACGTCCGCCCACCTGAAATAGGCGAGGGCCACTGCCGTAGTGACGACGAGGTAGGCTCCTACAAGGAGAGCGGCTGAAGCCTCCGAGGGGGTTCCACCAGCGGGCCCAAGGATCAGTTGGAATAGCCTCCCCGCAGACGAGGGCAACAGCGACTGCTCGTACAGCGGCGGGAGGGAGCCC
>DASPOK010000060.1:0-10936 GCA_035626075.1 Nitrososphaerales archaeon
GGGAATCGCAAGGAATGAGATCAAAAGTGCGCCTACGAATAAGAAGATTGTGAGCTTTGTCAGCAGCCCGATTCCTATGACGAGTCCGACAGGGACCCAGAGCTTCTGCTCACGGCGTTTCACAATCCTAATCACCAGGTACGCGAGCAGAGACCACCAGAGGGAGTCGAAGGAGTCGGGGGTAAACAAAGAACCGAACGCAAGGAAGGCAAAGGTCAGCAGGGTCGAGATAGCCGCCAGAAGCTGCGCCCTTCTTCCACCGCCCAGTTCTCTAGCAATCATCCCTGCCAAGATTACGAGCAAGGACTCGTTCAATGCGGAAACCACGTGAATTGAGAAAAGAGAGTCACCGGAAATCACATTGAGCAGTGCAGCAACATAGGCGATGAACGGCGGAAAATCGACGTACCCCAGCGAGAGGTGCTGCGTCCCGCTAACGATGTAGTAAAGCTCGTCCCTGAAGTAGCCGTAGTTCCCGGCTACAGCCATATGGGCGACAAAGCCGATTACCGCCAAGTACACGACTAGAGCTGGGCCACTGAGCCAGAATTGCCTTGACGGTTCGTCGGTCTCCAGGTAGGCGTTCGGAAAAGCTCGGCTTTTTGCGCCCACACCAAGCAGGCTGCCCAGCCCTGATTTGAACTCGATTCGGCATTGGAGCCAAAGACCCAGGCTTTACTATTTTCTCGCAACGTGCGACAGGTAACTCTGTCATTGCACATGTGCAAGGCTGTCTCTGGTTTCGAGAACTAGAGCGAGTGTGGGAGCATATCAATTCTACCGCCGTCTGCCAAAATCGTCTGCCCGGTTACGAAGCTAGACTGTTCTGACGCCAAGAAGAAGACGACATTGGCTATGTCCTCTGGCGTCCCAATTCTGCCTAGCTCTGACCGCTTTGCAACTATCTCGGCGACCTCTTTGAACTCCTTTGCGGACTTGCCGCGACGGTTCAGGTTCGTGTCGATGAAGCCGGGCGCCACACAGTTGACATTCAGGTTGTATTTTCCAAGTTCAAAGGCAAAGCGCTTCGTCAGCGTGATTACTGCAGCCTTGGTGGCGGCATAATACGTTGTCCCGGTGAAGGCGGTCCCGATACCAGCATTACTCGCAATGTTTACGATCTTCCCACTACGCTTCGGAATCATGACCTTGGCGACTTCACGTGTACAATTCAGGACGCCCATCACGTTGACCTGGAACATCCTTTCCATGTCGACCCGCTTGTCTGAAAGCAGATCCCCCCTGAGAAGGATTCCTGCGTTGTTGACCAATACGTCGACTGTCCCAAAGGTTTCCTTGACCTTCATCACCATGCTTGCCACTTCGGTTCTGTCTGCGACGTCAGCTCCGATGGCTACTGCCTTTCCCCCTTGCGCCCGTATTTGACCGACGACGTTCTCTGCATCCTTCTTTGATACGGAGTAGTTGATGGCGACAGTGGCGCCCTCCCTTGCGAACAGTAGGGCCACGGCTTGGCCTATCCCCCTAGCTGCCCCGGTAATTAGACACACTTTGCGTGTGAGATGTCCGTTCATAGCCACAAATCGACCGGGAGACTTTATTTTCCTTCCGACGGCGGAGGCTTTAGGCACGTGGCAAAGAAAGCGTGGCAAAAATGCCTAGACTACCCCCTGACAAGAATGCTAGGCCGTCCTCATGAGGAAAAGGAGAGTACGTCAAGAGACTCAACTGAGCAAAAAGCACTCTTGCTGACAGCTGGGTTTATGTAGAGTGCACCCAACTCGTCGCCTTGTCTAGCGCTATGCCTCCGGCAGAAAGTGGTACCACTGCCCCACAGGGGCGTCCCCGACGGTCTAGAATCAATATCGCAGTGGCGGCGGTGACAATCGCGGCATTGCTCGTGATAGTTTCACTGTTCGGGATAATCCCGACCGGCGCACATGTCCTCTCCGGCTCCAACGCGAACTGCCTGCTCAGCCCTGGTTCGTCGACCGTTGCATCTGAGCCCAAGCCAGACTACGACGTCCAGGAGGTCATGGCATTCGCCCAATCATACCCACGGCTGGAATTCGGTGTCACCGCAATCGCGCAGTGCGACGCCAACGGGTACGGACCCGCCTACCTCGTAAACGGCCTCTCGAACACAGGCTACTGGTACCAGGTTGGGATAAACTGGGACTGGCCGCTCCAGAAGGGCGGCTACGTCCCGGGCTTCGGCTTTGTCAGCGAGGTCTGGGGGACAGGCGGACTTACAAGCTCATCCGCCTCAACCCCGTTCTCAGGAACAGTCAACCCGAACGACACCGTCGAGCTACGCCTTTCGTTCAACGGTGACGCCGTAGTTGCTTCTGCACGGGACCTGAACACGGGAGCGAGCGCCTCGGCAAGCTACCCTGCCTATGGGGCAACCTCGTTCGTGGGTTCACAGGCGCAACAATCGCCCTCAGCCACTCGAGGCTACTTCACAGGCCTGATGACAGAGTGGTATCATGCAAGTCCAAACTACACCGGACCCGAGCAAGAGGTGACCTACTCTGGGGCGACGCCGATAACGTCGGCCACGCTGGGCGTCACGGAGTGGAACTTCACGACTTCTGTCCCCGTCCCTGTCTTCTCCAGTGTTGCGAACGGTGGCATTCCGATTGATTTCGGCAAGCAACCAAACCAGCTTCAGCAGTTCACGCTAGACGGCTACTGGTATCAGCTTCAGCAGTTCCCGCTAAACGGCAGCTTGCATAGCAGCGACCTAGGTGAAACAATAGCAGCGAACGTGAGTTCACGCCACGCGGTGCCAGGAAGCAGTTCGCCCTCTACAGCAGTTCAGCCCTGCCTATCCTGCCTATACTGCAAGTACCTCCTGTGTGGGTTCACTACCATACAGCAGTTCACGCTGCCTTTCATGCTCTCGGCCGACGCCTACGAATACGTTACGGGGCCGTAGCCATCAGGAATTTGCGAGATGCCAGAATCGCCGGGACTGCGACTGCAGCCCCGAGCACGCCTTCGTCGTCGCGTGAAAAGGGATCTGTGACCCCCTCTCTGAGAAACGTCCAAGGGTAATTGATTGTCTATGGAGAGCTGAACAGGCCCGGTGGGGCCCGGACCTATTGTGGGATCTGTCTTGTCGGTCAACGGCCACTATTTGGGCCGGGCTCATGAGTATCAAAATAGCTAGAAACAGGCTCCGTTAAGCGAATAGAGGTCGTTCCAAGCTTATTGTCAGCGGGCCCGGTGCGATTTGAACGCACGACCTCTGCGGGGTGTCACCCCACTACAGCTTAGGAGGCTGCCGCGCTATCCGTATTCCGCTCGCCTGGATCTGCGCTACGGGCCCAACCACAAGCCGAAAAGAACCGAGATATTACCTGTTCCGATTCACTGAACGAGGTCGAACTCGATTTCGAGCTCCCTCTTCGAGTTCCTGAACCTCGGCTTTCCGAGCCTGATCTTCCCCACCTGGAGCGTGTTCTCGACGTGACGCTCGTTGCAGCAGTTGATGTTCCAGTCGGGGATTCTAACTATCTTCAGCCTCGTGACGCCGCTGGGCACAGGGTACAGGTCGTAGATCGAGTCCCCGAAGTGCCCCTCCGCCTCGGCTTTCTCCATCTCGAACTCCAGCACCTCGGACCCCTCCGCCACCTTGTCATTCGCTGCCTGCTCGACCCTCGACATCTCCTCGTCGGTGGGCTTCCTGTCGAACTGGACGGTGAGCCTGCCGTGGCTGCCTGACACATGCACTGACGCGGTCAGCTTCGCCCCGAGCACACTCTGGACTGCACCCTTGAGCACGTGAGCGGCTGAGTGGGTCCTGAGTTCTTCCGAGCTCAACTAGAGCCTCGTCGCAATCTTGTAGAAGTCGGACGGCCTGACCTCCAGGCCGTAGCGCCGCTCGTTCCCCCTCATGTACAAGAATATCGAAAGGAGTGTCGGCCACATCCTCGCCATGCTGAACCTGCCCTCCACCTTCGCCTTGATGAAATCGTAGACCTTGGCGTAGGCAGCGAATTGGTTCAGGACCGCCCTCCGGTATCCTTCCCTGTCCCCCAGGTGCTCCACGAAAAGGTTGACACACTGCATGCTTGGAATGATCCCTTCCCCCAGCATAGGGTACACAGTCCCAATGGATTCCCCCACCCCGACCACCTTGCCTTCGAAGAAGGGCTCGGCGAACTTGGGGGGCGTGACCCTCACGGGTCTCCCTATCCTCCTCAGCACGTCGCAGTTGTACTTCTTCACAAACTCGTCCAGCTGCCCTCTGTACCTGCCCCTCAGGTCTCCGGCACCCACATGGGCCATCCCGTCCCCCAGAGGGAAATACCACCAATACCCAGTCAACCCTGGGTAAGGCTTGATCACGAAATCGTCATAGGGGAGGTCTTTCGACTTGACCTGGTATTCTAGGGAAGGGATGAGAAGGTCGCCCCTGATCTTCGGCAGCAAGGACCTGTGCATCCCGGTAGCATCAACCACTGCATCAAACCCCTCGAACTTGCCGTCAGCCGCCGTTATGTGCTCCCCCCAGTGAACCTTCTTGTCTTTCAGCATGTCCTCGGTGAGCCTGTGTTTGTCATAGGTGACGAGCCCCTTCAGCCTGATGTTCAGCTCCTCGTCCCCCAGGTCTACTACCATTTCCTTCCCCCTGTGGAGGACATAATCATCGAAGTTGAATCCCGCCTGCTTCACCATGTCCGTGATGAACGGTTCGCTGGTTCCCCAGGCGCAGACCGTGTACCAGTTCTTCTCTGTGCGCATCTCGAAGGCCTCGGCAGTGACGCCACTGGGCAGCCTGTTCAGCAGAAACGCCCCGGCGACGCCTGCCCCGACGACTGCGAGCTTCAATTGGACGCCTTTAGGCTCCCCGCGCCTCACGGCGTTATTCTACTTGTCGCTTCATCCCGTAGCACTTCTCCCAAAGTTTAAAGCGATGCGGTAACCCGAGTAACCTTGGTAACTAGATGGCCAAGCAGCAAACGCAGTCCAAGGTTGTCAAAGTAACGGAAGATACTCATGCGAAGCTCGTCGCTCAGGCGAAGTGGGGGGAGTCCCTGGACCAGGTCATTCACCGGCTGGTCACCCAGTCGAAGGGCCTGGAGGACGTCATCACCGGCCAGAGCTCGATATGCTTCATCGACGGCCAGGAAGGAAGGCTCCTCTACAGGGGCTACGACATAGTCGACCTGGCGCCAAGGTCGACCTACGAGGAGACGGCGTACCTGCTCTGGAACGGGCATCTGCCGACCTATGCCGAGCTCGACTCCTTCTCCGCGGAGCTGAGGGCCAAGAGACCTGTCCCCGAAGGGGTCCTTTCCATCCTGACTTCCCTGCCCGCGAACTGCGACGCCATGGACGCCCTTCGAGTCGGGGTGGCGGCGCTCGGAGTCTTCGACGACCCCATGTACGCCGAGCAGGAGAAGGCCCAGTCGATAGCCGCCAAGATGGCCACCATCGTGGCAGCCATCCACAGGCGCAAGCACAACCAGGACCCGATCGCCCCCAAGGACGACCTGGGCTACTCCGCGAATCTGCTCTACATGGTCACGGGTGAGGAGCCGTCGAGGGACGACGAGAGGCTCATGGACGCCCTTCTGATTCTCCACGCAGACCACGAGCTCAACGCATCGACCTTCGCCGCCAGAGTGATCGCGTCGACCCTTTCAGACGTCTACTCGGCCATCACAGGGGCAGTGGGCTCCCTGAAGGGCCCTCTCCACGGCGGAGCGAACGAGAAGGTCATCGAGATGACGATTGAAATCGGGACCCCCGAGAACGCCGAGTCCTACGTCGACGCCCTCCTGGCCAAGAGGCAGAAGATCACCGGCTTCGGTCACAGGGTCTACAAGACAATGGACCCCAGGGCCGCCATCCTGAAGGAGATGGCTCAGCACTTCATCAAGTCGGAGAAGGAGAAGAGGGTCTTTCAGATCCTCGAGAAGACGGAGGAGATGATGCTCACCTGGAAGAACCTGTATCCCAACGTGGACCTCTATTCGGGCTTGGCTCTGAACCACGTGGGGATCCCGAGCTACCTCTTCACCCCGGTCTTCGCAGTCGGCAGGGCTCCGGGCTGGCTCGCCCACGTCCTCGAGCAGTACGCAGACAACCGTCTGATCAGGCCCAGGGCGGAGTACACAGGTCCCACCATGGCCGAGTACGTCCCGATCGAAAAGAGGACCCACTCCCCGATGGTGAAGGGATGAGGGTCGAGGCACTGGTCCGCCGGGCCCCCGTGACGATAAGCCCCGGCGCTACCATCAGGCAGGCGGCCGAAGTATTCGCGAGGGAGAAGATAGGGCTGCTCGTCGTGGCGAGCTCTATCAGCCCCGTGAAAGCCCAGGCCGTCGTTTCCGAGAGGGACATCGTCAGGGCGGTGGCCAAGGGCAACGCCCTCGGCGCCCAGCTCGACACCATAGCCACGAAGAAGCTGGTCAGCGTAAAGCGCTCTGACCGCGCCTCCAAGGCCGTCCGGCTCATGACGGAGAACGGCATCCGACACCTCGTGGTGGAGAACGACGACGGGACGCTTTTCGGGGTCCTCTCGATACGCGACTTCTTTCGCGAAGCGAAAATCCTCCAGGGCTTCCTCAGGGACGAGTCAAAGGAGCTCCACGGCGTAGACTAGCAACCTCAGCTCACTCGTGGGGCTGCGGGAGCGTTCTCGAAAGCAGAACTATCGGTGTCAAAGATTGCAAGACAACCACCGGCCCCCGCGGGACTTCAGGCAGAACTCTTCGATTCTCCCGAAACTACCCTTACTCCACGCTCGAAGGCATACGCGGAAGTCTTGAGCCCGCGCTCGAGTCGCACCTTCTTGTCTTCGTCCAAGGGGCATGAAACAGCTCCTCCGTAGACGGCCACTCCAGTTTCGGACTCCGTAATGCATTATATTGCAAGGCAACACACTGCAAACATGCCAAGAACGGCTGGACCGCCGCCGGTTCATCGCGAGGTCAAGATGACCGAATCCCGCGTCGTTCAGGTCGCATCTGCACTTCGAAGGTCCAAAGGATTGACGACAGGGGAAATCGCACGAGCGCTTTCAATACCTCAACCAACCGCCGCTGAATGGCTGAGCTTGTTGGAGGCTGGCGGCTTGGTACGTGCAAGCAACAGATGGAACGTGGGCAGAGGCGCACCGCTGCGGATTTACCGGCCTTGCATGGCGCTCAGAGAGGTGGTGTCAAGAAACCCGGACGAATCACGGGAAACATTCAGCTTCGAGAGCTTGAAAGAGATGTGTAAATTCCAGATTGATGCTTGTTGTACCATCAGTCAAGCCCATTTACCTTGCAGGACTTCGTCTTGTCCGTTCATTGGTCTGAGCTAGCCATGACCACCAGGTCCTCGGACGAGTTTGCCGGTGCGCGGATTGCTGGGCAGCCTGCTTGAGTAGTTTCGGTGGTCACCATTGCAGTATCTTTCAAAAGCTAAATCATACGGGGACATCTATAGCATCATGAGAAGCAAAGCGTCCTTGCAAAAACCCAAACTTGAAGGCACTACGAACAAGACATTCAGACTTCCCAACGGGATCTTGGAGGTTCTGTCTGCCGACGCCGAGGAGAACGGCACGACGGTCACTGATCTGTTGGTTTCAATCCTGACGCGATATGTTGACTTTGACAGGGAAGCAAAGAAATTCGGGTTTGTGACGATCAGCAAGAACACCTTCAGAGCCTTGCTCGACTCCTTGCCCGATGAGAAAGTCCAGGAAGTGGCTCTCGCCCAATCTGTCGTGATTGAGGAATTCGTCAACTTCTGGTTCAGGAAGAGAGACATCGATTCAGTGTTGGCTACAATGGATATCGTGTCGAAGTATCAGAAGGTCTTCGAATACACCGTCTCAAGGAATGATCGCGAGATGACGATTACAATCCGATCGGACTTTGGAAGGAAGTTCATCCGTTTCATTAGGACGGCCTGGGAAAGGGGTATGGCCTCGACGCTCGGGGTCACGCCTAGAGTGGAGGAAGAAGAGCATCAACTGACATTCGTGTTACCCATTTCCGAGACAAAGAGCCTACTGACCGATCTGGCGACCTGAGCAGGATGGCAAGAAGGAGCCTCTAGTTCAGGTCACGTTCTGCCAAGACAAATCGCTGTCCCTTCGTGTCGAAGATATCTGTCCAAGGCGGTAGATTGTTTTAAATAGCGTGAAGCGCTCGGATTTTCGATGGTTCTCTTCGGGGACATAGGCACAGTCTTCGTTATGGGCCTCGTCGGCGTTGTTTTCACCCTCCCCGTGGTGATAATCCCGACTCTGTTCGGCCCGAAGCGCCCCAACCCCATCAAGAACGCGCCTTTCGAGTGCGGCCAGGTCCCCCAGGGAGCTGGGAAGATGCACTTCATGATGCAGTACTATGCCTACCTCCTCATGTTCATCGTGTTCGATGTCCTCTCCATGTTCCTCTACGCCTGGGCAGCAGCCTACAAGCCTCTGGCCCTGGGCCTCTCCTCCGACTGGACGCTCACACTCTTCATGGGGATGCTCTTCGTCCCCATGGCCTTCGCGCTTTTCCTCGCGGGGAGACGCGAACTGTGGTAGTAACCCAGCAACAAAAGACCGGGGCGTTCAACGTCCTTGTTGGTAAGTTAGACGACGTTCTCCAGTACGCTTTCGGCGACCCGCTGCGGTATCTCGCCAACTGGGGGCGCCTCTACTCCCTCTGGCCCGTCCATCTTGAGACGGCGTGCTGTGTCCCACCCGACACCGTCCTCCTCGGCGACAACAAACCAATCTCGGAATACAAGATTGGTGACCTTGCAACAGGGGTCACGGGCCGAGTTGAAGTCGTCAAGACCTTCGACCGCGAGTACGCCGGTACCATTGTCGAAGTCACAGGGAGAGGCATGCTGCCGGTACTTCTCACGCCAGAGCACCCGGTCCTCACAGCCACGCGAGTGGTCCGCAGTGGCAAAGGTGGGTACATCCATGGAACCTCTTGGAAGAAGGCAGAGGAACTCGTAGCAGCGCCTCCAGTCAAAGTAAGAGGACGCTTTGTCTTTCCAACCAAGGTCCACGACTGCCTGCTGATTCCTCGAATCCACGGTTATGTCGGCTTGACGACAGTCTCGCTCGGTCCCTATGCCACCCGTCGCGGCCTCGCCATTGTCAGGGGACGGGGTGAGAACCCACCACTTGATTTTCCTCTTACGGCGAAGACCGCATGGCTGCTAGGTATCTTCGTGGCCGAAGGGTGGACAACGCGCAACCACGACGTCTACTTCTCGCTAGGAAGGCATGAACGCGCATTGGCCAAGCGTATCGTCGGGTTGGTACGTTCCCTAGGTTACTCCCCGCAAATCAAGGAAAGGGAGACATCACTGGTGGTGAGATTCTCGTCGAGCATCCTCGCTCGCGCCTTGCGAGAATGGTGCGGCCACCTGGCAGAGAACAAGAAGATCCCTGACTTCGTGCTGTATCACCAGAAGGCCGCAATTCTGAGGTCGTTTCTCACGGGATACCATATGGGCGATGGTAGCATAACTTCGGACAAGAGGGGGCCAGTCTTTGACCGCGCGAGCACAACCTCGAAGGTTCTTGCCCTTCAGATACAGCTAGCGTACGCCAGGCTCGGGCACTTCGCCCGAATCAGGAGGGAACCCCGTGCGGGCACATCAGAGATTCTCAGGAGAAAGGTGAAGACGAGAGACGCATACTCCATCTGGCTGCTAACTTCCAAGAGGAAGGTAGCTGACTTTCGAATCGAAGAAGACTACATAGTGGTCCCAATCAGGAAGATCTCGAAAGTGCCCTACTCCGGGCGCGTTCACAATCTGGAGACTACGGACAACACCTATCTTGTCTCAAATGCAGTCGTCCACAACTGCTCGGTGGAGGTGGGGGCTGCCGCCGGATCCAGGTTCGACATGGAAAGGTTTGGCGCGTTGGAGGCCTTTGGGTCCCTACGCGCATGCGACCTAATCATAGTGATGGGGACAGTCACTCGCAAGCTCGCCCCGAGGCTGAAACTCATCTACGATCAGATGGCAGAACCGAAGTGGGTCATCGCGGTCGGTGCGTGTTCAATAACTGGTGGTCTGTATTTCGACTCCTACAACGTGCTCAGAGGGATAGACGACATCATCCCCGTCGACGTCTACGTCCCTGGCTGCCCTCCCAGGGCCGAAGCCATATTACAGGGCTTGGTGCTTTTGCAGGAGAAGATACGCAGGATGCCGACCCTCGGCGGCCGGTGACACCCATGCGACAGTCGCGGCCTATTTTTCTCTACGACGCGGACTGCGGGCCTTGCGCCCGGTTCAAGGAGATTGCGTCCTTCCTCGACGCCTCCCACGCCGTCGACTTCGTCTCCATCGGCGAGGCCGTCAGCTCGGGGCTCCTCGACTTCGTCCCTCCGTCCAGCTGGTTCTCCTCCTCCCGCATGATCCAGCCCGATGGGACCATCGCCAGCGGCGGGGACTCCATCGTCGCCCTCCTCTCCCGCCTCCCCGCAGGCAAGCTCCCTTCTCTCGCGATCAACCGTCTCCCCTTCGGCCCGGCCCTGACCAGCCGCCTCTACGGAGTCGCCTCCAGGCTGCACGGCAACTCCTGCGGCGCTCCCTCAGCCCTTGGCCGGCGCGCCTCCGACGTTTCGTTGACGTGGTCTTCCCGATGAGCAGCCCCCAGACCCCCCCTCAGGCTCCTGCTCCGCCCCCCACCCCCTCTGCCCCAGAGCCCATCCGCGCCAAGGACTTCGCCTCCCAGATAGCCTCGAGGTACCCCGAAACTAAGGTCGAATGGATGAAAGAAAGGAGGCTCAAGGTGTCGACCCCCATGACAAGAATCAAGGAGCTCGGGCTATTCGTCCGGGACACCCTGGGCTTCGACCACATCGGCGCGGTGAGCGGGGTCGACTGGATAGCCAAGAACGAGCTCGAGGTGGTATACTTCGTCGGGTCGTCTGTCCCTGGCCAGGAGGACTTCATCCTCGCCGTCTCCGAGCGCGTCCCCCGCGACGACCCCGTCGTCCCCACC
>DASPOK010000061.1:0-7139 GCA_035626075.1 Nitrososphaerales archaeon
CGACATACTCCATGAAACGATCTGCGACTTCCTCCGTCAGGAACACCCTGCTTATGGCGTCACATCGCTGGCCAGAGTACTTCAGGCTCCCCTCGAGAACCTTCTTCGCGGCCAGCTGTAGGTCGGCATCCGGTGCCACTATGGCTGCACCCTTTCCCCCCAGCTCCAGGTGGAGCTTCTTCATTCCGGCGAGTGCGGCTACGTGCTTCCCGACCTCGGTGCTCCCGGTCAGTGTAATCATTCCGACCTGTTCGTGACCTACGAGGCGGTCCCCCAAGATTCGTCCGGACCCGGTTATGACGTTGACAACGCCGTCTGGAACCCCGGCTTCCTGCATGACCCTTCCCAGGAGGAGGGCGACCACTGGGTCGTCGCTGGCTGGCTTCACGACCACCGTGTTGCCCGAGACTATTGCTGGGATTACCTTGGCTATAACTGAGAAGAGCGGATAATTGAATGGAGTAATGCATGCGACCACCCCCAGAGGCTCGTGGATCACGAGGGCGAACTTCGCCATCGTGTCTTCGGACCAATCCCCCGGGATATACTCTCCAAAGATGCTCCTCGCCTCTTCCATCGTCATCTTGATCCTGTTAATCGAGGCCAGAACTTCGCCAGTCGCACTGCTCGGGGGCTTTCCCGCCTCAAGGACCAGAGTGTTGATGAAGTCCTCCCGCTGGTCTTCGATGATGTGCCTAGCCCTGTTCAGAATCTCGATTCTTTCGATGGCTGGAATATCCCTTATCGACCTGCGGGCTCCGTGGGCTGCGGCAACCGCACTTTCAACGTCTTTTTCAGTCCCTGCCTGCACCTTCGCTATGACTGAGTCATTGATGGGGGAATCAACATCTAGGGTCCCGCCGTTCTGGGACCTGACCCACTTACCGCCTATGAGCATCCCGAGTTCTGGGACATCTCTCTTCTCGACACAACAACCATCGAAGAGCTTGGAGAGGACCAGCCTGGTCGATTCTGTCTTGAACATGCGGTGCCATGGGGAAGCATGTAGAGATAAATCTGTTCATCCGGTCGGTAGTGGTAACCTGGGACCATGACGGGCGGAAATCAGTCACCCCGTTCGCGACGTGCGGAAGACGGGGCTGGGCGGGAATCTATGCGGAGTCAGTCGATGACTGATTACGACATCTACCTGTTTAGGCAGGGGAAGCATTCGAGACTGTACGAAAAGCTGGGCTCCCACATTACGGTCCAGGACGGGGGCGAAGGGACCCACTTCGCCGTTTGGGCCCCCAACGCCGTTAGCGTAAGCGTAGTGGGTGACTTCAACGGCTGGGCGCCCTCCTCCACCTCGCTCTATGAACACAGCGACGGGTCGGGGCTCTGGGAAGGTTTTGTCCCGGGAGTGGGGGAAGGTTCACTCTACAAGTACTATGTTTCGTCGAAGTTCGGAGGGTACACTGCAGAGAAGACTGACCCCTTCGCGTTCCTTTGCGAGAAACCCCCCAGGACCGCTTCCGTGGTCCACGATGTGAAGTTCGAGTGGCACGACGAAAAGTGGTGCGGAGATAGGGGCAGGCTGAACTCGCTTGGTTCCCCCCTCGCGGTCTACGAGTGTCACCTGGGGTCCTGGAGGAGGGTCCCCGAGGATGGAAACAGACCCCTTTCGTACGTCGAGACTGCTCGCTACCTCCCTCCGTACCTGGAAGAGACGGGGTACACCCACGTCGAGTTCCTCCCTGTCATGGAGCACCCATTCTACGGGTCCTGGGGGTACCAGATAACGGGATTCTTCGCCCCCACGAGCCGCTACGGAAGACCCGAGGACTTGATGCTCCTGATAGAACAGCTTCACGCTTCAGGGAAAGGGGTCTTCCTCGACTGGGTGCCCTCCCACTTTCCGACCGATGGGCACGGGCTGGGCTACTTCGACGGGACCCACCTTTACGAGTACGCCGACAGTAGGAAGGGATTCAACCCCGACTGGAGAAGCTTCGTATTCGACTACGGACGAGGGGAAGTGAGGTCCTTCCTCCTGAGTAGCGCGACGTACTGGTTGGAGAAGTTCCATGCGGACGGCCTCCGGCTGGACGCGGTTTCATCCATGCTCTACCTCGACTACTCAAGAGGACCGGGTGAGTGGGTCCCCAACGTTCACGGGGGAAGGGAGAACCTGGAGGCAATTTCTTTCATTCAGTCATTGAACGAAGTCGTCTACTCCAGCTACCCTGACAGACAGATGATCGCAGAGGAGTCCACCGCCTGGCCCATGGTGAGCAGGCCCACAAGCGTCGGCGGGCTAGGGTTCGGGATGAAGTGGAACATGGGCTGGATGCACGACACTCTTTCGTACTACTCCAGGGACCCAGTTCACAGGAAGCACCACCAGAACGAACTCACCTTCAGTCTCTGGTACGCGTTCAACGAGAACTTCATACTGCCACTGTCTCACGACGAAGTGGTGCACGGCAAGGGCTCCCTGCTCCGCAAGATGCCCGGGGACCACTGGCAGAGATTCGCAAACCTTCGGCTACTCCTCGGGTACATGTACGGACATCCGGGGAAGAAGCTGCTCTTCATGGGTGCAGACCTGGGGGAGTGGGACGAATGGAACCACGAGCGAAGCTTGGATTGGAATCTACTGGACGAGCCGGCCAACGCCGGCGTCCATGCCTGGGTGAGAGACTTGAACAAGGAATACCGCAGGAACCCGGCCCTGCACGACCTGGACTTCGACGCAGCTGGCTTCGAATGGGTCGACATCTCGGATTCGCAGAGCAGCATCATCTCGTTAATCAGGAAGGAAAGGGGCGGGGAGAACAAGGTCCTGGTCATCTGCAACAACACCCCCGTCCCTCGGGAGAAGTACGTCGTGGGCGTCCCCTCGGGTGGCACCTGGACCGAGATTCTGAACAGCGATGCAAAGGAGTACGGAGGAAGCGGCATGGGGAACATGGGGCGGGTCGAGGCGAACCAAGCGGCAGCGAACGGAAGGCCATACTCCCTGTCTCTGACTCTTCCCCCTCTGGCCTCGGTCTTCTTCGCGAATTCAGAGCGAAGGACGCCATAATGCCGGGGCAGGTAACACCGTTAAATAGCGAAGGCCCAAGTCTAGGCCATGAAACAAGACAGGATGTCCCCGTTCCTGAGCGAAGGGAGGAGCATGCTGCTCGCCTACGACCAGGGCTTGGAGCACGGGCCTTCGAAGGACTTCGATGACAGGAACATCGACCCCGCCTTCATCATGGAGACCGCCGTCAAAGGGGGCTTCAATGGCGTGATTTTCCAGAAGGGGGTAGCGGAGAGGTTCTACAATGGCAAAGTCCCGCTCATACTCAAGGTGAACGGAAAGACAAGCCTCCCCCAGGGTGAACCGGTGTCGAGGCAGGTCTGCTCGGTGGAACAGGCAGTCTCCCTGGGAGCCAAGGCCGTCGGCTATACCATCTACCTCGGGAGCACCTTTGAGGCAGAGATGCTTTCGGAGTTCGGCAAGGTGCAGGAGGAGGCGCATGAGAGGGGGCTTCCTGCGATAGCATGGATTTACCCCCGCGGGGCGGGGGTACAGAACGACACTTCGAAGGAGATCGTCGCCTATGCCGCTAGGACAGGGCTGGAACTCGGGGCAGACGCAGTCAAGATCAAGTACACTGGCGACTCGGCCAGCTTCTCCTGGGCCGTAAAGGCTGCCGGCGGGGTCAAGGTCTTCATGAGCGGGGGCCCAAAGGCTCCTACCGACGAGGATTTCCTGAACCAGGTGAGAGGAGTGATCGACGCAGGCGCCACCGGGCTCGCGGTGGGGAGGAACGTCTGGCAGAACAGGGACCCGCTCTCGATGGCTGAAAAGCTGAGGAAGGTTATCTTCGGCGTAAGCAGGAAGCCTGCTACTTAGACAGGAATCTCCAAGACAGCACTATGCCAAGGACGGAGAGCAGGGCAGCGAACGCAGCTAACACGCTGAAGTCGACCCAAAGCGGAGCGAGTGTTGTGGTCGAGCCCAAGAGCATCTGCCTCACCGCGTCGTTTGCGTAACTCACAGGATTGAACTTCACTACCGTCTGCAGCCAGCCTGGCATGATGCTCACGGGGAGCATCGCGTTGCTGGCAAAGAGGAGGGGCAGGTTCAACAAGTTGATCATCGCCATCTGGGTCTGCCAGTCGCTAGACCTGAGTGCCAGCATCACGAAGAGGGACGAGAGTCCGAAGGCCATCAGGAAAAGTATCACGAAGGAGCCCGCGACCGTAAGAGCGCTGAAGTTGGTTGTGTCCATGCCGAGGGCAACAGCGATTCCCAGCACTATGGCCGCCTGTATCAGGGAGCGGATGACGCTTTGGAGGACCTTGCCCGTCACGATCGCTCCCCTTCCCACCGGGGTGCTCAGGGCCTTGTTCATGAAGCCGAACCTCCTGTCCCACACTACCGACATCCCGGCGAAGGCCGCAGTGAAGAGAATGATGAATGCTAGCATACCCCCCGCCAAGAAGGAGAAGTAGCTCGTTGTCCCGAAGGTCTTCAGGTTGATGAGCGTGACCTCGGCAGGAGTTATTCCGGGCTGACTCGAAATGAACGAGCCGAAGTTGAGCGCCTTGCCAAAGAGACCCAGCCATACTACCGGCTGGATGAGAGAGATGAATAGCTGGATGGGATTCTTGTACCACTTGACCAGGTCCCTGTTTGTGAGAGCCCAGAGCCCGTGAACAGGGCTCTTGTCGAGCTTCGGAGCGGCACGGAATGCCCTCTCGCGCTCTCTCTCCTCGCTTATGACCTGCTCCTGGGTCGTCACCGTGGATCTAGCTGGAAGCTCGTCTGTCATACAGTTCTCACCTGCGGGCCCTCGCCATGGTCACACGGTGCTTGAACGCGTCCATCTTGTTGGCCTCCTCTTCCCTGATACCGTGGCCCGTGAACTCAAGGTAGGCCTCGTCGAGGGTGGGCTTCGTCAAGGAAATCTTCGTCACATGGAGCCCCAGGGACCTCACCAGGTCGATGATCTGGATTGAGGTCTCCTCCCCGACCTCTGATTTTATCCTGTACTCGTGGTCGCTCTTCTTGACCTCCTTCACCAGGTTCAACTTCGCTATTTCGTCCGAGATATCAGGGCCAGATTCAGCCACCCCTACCACGATGACGTCGCCACCTATGCTAGCCTTCAGCTCGGAGGGCGTGCCGATCCTGATAATGTGCCCGTGGTCAATTATCGCTATCCTGTCGCAGAGCGAGTCCGCCTCTTCGAGGTAGTGCGTGGTGAGGAAGAGCGTCATCCTGTACTCTTCCTTCAGCATCCGGATGTACTTCCAGACTGCGGTCCTTGTCTGCACGTCCAGTCCCAGGGTCGGCTCGTCCAGGAAGAGTAGCCTCGGATAGTTAATGAGGCCGCATGCAAGCTCGAGCCTTCTTCTCATCCCTCCCGAATATGTGCTCACCTTTCGGTCAGCTGCATCGTCCAGCTCGACCATCTTGAGAAGCTCCATGGCGTGTGGCTTGGAGTCGCTCCGGGGAATCCCGTAGAGGTCGGCGCAGAGCAGGATGTTCTGAAGCCCTGTCAGGTCTTCGTCCGCCGTGTATTCCTGGGGGACGACCCCCACAGTCCTTCGGACCTCGTTAGCATGCTTGTGAATGTCGAGGCCCGCGATCTCCGCGGTCCCCCCCGATGCTCGCAGGAGAGTCGTGAGCATGTTGATGGTCGTCGTCTTCCCGGCACCGTTAGGACCGAGGAAACCAAAGATTTCTCCCTCTTTGACGTCGAAAGATACGCCGTCAACAGCCTTCAGAGTCCCGAAGACCCTGGTAAGTCCCTCCACTTTGACAATTGCTTGCTGGCTCAAGATTTCCCTCCGATTTCGGTTAGCCTCTTCCCTAGCTCCCTAATTTGTTCGGCCTTCTCTAATAATCTTGCGTCCTTTGACCTCGCCAAGTCCTCGAGATAGGAGGTGTAGCTAGAAAGTTCCTCGATGACCTGCTCGATAGACCTTGGCCCCACCTGGCGCATGCGTGATGGCCAATCTAATTCCTCCTCGCCCTGAGGTGTTATCTCGTACCTGCCGTCAGTTTCACGTCTCTTGATGACGCCTTCCTCGGTTAGCTGCCTTAGCATGGGATACACCGAGCCAGGCGAAGGTCTCCACCAGCCACTGCTCCCAGACTCCATCGAATCCATGATCTCCGCTCCGTTCTTTGGGCCCTTCTGAAGAAGGGCAAGAATCCAAGTCCTTAGGCCCCGGTGTGCTCTCCTCGACCAGTCAAGCCACATATCGGTTATCCGATGTATCGGCTATCCGATGTGGTATTTGAACCTATCTGTGCAGGAGGTCGGGTGGAACCACCTGGGGCCGCCTTCACGAAAGGGGGTGGCCCTTCTCCCCCCTCTACTAGCTTCTTTGCGCAGAGGTATACATATATGGGGGGGACCCGAACGGGTTCTTGCTTCATTGGACGTTTATCTCGAAGGGTACCGAATCCCCGCACATGCTTCTTTTTCTCACCTCTATTGTTGCGATGAAGGGGTTGTAGTTACTTGAGTGAGACGGACGAAGCTACGCTGAGGGACGACCTCCTCTCGGTCACGAAGAAGGTCGCTGAAAAAGGCTGGGCCCCTGGGAGCAGCGGGAACACCAGCCTGAGAATCCCCGGCGCCAGCAGTTTTCTGATCAAGGCCACCGGCGAGAGCATGACCTGGACACGGCCCAACGAGATTCTGAAAATGGATGGTAGTGGGAAGGTTCTGTCGGGGACCGGGAAACCATCGAAGGAGTACCGCTTTCACCTGGGAATCTACTCCAAGCGACCGGAGGTCGGAGGTATCATCCACGCCCATCCGCCTTTTGCTACCTCTTGGGCCATAGCGGGATCCGTTTTCCCTCTGGTCACGGCGCCCTCCAAGGTTTGGCTGAAGAAGGTTCTGATGGTTCCGGCCCTGCCGTCGGGTTCAGTGGAACTTGCTAACGCTGTGACCGAGGCGTTTTCTGACGAATCAATCAGGGTGGTGCTCATGCAAGGACATGGCCTCGTCGCGGCCGGCAAGACGATATTCGAGGCGTTCAACCTCGTAGACTGGGCAGAGGACGCGGCGAGAGCTGCAGTGTACACCGGCTTGATAGCCAGCGCGTCGAAGAACTAGATTTGTCGAGACAGCTGTTGCTGGGCGTCGACATTGGCTCAACCCGAATGAAAGCAGGGCTCTTCG
>DASPOK010000062.1:0-2187 GCA_035626075.1 Nitrososphaerales archaeon
AGCCACTTGTCAGGACCTCGTCCTGTTTCACAGGGATGTCAAACTCCACCAGGCGCGAGCGTACCGTCTCCACGGAGTCGGTCGAGTTATTGGTGAGGACGTACAACCGCCTCCCTTCCCTTCTTAGGGCTTCGATCGCCAGGGTCCCCCCGATCTTGACCCTGCTCTCCTTACCCTTGTAGAAAACGCCGTCAAGGTCGAACAGGAACAGTCTCTTCTGGCGCAGTAACTGCTTCAACTCTGAACGCTCACCTCCCCGCAAGCGCCGCCGATTACCACGTCCATGTCAGGCGTAAGGCTTGAGTAGACACGCCTCTCGACGCCTGAAACTTCTCGCTTCGCTTCGCCCCCTTCACCGCCGAGCAGCTTCTCCTCCGTCGAGTTGAGGTGCAATCGTTCAACGCCGAGTGGGATGAGTTAAAAGCCGTTTCACCGTCTGAGCCCGCTGTGGCCCCCGAATTTCTTCCCATCAGTTCTTCCTTCGGCTACCAAAGTCTCTAATGCCCGTTTGTCCTCGACGTCAGCAGCATGGACCCTCGATTGTCAGGCAAGCCTCCCTCTCTCTAGGCAACGTCTAAATAGAGTCCCCAGGCGCCGATGAAAGAAAATGGCCCAGTTCGCCAGAATCAAGCTCACGAGCACAAACCTCCCGGAGCTGGAGAAGGTTGCCAACGACATTAGGGAGATAGCAGACAAGACCGGGGTCAAAGTCAGAGGCCCTCAGCCGCTTCCCACGAAGAAGCTGAAGATAACAACCCGCAAGGCACCTACCGGCGAGGGGAGCCATACCTTTGACCACTGGCAACTGAGGGTCCACAGAAGGATACTGGACGTTCAGCCCGACGACAGGACCATGAGGCAGATAACCAAGCTGAGAATCCCGGAAGACGTGAAGGTCGAACTTATCCTAACATCCTAAGTCTGCTTCTTCACCCAGTCGATGGTCCGCTGTAGCCCCTGCTCGAGCGTGAATTCGTGCGAGTAGCCCAACACTGTCTGGACCTTCTTTATCGAGGGGTAGCTGATCTGGGGGTCTTTCTCGAGCTCGCTTCTCGGTGGTAGCAAGGTAAGCTCCGACTTCGAGCCTGTCAGCCGCTTTACTGTCTCGGCCAGCTCCCTGATGGTCACTGGGCCCCCTGCGCCAAAGTTGAACGCCTGCCCTATCGCCTTCTCGTTGGTGAGAATAGAGAGGACGAGCCTGGCATAGTTGGCGGCATGCGTCGGAGAGGTCGTGTCCCTTCCTCCGTTGAATAGCGTCAGAGGCTCGTCCTTGAGGCAAGCCCGGATGAACCTGATCGTAGCCCTGCTAGGTTGGTCGTACTCTCCGAAAAGGAGCCAGCTCCGTGTAACAGAGACGGGCAACCCCTTTGCCTTGTAGAACGCCATGGCCATGTTCTCGCAAATGACCTTGGAGTAGTCGTAGGGGACTCTCGGGTCGAAGGGGGACTCTTCGGTTACTGGATTCGTTTTCGGAGCCCCGAAAACGTTTGCTGAAGAGGCGAAGATAATCCTGGACACATTCTTCTTGAGGGCTAGCTCGAGCATGTTCAGGGTCCCGAAACAATTCACTTCGAAGCATAGACGAGGATCTTCAATGGTCTTCTTTAGCTCGGTAATCGCGGCCAGGTGAATGATGGCGTCGAAGTCCTGAGAAGCTAGCGTGCCAAAGACAAAGTCCCTGTCAAGCAGATTTCCAGACACCTCCCAGCCCGCAAGGTCGGTGGGAATCATCTTGACCCCCTTCTGCTCCATGTACGCGACGAGATTGCGTCCTACCATGCCAGAAGCGCCCGTCACTAGGACTCTCATCTTGCCGACCTGCCGGACCCGGACGCTATTTAAGCAGAGTAGGGGATTCCCGCCTTCCTCGCCATTTCGCCGACCAGCTCAGGCTCGACGACCCCGTAGCCCATGGTCTCGGCCCCATCAGGCATCGTAAGTGGCAGCCTCGACACGTGGTAAGGGACCTCGAACTCGGCCGCTCGCCCCTCGGATTCCGACTCGTACTTTTTGGACCAGGCCCCCTTCTTCAGCTCGAAACACAGGACGTTGGTGACCCTCCTTTCGCCGAAGCCCCCACCTCTCCCGCCGGCCGCAAGAGAACCCTCGCCAATCTTCAGCAGGAAGAGGGTGTTGTCGCTCGCTCCCGGCCTGAGGTTCACCTCCTTCTCCGCGATGACGATTGTC
>DASPOK010000063.1:0-4538 GCA_035626075.1 Nitrososphaerales archaeon
GCTCACTTGGTCTTGGTGGCGCCAGGAGACCCCCACTCGTAGAATCCCTTCCCGCTCTTCCTCCCCAGCTGCCCTGCACGCACCATTTCCCGCAGAAGAGGACACGGGCGGAATTTCGAGTCCTGAAACTCCTGCATGAACACCTGGGTTATATTGAAGGTGGTATCAAGTCCCACGTAGTCGAGAAGTTGGAGAGGCCCCATAGGCCAGTTCAAGCCAAGCTTGACCGCCTTGTCGATGTCTTCCGGGTCGGCAACTCCTTCCTCCACTAGAAACACCGCTTCGTTGAGCGCGGGGACAAGGATCCTGTTCACTATGAACCCGGGGGAATCCTTCTTGCAGAGTACGGTCTCCTTTCCGAGTTTCGCTGATGCGTCTCTCACCCTTTGAACTGTGTCGTCCGAGGTCTTCTTCCCCCTTATGATTTCAACCAAGGGCATAAGCTGGGGCGGGTTGAAGAAGTGCATCCCACACACCTTCTCGGGGTTCTTGGTTGCCGACGCCAGCAGCGTGATGCTGATTGACGAAGTATTCGAGGCGAGAACGGTGTCCCTGCTGATCAGTTCTGAAATCCGCCTGTACAGGTCCAGCTTGAGCTTCGGGTCCTCGGTGGCGGCCTCGATGACAAGCTCGCTCCCCTTCAGCGCTTCGGAAAGGTCCAGGGTGGGGTGGATCCTCTGGAGGGCTGCCTGCGCTTCCTCCTTCGACATCTTCCCCTTCTCGACGTACCTTCCGACACTATCGTTGATCATCTTCATCCCACCGTCTAGGAACCGCTGTTCGATGTCGAGCATCGAGACGTCGAAGCCCCCAACTTGTGAGGCCAGCTGGGCGATTCCATGGCCCATCAGGCCTGCACCGAGCACTGTCACCTTTCCAAGGCTGTTGGCCATGGCCCCGGCACGCCCGAGCGCTTGCTTTAACCGTTGGCGGCCCTGCGCTCGAAAAGGATCATCGCGAAGTTCCTGTTGAAGCCTTCCTTTCTGAGGCGGTGAATCAGAGGCGACTTCTGGGGGACGAAGACCCATCGCTCCACCGCCCTCTTGCTCCTGCCCAGTAAGGAACTGACGAGTTTCATGGCGTCCTGTGTCGGCCCACCGATGAAGCATATCTCCTCCCACATCCCTGAACCTTCCCCTCCTTCTCCTGTGACGGCAATCGCCTCTCCCGACCGCCACACCGCCCCATTGTCTGCTAATCCTCTGACGACATCGTGAGTTAGAGCTGCGGCAGTGAAGTCATGCCAGAAGACTCCTGAACCGAGCCTGAACTCTCGCGACTTCGCCATCAATCGTAGGACCTCCTGCAAGTCCTCGACTGACATCTCCTCCGCATCGTACGTTGGATACAGCTTCCTTGCCTTAGGAGGCTCGTAGACGCTGAACCTCGCCGCTTCGGAGAACTTGATTCTGGCTATCTGTCTGTGAGCAGCTAGGTTGTGTGACCCGCTTGTGAGCCGGTAGACGTCCGCCCCTCTTTCCTTTGCGAATCTCATGGAGTTCTCCCCCAGCAGCGTGGCCAGTCCCCGCCCGCGAAAGTCTGGATGCACTCGGGCCCCCTCGAACCAGGCCGAACCGTCTTCGAGGAACCTGACCCTATTCATCCCCGCAGGAACGCCATCTACAGACACCACGAACATCTTCCCTCGCCTGTCATGAAGCCAGGAGTCCCAAACCTTCGGTATGTAGTCGGTGCCGCCCCAGACGTCCTTGATGAAGCTCATCAGTGGGGCCTTGTCTGCGGGCCGCGCTTTCCTGACCTTGACTTCCAAACCTGTCCCCACCTTCGTAGGCGCGTAAATCAGTTTGCCGTCGAGCATCCCTCAGATACTGGCTCAGGAGGACGTCAAGTAGCCCACATCACGACGCTTATGCTGTCAGGCCAACGCGGTGTCGCGTCCCCGTAGTCTTTGGAAACGACGAATGAAAAGTGGAACGTTTCGACCGCCGCGCCAGAGATTTGACAGCCCTGGTCCTCATAGCTTGGGGCCGAGGTATGTGCACAGGAGGGAATGGAGGTAAAGCCGACATAGCTCGCGGCGGAAGAGTAGACGAGGAATTCGACCTGGTGGCTTTGCCCTTGGCTCCGACCGCGAATGCTCACGTTCAAAGAAACCGTCCCATTGTCGCCCCCTCCTAGGTAAACCCTGCATGTGGCGACATCTAGGGTTGTCTGGCAAGCGGACGGGAGGAATGAGTCCACTTGGGCGTTTGCCCCTCTGATTGCGGGCTCAGGGACCGTTCCACAGGCCAGTGCGCCGCAGGGAGACGAGAGCTCGACGACGACCACGCCGACCACGACGAGCGTCGCTAGGACAAGAAGCGCCAAGACAATCCGCCTTCGCTGAGTCGCAGCGTTGAGGTTAGTGCCCGTGTGCCCTTCGCCGATACGCGTGAAGGACGTAATATAGTTCTGTCGCTTCGGCCGTGCCCTCTGCCCCCGTTCGCGAAGGTGTTTCAGAAGGCTTGGACTCCAGGAGGGCCCAGCTTCAGTTTCCTGATCAGTCTTTCTATCGCCTGCGCTCAAGCAATCCGCCTCCACGAAAGGATAAGAAGTCAAGCCCGAAGAGTCACATCCGCGCCGGGGTGGCAGAGTGGTTATTGCGCGGGCCTTGAGACCCCGAAAGAGAGCCCGTGACCGTTGTCGGTCGCGTGGGTTCGAATCCTACCCCCGGCGCCAAAGCCAGACATCCGCGTTCAGCTCTCTCGCCATCTCATCCTGAAAGAGACTAGCACCAGCATGACGAAAGTCGCGGCGAGCAGGACGACGAAGCCCGAAATGGGGGCGATCGAATACCCCAACCCGATTGCACCCTGGAAGAGAGCAGATGCCTCCGTGGTGGGGATGACCTCGGCCAAGGGGACGAGGTATTTGGGAAGAACGTTGACCGAGTAGTAGACTGGAGGGAGCACCGAAAGAATCGTCGTTATGAACCCGTTGATTATGAAGGCGTTCTGGGTGTTCGGCGCGTAGGCGGAGAAGAAGAACCCAAGGCTGGTGGTGGTCACCCAGAGGAGGACGACTACTCCAAGGCAGGAGGCCAACGCAGCGGCTGACGCTCCCTGGCCCGCTATGAGCCCAAACAGGATAATCAGTGCTGGGGCTCCGAACACTAGCTCTGAGAGCGCCACCCCGAACATGTAGATGAGCGGTGAGACAGGAGAGGCAACCACCATGTCCTGGAACCTATTCTGGAGCTTGTAGGACGCGAGGTCCGTCCCTACGAACAGCCCGAGCTCTGTTGTGACCATCGTGAGTGCGCCCGCGAGGCCGTAGGGGAGAGCTGTCCCACCACTTGCGACGAAAAGAATGAACAGCAGGGTGAATGGCGTCGAGAAGACGAAGGCAATGAAGAGAGGGTTTCTCAGCATGGGCGTGAAGCCAAGGTAGTACATTATCGCCCAGAGCGAGCGGAAGGTCTTCCTAGGTCTCAGGTTCCTCCTCCCTCTCTGTTTCTCCTACGATGTCGACGAATACGTCGTCGAGGGTCACCGGGCTCATCGCGATGGTGGCCCCCCTGGCAACTGCCTCATCCCCCAGGACCCTGGCTCCTTCTGAATCCGTCAGCACACGGTACCTTCCCGCGATGGAGACAACATGGCCGTACTGTCCCAATTCGCTCTGGGTGAACTTGTCATATACCTCGACCCGGGTGCTCCTCCTGGTTACAGCGGCCTTGACGCTTTGAGGCGTGCCCGATGCCACCACCCTCCCTCTGTTGATGATGACAAGGTTGTCCGAGAGCGCCTCGGCTTCGTCCATGTAGTGCGTGGTCAGGATTATGGTCTTCCCTTCCTTTTTGAGCCGCGTCAGCTGGTCCCAGACGCGCCTGCGGTTCAGAGGGTCCAAGCCTATAGTAGGCTCGTCAAGAAAGATCAGTTCCGCTTCGGTTCTCAGCGCCATTGCCACAATCACCCTCTGCTTGAGCCCTCCGGAGAGCCAATCTGAGTTCATGTCGGCCACCTCGCTCAGCTCCAGGTCGTCCAGCGCCTCCTGGGCTCTCCTCTTCGCCTCCTCCTTTGCCATCCCCCTCATCCTCAGGTTCAGCAGGACGTGGTCTCGAGGAGTAAGCGGGTACATTGTCTCCGCCTCTTGTGGCGTTATCGCTATCTTCTCTCTGAGTTGTTTAGCTTCACTTACGGCGTCCAGCCCGAGGACCTTCACGCTGCCTGAGGTGGGGAGGAGTTGCGTGCTCGCTATCCGGAGGAACGTGGTCTTGCCTGCGCCGTTCCTGCCTAGCATGGTGAATATTTGGCCGGATTCTATCTCAAGGTCAAGGGAGTCCAGTGCAGGCTGCTTCGACTTCTTGTAGACCTTAGTAAGCTGCCGTGCCTGTAGCGCTTTCATCCCCATCGCCGTCCTGGCGCCTGGCGTCCAATGCATGAATATTACGGATTCGCCATCAGGACAGAGCCTTGCCTGGCTTGGAACTGATAAATGTGCGATGATGGGCGAGAGAGTGCTTGGGGGAAGACTGCGTGGCGACCAACATCGATTTTCCTACGATTGACTGGGTCAAGGTCGAGAGCGGTGGGGCC
>DASPOK010000064.1:0-11680 GCA_035626075.1 Nitrososphaerales archaeon
TTTCAGCGGCGTCCACGCTCTTCACGTTGTGGACGCCCTTCCCCTCCACGACGTATCCAACATACGCCTCCCGCGGGAGTGTCGGGTCGTGCATGTTCAGTATCTTGGCGTCGACATACACCCTGGGGAGCCTGGACCACCCGGGCAACCTCAATCTGTTCCCGCATCCCCAAAACGGTTGGCCCACTTAAATAACGCAAGAGCCTCAGATTCCTCGATGACTTTTCAGGCCCCGCCCCTCAGCATGTCTCCGCAGCACCAGGCCGATGAGAGGTCGGCCCTTCAGAAGGTGGTCTGGTTCGGTATTCTCCAGCTCGCGGGACTGGTTGCGGGCTGGGTTTTGGGATTCTATGTCTTCGGTACGGTCTTCTCCAACCTTGGCACTAACAACCTCCCCCAGACCCCCACGCCGGCCGATGTCGAAACGATTCTTGGTCCTCTGTTTCGGGGACTTTCGGTGCTGGTCCCTATCGTGGCAATTTTTCAAATAGTCGCAATAATCATCCTGACCTTGAGCTTCAGGCAGTTCTGTATCGTTGACAGGGAGCGCTTCTCTCTCCCCTCAGTCTTGATGATTCTGATGCTGGCCGGAGCTGTCGTAGCCACCGTCGGCATCGTTCCGTTCTTCAACTCAATCCCGAACATCATTGCTCAGGCCCCGTCGAACCCTGGCGCGGTCCCGTCTGAGGCGTTCTCTTCGGCAATTGCGTCTCTGCTCGTCTATGTGGTCTTCATGATGATTGGGGGGCTCCTAGGATTGATCGGCCTCATCGGCGGGCAGATTCTAGGACTGTGGAGGGTGGGGTCGAGATACAACGAGACCATCGTAAAGGTCGGCGCCATCTTCGCCATCGTCCCCTTCCTCGATGTAGTCGCTCCAATACTAGTCATCGTGGGGGCCTACCAGGCGAAGGGAAGGGTTTCACTACAGCCGTGATGGGGAGGTCTACCGATTCTTGAAATCGGCCGATTCCAGTCGGGCCTGGGGCCTGTTCCTCAGCATGCTTTCCCCCGCCTCTGGGGACAGGATCCTCGACGTGGGCGCGGGCAGAGGGACCATCGCCGCGCGTGTCCTCGAGGCATCAAAGGGAGCTGAAGTATTTGCCGTGGACCCGAACGAAAAACGCGTGGCCTCGATAACGAGGAATTTTCCAGCGGTAAGGAGCCATGTTGCCGCGGCCGAGGCCCTCCCTTTCCCAGACGCCAACTTCGACAAAGTGTACACAACCATGACACTTCATCACTTTGCCGACATGGAAAGATCGCTCCGCGAAATCTCGCGCGTCCTGAGGGGCGGGGGGACATTCATAATCGTCGAAGTAGACCCGCACTCTGCCAAGGGGAGGCTGTTCAGGTTATTTGGAGGACTGACTGGAGAGCGCATGAATTTGATGACAGTAAAGGAGCTGACGGATAGGCTGGGCAGCTCGGCGACCCTCAAGGTTACTCGTACTGCTGTGCATAGTTCCGACTATCTGGTCCAGCTGATGCGCGTCTGAGCGGCCAAGGGTCAGCTTCTCGGGCCCCCTGCCCCCACTCGCCAAGTTATCGAGAGGGCTGCATTCCACGTGAATGCCCTGGGGGGACGCCGCTGACAACCGATCCCTGCGGCAGCATAGACATGAGACAGGTCCTGAGCGGCGCCGAGGACAACCGCCCCGACTGAAGTGTACCCCTCGATACCGCATCTCCCCACGGTTATCTAGTCAAGAGGGAAGAAGCGGTTGTTTGCCATCTTTCGACATCGGTGTAGGGCAGATAAACTACGCCGTCATCAAAGGAACAAGCAGAAGGTACACTTACTTCCGCTTCAGGCCCGACCTGACTCTGGAGGTGGTCGTCCCAAGGGGCAGGAAGGTGGACGTCGAGAAGGTGCTGCGGGGGAGGACGTCTTGGCTACAGGCCGAATACGAAAGACTTTCCAGGACAAGAAGAGTCCTCGGAGATGAGACCGTCATGTTCGAAGGCAGGCTCCTCAAAGTCGTCTTCTCCGACAGTCCTGAGGACACACTTGTCCCTGACCTTGCAAAAGGAGAGGTCTTCATCCGTTCTAGCGACAGAAAGCGCCTAAGAGAGCTGGCCCGCAGGTGGTTCCTTCGAGAGAGCTCAGCCTACATCGTGCGGAAGGTCGCTGAGTTGGCTCCCAAGATCGGCGTCAAGCCCAACAGGGTGGACGTTAGGGAGATGGGGAAATGGGGATACTGCACCCGAGGGGGAAGGCTCTCCTTCAGCTGGCAACTCATCGCCCTGCCTGAGAGGCTAAGGGAGTACGTTGTTCTCCACGAGCTGACCCACCTCGTGGTGTTCAACCACTCGGCCGCCTTCAGGAAGCGGCTGTCGGCCTTGTGCCCAGACTATCGGGAGAGGGAGAAGGAACTCGACTTGATAGTTCCATACAACAGACTCTCCCTGCCATGATTACACAGACGAGTGGCTGTTGTGTGAGAGGGGCCTCCACGGTCGGCCTCAGTTCCATCCCCAAGAAGCATTTTCCCTACACAACACTGTCCCGCACGGCCGATGCACACCAGGCAAGGTTTTTTTCTGAAGTAAGACTCGTCCCTCAGGGGCCGATTCCAGTGAAGTGCTACTGCGGTTTCGAATGCGCAACCGAGGGGGAGCTGAAAGAGCACATAATCAAGACACACGGAGCGAGAGACGGAGACTGGAAGGGCTGGGTCAGCCACTAACCGGCGGAAGGCGACCCCGGTTCATTCCTTCTCAGCCTGCTGCCTGTTGAACTTCCGCCTGTTCCTCAGGCTGACCGCGACGTAGAGAACGAAGATGATGGCGATCACCACCGGACTAGCGAAGAACTGAAAGTACACCAAAACGATGACAAAGGCGGCTACGATCGGGAGAGCTAGAAGGAGCTTCGTCCTGGGACTCATAGCCGCTGCGCACCGGCCCTGACCTGGATAAATATCAAGGCCGAAGCGTCGGATAATCGAACCTCCCCTTTGCAGGTGCCCTTGAGAGGTGAGACCATCGGCACTTGCGGGCATCTTCCGCTGCTTCTCCCACGGACACGTTTTGCGGAGGCCTCGAAACGAATCCCATCCAGGATCTCAGATGGCCAGCCCGAAACCCTGCACGAAGGACTCGGCACGTCTCATTTCGATGAGGAAGCTGACCCCCTTCGGCGTGAGCCTGTATGTCCTGTTCTCTCCCTCCTGGTTCACCACAATGAGGCCCTTGGTCGTCAGGTCTTCTAGGTATCGTGTCAACCTCTCGTGGGACAGGTTCGCCTTGTACAGTATGTGCGTCGGCTTTGCGTCCCCCATGTCCTGTACCGCGTTGAGGATGTCCAGATTGATTCGTAGGACGCTCCTCTGTTTCTCACCTTGCGCCAACTATTTCGCTCCTGACCACAAACGCAAGCAAAGAAACGAAACCGAAGAACTGCACAGCGGTGCCTACGAGGAAGAGTCCGCTCCCCAGCGTGAGGACAGACAGAAGGAGGACGACGTGCGCGACGAGTATTAGGCCGAACGCCAGGAGGACTATCGCAGAGAACCTGTTCCCTCCCCTGGAATGAATCAGGAGACCCTGGAAGACGACGAAGGCCAGCAGGATTAGTGCAACGAAATAGCTAAGGATAGAGAACCGGTACAACCCCACCGCGGCGGCGCCCGCCAGGGCCACGGGGTAAGCCCTATCCAGTCTTTTTCCGTAGGCTGCCATGGCGTAGCCGACGGCTATCACCAAGTAGGCGGCCATCTGCACGGTGAGATATGTGAACGAGACGAGCAGAATGAGAATCCTGTCCGCGAACGATTCAACCAGGGTCTTTCCCGAAACGAGGGAGGTCCCCGCATCGGCAATCAATCCAACGCCTAGCAGCATGAAACCGACGCTTATTGCTCTCAGGACCGAGTTGTCAACGATCCTGTTGAACCTGTAGGCATAGTAGCTGGTGAGGAGCGCTACGATTGCGCTCAGTATGTTGAGCGAGAAGGTTATGACGGCTGGTGCCGGCATCTGTTGTGACTTCGCTGGCGTTTGCAGTTTTAACCTTTCGGACCCTACGTCGGGACGGAACGTCCAGACCTTTCTTTCCGCCCCCCTATATACGAACCGAGCGTAGAATGTCTCGAACGGAAATGAACACGAAGAAACTCGCAATCGCGTCTACAGTCGGAGTGTTCGCGGTCATGGCGCTGCTCTTCGCATACCCTGCGATGGCGGCGTCGCCCAGCACTCCGCAGAACCTCAGCGCGCAGCAACTCCTTCAGAACCCGCAGAACGGGTCCCTCCAGAGAATCCAGCTCTCCGTCGGACAGACAATCACCCTGACCAGCGTCGCCGGGGGATACTGGCAGGTCGGCGACAGGTCGGTCAACGGGACAGCTTCGGGCTCCATGACACTGACGGTGTCGGGCGCCTTCAAGGGAGGCTATTCCCTCTCGGTCACGGGAGGAAGCCTGTCCATCAACGGAGCCACATACGCCATCTCAGGAGGCTCGGCAGAGCTCGGCCCCTACGGAGTCCACATGGTCGGCCAGGGACAAGCTGGTACTGCGCTGTTCCTGTTCACAGGCAGGGACCTTGGTAAGTTCGGGGCTACTAGCTACGGCATCCTCCGGATCGACTTCCAGAACGGTTCCTCGGAATTCGCGGCGCGATTGTTGGTAACCATCACTGCGTAGAAAGGCGTGGGCTCGGCCCTCGCCCTCCCCGTTTTTTGAGAGCGATTCGCTTTGGACCGCACATCAGATTAATACACACGCCAATGGCCATGGCGTCGTTCCAAAATGAAGTATCGGAGACTCGGGAGTGCAGGCGTCAAACTCAGCGAGCTGTCGCTGGGAGCGTGGGTCACCTACGGCGGCCAGGTGGGGGAAGAAGTCTCGACCAGGTGCATGTCGAAGGCCTACGACCTCGGCGTCAACTTCTTCGACAATGCCGAGGCCTATGCCCACGGCAACGCCGAGATTGTCATGGGGAATGTCATTAAGAAGCTTGGCTGGAAAAGAGAAGACTTCGTCGTATCGAGCAAGGTCTTCTGGGGAGGCAACGGACCGAATAATCAGGGACTGTCCCGGAAACACATCTACGAGGGGTGCCGTGGATCGCTAAAGCGGCTCCAGCTAGACTATCTGGACCTCTTCTTCTGCCACCGTCCTGACCCCAACACGCCCATAGAGGAAACGGTTCGCGCCATGGACGACCTCATTCATCAGGGCCTGGTCCTCTACTGGGGGACTTCAGAGTGGACCGCCGCCGACATCATGCGCGCCCACGCAATCGCAAGGGAGCTTGGACTCACTCCTCCCCAGATGGAGCAGCCTCAGTACAACATGATTCACCGGGACAGGGTCGAGAGGGAGTACCTTCCTCTCTATAGGGAAATCGGGCTAGGGACTACCATCTGGAGTCCTCTGGCCTCGGGCCTCCTCAGCGGCAAGTACAACGGAGGCATTCCCCCGGGGACTCGCGCAGCACTCGAGGGGTACGAATGGCTAAGAGAGCACGTCATAACCCAGGAGAACGTAGCTAGGGTCAAAGCGCTGGAGCCCATCGCCAAAGAGCTGGGATGCACTATGGCCCAAATGGCCCTCGCCTGGACGAGAAGAAACGAAAACGTCAGCACAGTCATCACTGGAGCCACCAGTCCCGAGCAAGTCGAGGAGAACATGAAGTCGCTCGAATACGTCTCAGCCTTGACCGATGAAGTGATGGAGCGAATCGAGACAGTCCTCCAGAACAAGCCTGAGTTCGCAGAGGACTAGCGTGAACCCGATAGACCCGGTCGTGACCACGAACGGCCGACAATAATATACAGAACCGCGTGGCCTCGTCGCGACCATGATAGTGTCCCCCATCGAACTAGGAGCCCCTGCCCCAGACTTCGACCTGCCTGGGGTGGACGGAAGGCGCTACTCTCTTTCCTCGTTCAGGGACAAATCTGTTCTCGTCGTCATATTCTCATGCAACCACTGTCCCTACGTGAAGGCATATGAAGACAGGATGGTCTCCATCCAGAGGGACTACGCCGCCAAAGGAGTCCAGCTGGTCGCGATCAACTCGAACGACGACAAAGCCTATCCCGAGGACGGCTTCCCGGAGATGGTTAAGCGCTCCAAGGAGAAGGGCTTCAACTTCCCGTATCTCAGGGACGAATCACAGAGCGTCGTGGAGGCCTACGGAGGCATCTGTACGCCACATGTTTTTGCGTTCGACAGTCGCAGGATGTTGCGCTACAGGGGGAGGATAGACGACTCCAAAGAGCCGTCAAAAGTCCTCTCACACGACCTTAGGAACGCTCTCGACGACCTGATCAAGGGTTCTGCAGTCAGGGTCCCAGACACCAGGCCCTTCGGCTGCAGCATCAAGTGGTACTCGTTAAAGCCCCTTTGAGGTTCGTATCCCCTTGAAGGTCTCCCGGTTCCAAGTCATGGCGGTCCTGCAGGCGGCGCGTGCCTACGTGCTTGGGCTGCCGATGGAATCTGCGCATTCTTGGGGCCTCAACCGGGCAATCTTCATCGCGGCTGCTAAGCGGGGATTCAAAGGAGGGACGGGTGGCGGCGGGCAAGGGGCGGCCAGGCGGACATCGAAAGAAGCCGACACGTACCTCCTTGGGGATGACATGGCATTCAAGACTGAGAAGGACGGCGTCCTCCTCTTCACCATCGGTGGGGAGGTGCAGACCGAGGAGGCCTTCGAAAGGCAAGTTAAGTCCCGTTTCGGCAAGACTTTCCCGGCGGTCTGGAAAGAGGCGCTCGCCTATGTGAAGTCCTTCGATAGGGATGTCCTCCTTTCGGGGCAGGGCTTCTTCGGGACCGTGTATCGACCAGTCAGGGACGTACTCTCGGAGAAGTGGTCCGAAACCGCCTAGGCATAGCGCTGCTGCCTAAGCCAAGAGTGTACGGCGAGGGATGCCACCGCTTCCATTGTCGTGTTCCTTTCTTCCGCCGCCCTTCTCAGGCCATCGGCAACCCTGGGGTCCAGGAGTATCTCTAGCTTGACTGCATGGAGATAGGAGACCTCTCTCTTGATGTCCTCCACTGGCCTCTGCGGCGCCATCACGAAGTGGCTGACAACGTTCTCTGCCTCAGGGCTTGGCAGCGGGGCGATGGTCTCAGCCAGCTCCCTGAGCTGAGTTGCCCTCTCTCGCTTGGGGAGTTCTTGGACTGTGGGAGCCTCCTCGGCCCTGTGAAGGAAGGTCGCATGCTTCACGGGCAAGACTCCCTCCTTCCTCTCCTTGGGGAGGGGGGCCTGCTTTACTGCGATGTCAGCTCGAGACTCTCTCCTTATGTTGCGGACAGCCTCCACGGCCACAATCCTGTCGTCAACGTATCGCCTGGACTTGCCGAGTGCCTTGGCAACCTGCTCCGAGGACCCGTAGGCCCGAGGGTTCACCCTCCTCAGGGCTACGATTGCGTCGTACTCCTCTTCAGGCTCGATGTCGCGCCTCTGGATGTTCTCGACGAGTGAAACAATGATCGCCTCCTCGTCCGTCATGGGCCTCACAATCGCAGGTATCTTCTTCAGCCCTGCGATTTTTGCCGCCTCTAACCTCCTTGAACCAACAACGAGCTCGTATCTCCCTCCGATGGGCCTCGCCAAGACTGGCTCCAGAATCCCCTTCTCCTTTACGGAGTCGACTAGGTCCCCGACGTCCCCTGGACTCTTCCTCACGTTGGTCTTGCCGATGAAGAGCTTCGAAATCTCCACTGACATGATAGTCCCGGTCTGTTCCTTCCAGCTCTGTTGTGCAGAGGAGAACCTGGCCAAAATCTGCTCGTCTTGCCCGGATGGGGCCTCTTAACTTTATCCCGACGGTCAGGAAGACCTGTTCTTGCCCTAGTCGAACCTTACTTTGCTCCTATAGGCATCGATGTCCAAAAACCCGTGACCGCTGATGTTGGCGAGGATACATTTCTCCTCCCCTGCGGCCTCGGCCTTCTTCGCTTCGTCAATAGCCGCCCTAACAGCGTGGGCGGATTCCCCGGCGATCAGCCACCCCTCGGTCTCGAGGAAGGTCTTGGCAGCCTCGAAAACCAGAACCTCGTCGCTCGGGTATGCCACCGCTTTCACGTACCCCTTGCTCCTTAGGGCGCTGATGATCGGCGCCGCCGCATGGTACCTTAGCCCGTCAGACTTGATGGGTGTCATCGGCGTCTCGTGCCCCAGGGTGTACATCATCATCAGGGGCGTGTGCCCGGCCGTGTCGCCGAAGTCGTACCTGTACTCCCCCTTGACGAGGTTAGGGGCCGCCTCTGACTGGGACGCCAGGAAATCGCATTTCCTCCTCTTCTGGAGCACCTCCCCCAGGAATGGAAGGGCAATGCCTCCGAAGTTAGACCCTCCTCCAAGGCACCCTATGACAAGGTCTGGGGAATCGTCCACCTTCTCAAACTGCTTGATTGACTCTAGCCCTATTATTGACTGGTGTATCAGAACATGATTGAGGACGGACCCTAGGCAGTACACCCTGTCCTTTGCAAGGTCGGTGTATTCCAGCCCCTCCGAGACGGCTATCCCTAGAGAGCCTGGATGATGAGGGTCCCCAGCAAGGAGGCTCTTCCCGAACGCCGTCTGGTCGCTGGGCGACGCATAGACTTTGGCGCCGTACATCTGCATCAGAAGCTTCCTTTCTGTCTTCCAGTCGTAGACTGCCCTGACCCAGAAGACGACCGTCTTCAGGCCCATGAGTGAAGCGGCGTAGGCGAGGGCCGTCCCCCATTGACCTGCCCCCGTCTCGGTCACCAGCGTCCTCTTCCCTTCCTTGGCGGCATAGTAGGCTTGGGCGATTGCCGTGTTGACCTTGTGAGACCCGGTCGGGCTTAGGTCCTCCCTCTTGTAGTATATTCTGACCTTCTTCAACCCGAGCTTCTGCTCAAGCCTCCTGGCCCTGTATAGGGGCCTCGGACGGCCTGCATGGATGTATAGCTCTCTCACCTCCTCCGGGATGTCAATCCAGCGTGAGGTCGACATCTCTTGACGGAGGCACTCCCCGACCAGTCTCTTCTGGAGGGCCGCCATCCTCGACTCTCCGTCCCCAGGTTCCTTCGGGGGCGGCAGGCCTCCCGGTATATCCGGCACGATGTTATACCACTTCCTGGGAAGTTCGTCAGGAGTCAGGACTATCTGGTCAGGGGCCATGCGCCCGGACTCTGCGGAATCGTACATAAGACCTCCGCCGAATAACTTAGGGTGGTTCCAAAACCACGTTGAAAATTTATACTCGACCGACGACTCCTACACATAGTTGCTCACCAAAGAGGAGATGGAGAAGCTGAAGTCGAAGCTGAACAAGGAGTCGGTGAACGTCTGCTTCTTCAGAGGGACCGAGGCGCCTTTCACGGGCAAGTACTGGGACAACCACGAAAAGGGGACCTACAAGTGCGTGGTCTGCGGCACCCCCCTCTTCAGCTCTGACACGAAGTTTGAATCGGGAACCGGCTGGCCCAGCTTCTTCCAGCCCGTCTCCAAAGAGAAGATCAAGGAGGATTCTGACAGGAGCTTCGGGATGGTGAGGACAGAGGTGTCCTGCGCCACCTGCGGCGTGCACCTGGGCCATGTCTTCGATGACGGCCCGAGGCCCACGGGGCTCCGCTACTGCATCAACTCAGCTGCACTTGAGTTCACAAGGGCCTGACCCCCCTTTTTCCGCTTTCATCTTCTTCTCGCGCCATTGATAAAGCCCCAGCAGGAAACAGGCCCTTCAGGGGCTCGTCGGGCTCTCTCATCTGGCTTAACTTTGGCTAAATGGCTAAGCAGCTACCAACCCCACCAAAATCGCTAGGCCGTTCTCGTGAGTAGAACTTTACACCCCGTGAGGCTACCCTCTGAGCCATGAGAAACGAGGTGCTTGCCACTCTGATGGTTGTCGCGATACTGGCAGGCGCGGGGGTTGGGTATCTCGTTGGCAATGCCGGCCAGCGCACTACGACCTTCATCTCAACTGCAACTCTTCCTGCTACCTATGTCAACAAGAATGTCTTCATGATGAACGTCGACAGGTCGCTATACTACGCAGACGATGTTTCATCGGACATAGAGGTTCCGAACCCCGGGTACGCCTACTTCCTGAATTCATCCGTGACTTTTGATGGCGTAAAGTTCGAGACCATCTGTCCGCAATCATACTCCGAATGCTTGGCGCCAACAGGAAACGAGACAACCCAAACAGTAACAGTCACCGTTCCCCCACTGGCAGTCTACAGGTTCAGCATGACATTCCCAGATGGAAGAACTGAGACTACGACGGGTTTCCTTGGTGAAGCCAACTACACTTTCGCTCTATCGAACCATGTTGGTCCCAGAGCTGGGATGCTCATTGAGGGTAATGGACCGTATCACGCCTTCTTGCTGGTTTCGTCTTGCGACCTTTTCGGATGCGACATTAGCTATACCACAGTTTACAGCGGCCAGACGCCATAAGCCAGACGAACTCCAACAGGGAGACCAATCCGTTGTGGAGCCACCAGAGCCCTTGAGCACCATCCAGTCATTCCATCCCCACCAAAATCGCTGGTTCAAATCTGGCTGAGCCAGGTGCTGACCACTTCTAATCTCCCATCGAGGACTAGTGTCCGCGTCGATTAGGATTGGAACACAACAGGCTTGGAGACGCTAATCCGTGCGAGAATTCCTCTCTTTAAATAGGGTGTTCTGATGCCCAAAATACCCCCAAAACGTGCCAATTGGGAAAGAAGGGGGAAGAATGACCCCTTAGAATGCTTGGACTGGGCTCAATTCTGCCTTTGGGGAATTAACCCGAATCAGAGATGGGGTTTACTTTGGTTAACCAAAAAGGGGTGCCATTTTGACTGCCTATCCCTTAGGGGGCCCCGGTAGGGCTGCCTCCAATCGGTTTGTCATCCCAGGGGCTCAGGCGCACTTCACTCCGCCTCGGAGCGGCTATACCCAGAGGGTCTCGCGGAATCCTGCGCCCTACCAATTCCCTGTCACGGCGGGATGTGAAACCCGTCTTCGCCATCTCTCAGGTCCCTCACAGAAAGCAGCGGTACGAGACGGTGGGGGATTGGATCCCGGGAAAACCCGCCCAAATCAGGGTCAGTCGCATGAAGGACCAGAGGTACGTCTTCCTCGTGGCGCTCCACGAGATGATCGAATACGAGCTCTGCAAGATGCACGGCATCACAGACAGGGAGGTCGTGGCCTTCGACGTCAACTTCGAGACTGAGCGGAGGATGAACCTGCACCCGGTGGACGCAGAGCCTGGGAGCCATCCGAAGGCGCCGTACAGAAACGAGCATGAGTTTGCCACCATGATAGAAATGATGGTTGCCCAGAAACTAGGGGTGAGCTGGTCTGACTACGAGAAGACCGTACTCTCGCTAGGGCCCAAGCCTAAGAAGATGCTTGTCCCGCCTCGGCTCAGAAACAGAAAGTGAGCGGATATCCTTGATGCTGAACGCCGCGCCCTCTTACGCTTCAGACAGCAGCCGTGGTCCCTGACCGGACATCGTTTTGTCGCGAGGACAACGCCCCACAGCAGGTAATGGGCTTGAGCCGCTCAACTCGCTTCTTTCTGCGTCGCCTTCGGCATTCGACCCTAACGCACATGGCCATGCGCTGGGTTTAAATGAGTTCCAGTTCGTCGGAACGTGAATGGCCGGTGCTTCCGACGCGGTCTCGATGATAGGCAACGTCCCCTTTTTCGCCGGCCTCGACGAGAAGAAGCGGAAGGCTATCGCCTCCCAGGGTA
>DASPOK010000065.1:0-38943 GCA_035626075.1 Nitrososphaerales archaeon
TCGAGTGCTCTCCCAGGCAGGCGGTAACGGTTCAGAAGGCCAGGGCAGTTGCCTTCGGCCAGAAGGCGTCTGAGGCCATGTACGCCCAAGACTACACCGCAGAGATAAAGGGGGCGGAGAAAGTCCGGATCACCTGCCCCAGTTGCGGCAAACCTACCTCTAGTGGCAAGTTCTGCGAAGTTTGTGGCGCATCGCTCCAACAGACAACCTGTTCCAATTGCGGAGCACCCCTTTCGGCCACTGCGCGGTTCTGCAACAACTGTGGGACGAAGGTAGCCTCCGTTTAGGGCATGAGTTCAGCAGACGACCTTCAGAAACAGAAGGCCGACCTACAGGCCAAGATCCAGCAGACGGAGCAGATGATAGGTCAGGGGCTCAGTTGGAAGGACGCCCAGTTCTACCTGGAGAAGTACAAGGAGCAAGTGCGTCTACTCGACGTCCAGATCGCTCGGTCGGCGCTGGGAGAGGATGCCGTATCGGATCTTAAGGCCAAGAAGGAGCAACTTCAGCAGAAGCTTCAGTCCCTGGACGCGATGAAGAAGGATGGCACCATCTCGGACAAGGTCTACAAGACAAAGAAGAAGGAGATAGAGAAGGACATCCAACAAGTAGAGAAGGACATCGTAGACGCGATGTAGGATGGAAGGGTCCGCTCCGGAGCAGACAGCCCCCCGGTCATCCTTTGGGGAGAAGCTGTTCGACGCACGATGCAAGGTCCTTTTTCCTTCTCAGCAAGCCCCCGTCGGTGCCCTCGCAGAAGTCTGGAGTGAAGGTCTTCTCATCATGCCCGACTCTGACAGCTCAAGTTTCATCGCCTACACGGAGCTCGGAAAGTTCGAAGCAGCAAACTATCGGGCTTCCCTCACCACTGATAGCGGAACCGTCGTCGTCCTCTCGCAGCTGGGAATGAACTATGATCAACTGGTAAAGGAAGTCACGGAGAGCTGGGGAGACGCCATGGCCAGGGCCCTCCTCATGGAGGAGCCCAAGGTGTTCTACGAAGCGCCCTGTTACCTTTCCTCGCAGCAGCAGTCGACGCAATGCAGGGCGAGAATCTACGAGACCGCTCTAGTCGTTCTCCCCTACAACGGCATCCCCGTCCGCTTCCCTTTTTCCGAATTTGTCGCAGTCACCCTCGAATCCTACAAGGTGAGGATTGCAACACGTGGCCGAGGGATCATCGAACTCTCAAGGCTAGGAGACAATACTCAGTTCTTCGTTGAGAAGTTGAGGGAGGCTACAAAGAGCGTCGAAGCTGCTTCCATCGAGACGATCAGGACGATGATTCCTTCGGCCGGCTATGACGAACTTCAGAAACTGAGCAGGCTCATGATTGAGGGGCGCGCGGCGTGCCGGCCGGATGTGGAGGCGATCTCTCCGGACCTCTGGCCCAAGCTAGAGAAGTGCGTGGAACTCTCCCCAGTGGCGGACTCCTACAGCTACCTCGCAGGGCTCGCCGAGACAAGTCTCGAGGCGGTCGGTCTGAGGAAGTCCAAGGACCAGGTCTATGTCTGGTTCATGCTGCCCCTGTCTGGCCGTGCGGCATCGAAAGGAAACGTGGTCGCCCTTGAAGTAACGTCCGAAGGCGGCCATGCAACGTACCTCTTCAGAGTGCTGCCGAGAGGGACGTTTCGGACCGAGACCTACGAAGGGTTCGTCAAAGAAGCGGCGGTCGTGATACACGAACTAAACGAGGCAATCATCGCAACGGGGTTTCGCAGGGAGCCGATATACCTCTCCGAAGACCAGTTGAATACTCCCCAGTACTCGAAGTACCTCTACGCATCGAAGCATCTCGATTCGCTTCGGCACCTTCGAGAGCGCTTCGTGGGGAGAATCATCCACGTCACCTTCGACCAGTGGAAGGCAGACCTCACTGACGCCCTCAACTTCAATGCCACAGCAACCGATGACAGTTTGAGGTGGGCAAAGAGCGAGCTCGACCTCGCTTCACCCCAGGCAGAGCAATAACCAACGCGAATAGGCTTCTCATCGTAAGAGAAAGCAGCCGGTTCTGCCCGCCTTGTGGCCGCTCAGGTGTGTTCCTGTCTGTCTATCTGAATCCTAATCCGCCCGAATCCATCTTCCTTACGCATTCCGCGCATCTCAGGCCCCGAGGGGTCCGGTACAACCTCACTTTCGCTCCGCACTCCGGACACTCCGCCTCACGTCTCTCGGACTGGACGGTGGATTCACGCACGGCCCCGAACCCTTCCGGTGGGCCTTCTTATGCGCTACTAGTCTCGGTGCCTAGGACAACCACCAATGCCTCGCTTCGACTCGGCCGTCTTATATACGGGGGAGCAGGGGTCGGGTCAAGCTCCAATCTCCGTGCCAGACTGACCCCGTCGAGGCGGTGTCGGCGGGGCGTGACACGGGAGTTGTTGTAGGGGATCGAAATTGGATAACTTCGAGGAACTAAGACTCAGCCCTCCGGTCAGGAAGGGGGTTCTTGCAGCAGGCTATGTGCGACCCTTTCCAATTCAGTCGCAGGCCATAGGACCTCTTCTTGGAGGGAGGAACCTGATCGGCCAGGCGAAGGCCGGTTCAGGGAAGACCTTGGCCTTTGGAATCCCACTCGTCCAGGCGGTAGACGAGAGGGACAATCGGGTGCAGGGGCTGATCCTTGCCCCCACTCGGGAGCTCGCAGTTCAGATTACACTTGAACTTCAGAAGACGGGTGCCTATACGGGAGTGAAGGTGGTGACCATCTACGGCGGCCAGTCGATGAACGTCCAGTTGGACGCTCTAAGGCAGGGAGCCCACATCGTCGTCGGGACCCCTGGAAGGACCATCGACCACCTTAAGCGGGGGACCCTAAAGCTCGATTCCGTAAAGTTCGTCGTCCTGGATGAAGCCGACGTCATGCTGGACATGGGGTTCATCGACGATGTGGACTACATCCTGGCCAGGACCCCTCGCAACAGGCAGATGGCTCTCTTCTCTGCCACCATGCCCAGGTCGATACGACAGCTCTCGCAGAGGTACATGACTGACCCGGTGCAGGTGATGGTTGACGTCGACGAACCTTCCCCAGAGACCCTGGAGCAATTCTATGCCAGGGTAGAGAGAGACGCGAAGTTGAACCTCCTCCTCGACATCCTTGGCAAGGAGAACAGAAAAAGCGCCGTCGTCTTCTGCAGGACCAGGCACGGGACGATTAGGCTGGCGAAGGAGCTCGAGAGGCGATTCCTGAGCGTTGTTGCGCTGCACGGGGATCTGAGCCAGAATCAACGCGACCATTCCATGAACCTCTTCCGAGCCGGAAGAGCTGACGTCCTTGTCGCCACCGACGTGGCCAGTAGGGGGATAGACGTCAGGCAGGTCGACTGCGTCATCAACTATGACGTTCCAGAAGACCCCACTGTGTACTTCCACAGGGTAGGGAGGACGGCCAGGGCCGGGGACATAGGCAGGTCCTACACCTTCGTGAGCACGGACGAAGGGCCCGACTTCGCGAGAATCGTCGCTCTGGCGAAGGCCCCCATCAAGCCGCTGAGGGAGGGGGATGGGAGGCAGCCGCCCAAGCCGACGCTCTCCTCGCGCGGCCCCAGGCCGTGGCGCCACGGTCGCAGAGAGAGGCACAGGGGGGATTACGGGCGGTTCAGGCGATACCATTAAAATCAGCTCAGTGTCGGCGTCGGGTGAAACGAATTGGGTAAGAGAAAGGTCCTGAGCGAGGCCAACCTGAAGGAGCTCGTCATGCCTCAGCAGGGGGAAATCCTCGGCAAGGCCATCAAGATGACAGGAGGGGACCAGGTCATTGTGAAGTGTTCCGACGGGGTCACGCGTCAGTGCAGAATCAGGGGGAAGCTCAAGCGGAGGATGTGGATCCGCGAAGGGGACATCGTGCTGGTTGCGCCGTGGGACTTCGACAACGGGAAGGCTGACATCCTGTGGAGATACATCAGGGCCCACATGGAGTGGCTCGAAGCAAACGGGTACCTGAAAGGGATCTGAATCCAATAACCTAAACCGGCGTTCGTTCGACGGGGAGCCCATGGCCAGGTCGGCTGACTGCGACATCCTTGTGGTGGGTGCAGGTATCCTTGGGGTCACAATCGCCTACTGGCTTTCGAGCATCTATGACTGTGCTGTCGCCATAGCCGACACGGCTGGGACCGCGGGAGCGCACACATCCTCTCGGAACACCGGAGTCATACACAGGCCGTACTACCTCGACCCGCGGAAAAAGAGGGTCTTCGCGCAGACGTCCAAGGTCTCGCATCCCATGTGGGAAAGGCTGGCCGCGGACGGAGGGCTCCCATGGAGGCCGATTGGAACCTTCAACGTGGGCCTTGAGGAGTCTGAGGTGAAGACCCTCGAGAAGTACCGGGGCTGGGGGGTCGAGAACGGCATGGAGGAGGCCGAACTAGAGCTTCTGGACGGCAGAGGGGTCAGGGCCCTCGAGCCGGAGGTTCGCTGCCGGGCGGCGCTACTCTCCAAAACCGACGTGTCAGTGGACTTCGGCGAATTCACCCGTCACCTCTGGAGGCTCGTCATCTCCAGAGGAGTGAAATTCCTTGGTGGTCATCGCGTCGTCTCAGCAAGGAGACAAGAGGGAGCGACAGAGCTCGAAGTCCGGTCGGATTTCGGCAGCTCATTCGTAAGGTGCAGCTACCTTGTCAACGCCGCAGGCGGAGGCGCCATCGACATCGCTCACACCTTCGGCCTCGCCGAAGAGTACACCTCGCTCAATTTCAGGGGCGAGTATTGGGTGGTCGATGAGCCCTTCGCCTCCAAGGTCACTTCCAACATCTACAGGCCCCCTAAGTTCCCGAAGTTTCCTTTCCTCGACCCGCACTTCGTGGTTCGAGCCGACGGCTCAAGGCAGATAGGCCCTAACGCTGTGATGGTGCCTGGCCCCTATGTCTACTCGGGTTTGGGCCTTAGGCAATCTGCTTCCTTCCTCGACAGGCCTGTGGAGCCGAAGTTGAAGCTCATGGCCAACAGCGACTTCCTCTCCCTGGTGGCTGGGGAATGGAGGAGCTCCCTCTCGAAAAGCGCCATGTGCGGCCGTGTCCAAAACTTTGTCCCGGGCCTCTCCATGCAGATGCTCAATCGCCGAGCGGTTTTCGGCGTGAGAACTTCGGTCATCGACTCCTCGGGGTTCGTTCCCGAAGCCCTGCTGATCAAGGGTGAAGGCTCCGTTCACATAATCAACTACAACTCGCCAGGTGCCTCGGGGGCCCCGGCCTACTCGGCCCTCGTGGTGTCGGAACTACAGCACAACGGCGTGCTCGACGGTTTCAGGAAGAAGGAATCCCCTTCGTTCCTCCCAGGTTGGGACTTCGAATCCACGCTTGATCTGTTGTGACTCGCTCACTTTCGTTGAAATGGCTCTTCTGGGGCCTAAGGGTCGCTGGCGCCGTCCTGCCTCAGGTGGCCGTTCGAGGTGGTGAGCTCACTCTAGAACGTGGATGTTCCTTTCGGCGCACATGTCCTTGAGGATCTTCGGCCAGACGGTCACGCTTACCTCCCCCAGGTGGGCCTTCTTCAACAGGAGCATGAGGGTCCTTGACTGTCCTATGCCGCCCCCCATCGAAAGCGGGAGTTCTCCGCTCATTATCCCCCTGTGATAGTCGAACTTCAGCGAATCCAGCTGGCCGCTCATCTCGAGTTGCTTCCTCAGCGCCGCTGCGTCCACCCTGATTCCCATGGAGCTAAGCTCATGGCGCCGCTTGGTGACAGGGTTCCAGACGAGGATGTCCCCGTTGAGCCCGTGCATCACCCTGCCGTCCTTTGACCTCGTCTCCGTCACCCAGTCGTCGTAGTCCGCGGCCCTCATCTCATGGGGTTTGCCGTTCTTGAGGACCCAGCCTATCCCTATAATGAACGCCGCCGGGTGCTCCTTCAGCAGGGCGGTCTCTCTTTCCTTCCTCGGTAGCCTTGGGTACATCTCCAGAATGTCCTCAGCGTGAAAGAACTCTATCTTGTCGGCCATTTCGGGGTACTTCCTCTTCAGCTTGGGATGGAGCTCGTGAACCTGGGTCTCGGCCCCCTTGAGGACCTTCCAGATCTTGGTTACAGTCTGCCTCAGAAATGCGAGGTTCCTCTGGTCAGCTGATATTACCCTCTCCCAGTCCCATTGGTCCACGTAGGCGCTGTGGTCGTGGTCGAGGAAGTAATCCTTCCTGATAGCATGCATATCGGTGCAGATTCCTTCCCCCATCTTCATCCCTAGCTCCTTCAGGGCGAACCGCTTCCACTTCGTGGCAGCCTGCACGACCTGGGCGTCGACAGGGTGCTTGTCGTAGTCGTTTGTTATGTGGAACTGGACTGGGGTCCTCGAGCCGTCTCTGTCAAGCATGTCGTTGATCCCGCTCCGGGCGTCTACTATGAGGGGGACCGTTACCATCATCAGGTTGAGCTCCTTGCACAGGTGCTTCTCGATGTACCCCTTCGCTTCGAACAGCGCCCTCTGCGTCTCCTTTCGGTCGAGAAGCGAGCTGTATCCCCTGGGGAGGACCCTCTCTACCTCCTCGTAGGTGCCTATTCCGGGTCCTGCAAGGTCATCTCTGCTGTGAAGCGAACTCATGGCCGCCCGGACCTGCGTTCCGGATTTAAGCCTCGTCCCGAACCGAGGAGCCCGTCTCTGTGAGCTGCACTGAGGGGCCGGAGGTCCCCAGATTCCATCACTCGGTGCTCGTGATGCTCGTCTAATCCACGGTGATGAAAAGATAGGCCGTTTGCTGGACGTAGCCGTCGGTGATTGTAACCGCCACTGTGTAATCCCCAGCCCGAACTGCCTGCCCCGCGGCCACTGTCACGTTCAGGTCGACAGGGGCCTTCACACCCTGCCCAATGGAGTCGACGCTTGGGATTATCCGAATCAAGCTCGGGACCGATTGGTAGTTCTCGGAGTCCGAAACGCTCACACGCATCGCAGCAGACCAGGTCCCCGTAACTTTCAGCGAGAAGGTGACGTTTGCACCCGGGGCGAGAGAGGCTGAATCCGCTCCTAGTATGGTGACATGCAGGCCAGGGTCCTGGTTCGGGTTAACGAATCCCACATAGTTGCCCGACGTGGACGTGAACCACAGGCCCGCGGGGGAGGCTGCAATCGACAGGTCATTCTGAACCCCCGTGTAATTGGTCGCCGGTGGGTCGGATTCGCTGTATTCCGTGAGGACGCCCGTGCTGGGGTTGAGGAGGCCGATCTTGTTCGCCAGATGCTCGTTGAACCAAATCTGTGAGTCGCTGGCTTCGACCAACAGCGGAAGCGTTGTGTTCGTCCAAGGCACCCTGGAGGTTGGGTACGCGGTCCATCTGCTATTTGCCAGGTCGTACGCCATCAGATTCGAAGCACCATGCTGGGCCACGTAGATGACCCCGCTGGCGTAGGACGCGCTCGTCGGGAGTATCAGGTTGAAGTGCCCCCCCACCTTCGTTGGGGTCAAGGTTGTAGAAGCTGAACTGGGATCGAAGGAGTAAACGTGGCCGTTGCACACGCAGACATGAGTCGTCGAGTTGGCTGATTGATTCAGAGCTGTCATGTATGCTAGCGTGGAGTTGACGAATTCCAGCTGGAGGGGTTCATCCGCACCCAGTCCCTCTAGGTTTACGACGCTCAACGTCATGTCTGATTGTATCCTGCCTAGCCTGGCCGGGGTGTTGTTGGACGTGAACCAGAGGGCGTCGTCCGGGCCCACCGCCAACCAATAGGGGAAGTCAGCCTTGCCAGTTGTGTTCACGACCTGGACCGGGCCGCCGTTCGGGTCGATTCCGATGATAGTGTTGCTGAACTGGTCCGCGGCCCAGACCCGGCCGTTCCACACGGCTATCCCGGAGACGCTCGCAGACGGAAGGCAGTCGGGAGGCTTGGGTGTTGGGTAGCCGGGCCATGCATACTCGACAAGAGTTCCGTTGTTCGGATACAAATGCGCCACCCCTGGGACCTCTTGCTCGGCGAACCACACCGACCCGTCGGAGGCAGCAGTGACGGCGTCGGGCCACCTGTCTACACTTGGGAGCCTGTACTCGGTCACGGCGCCGAAGGTGGTCTGCGTAGTCTTACTCCTCGAAATGCTTCCGCCCGCGATTACCCCGCATGCGGAGGTTCCGGAGGCGAAGTAGAACTGATACGCCAGGAACGAACCTGCGACTACCATCACCACGATGCAGAGTGAGGCGACTGTCTTCCGACTTGCCATCTCAATCCTCCGGATTCAGGTCAGGAGTAGGCTTCGAAGTTGCTCCCTAGGGACCCAAGGGCCATCTTCTGCTCCAATATCTCGTTGGCCCCCTCGTAGATTGTTGCGACCCTGCTGTCTGCCAGGTGCCTTGCGGGCCTGTTCTCAAGGGAGTAGCCGTTGGCTCCGAATACCTGGACAGCCCTGTTCGCGGCGTCGAAAGAGGCGTTTGCGGCGAAGTACTTCGCCCTGGTCACTGCGAGGTCCGTGGCGTCTCGGAGTTCCCTGTTCGATGGGTCCTCTTCGTACTTCTGCTCGGTGAAGGCCGCCTTCAGAAGCAGAAGCTTTGCAGCCTCGAGGTTAGTGGAGATCAGGCCGATGTGCCTCTGGATGAGCTGGTGTTTGCCTATGAGTTTGCCGTGTTGGAACCTAACTTTGGCGTAAGACACTGCCTCGTCCAGACAATCCTGGATCACACCGACGCACCCCGCTGCGACACTGAGCCTGCCGTTCATCAGCCCCGAAAGCGCGACTGACATGCCCTTCCCTGGTGGCCCGAGCATGTCCTCCTTTGAGACCTCCACCTTTTCCAGGTAAAGGGTCGAGGTGTCGGCAGTCGGCAGGCCAAGCTTGTGGGGAATGAGCTCAGCCTTGTACCCGGGGCTTGCAGTGTCCACTACGAACGCGCACATCCCGTCCCTCTTCCCTTTGGGATAGGCGAAGATTAGGACATACTTGGCAGTCGACCCAAGCGAAATCCACATCTTCTGGCCGGTGACGAAGTACTTCCCTCCCTTTTCCTCGAAGTAGGATGTCAAGGACGCCGGCTCGCCTCCTGCGCTGGGCTCTGTGAGCCCGAAGGCGAGGATGCTGTCCCCTCTCGTCGCAGGGGGCAGGAACCTGGCCTTCTGTTCCTCCGTTCCCCAGTGCTGGATCGTCATCTGGGCCAGAGCCATGTGGACCGAGAAGAACGTCCTGAGCCCTGTCCCCTCCCTCCCTATTCTCTCGATAGCAAGCGCGTAGGTCACCATGTCTGCCCCCTGCCCGTCCCCGTACTTCCTGGACACTGGGAGGCCCAGCAGATGCGCTTTGGCAAAGAATGGCCGTACCTGGTCGTTGATCCTATGCTCCAGGTAGCACTTGTCTTCGATGGGACGGAACTCCTTGCAGGCTCTGTCGACCTGCTCAAGGATCATCCCTTGCTCCTCGGAGACGTCGAAGTTCATCTTCGAGATGTTCATGAACTCGTCCTGCTCCTTCATCCAGCTCTACTCCTTCCACCTCTCCTTTCTGACCCTTCCCATGACGTGCCCCACGATGTCCTCGAACGAACTCCCAGGGCCGTAGAGGCCTGTGATCCCAAGCTTCAAGAGCTTCGGCTTGTCCTCTTCGGGGATTATCCCGCCACCGACCACCACTATGCCCTTCCCCCCCATACTATCGAGCAGTTTCTTCACCTTCGGGAAAGCCGTCATGTGGGCGCCGTTGAGGAGGGAGAGGGCGACAACGTCCACGTCCTCGTCTATGGCCATCTGGGCCACCTGTTCAGGAGAGGGCAGGAGTCCGCTGTAGATTACCTCCATGCCGGCGTCCCTGAATGCCCTGGCCAGAACTAGAACACCCCTATCGTGGCCATCCAGTCCCGGCTTTGCAACAAGGATTCTGACTTTGCGCTGGATGGCGGCGGTCTTCTTCGCCATATCCATCCCGCACGCCGCTCGGAGGGCTTCAAAACCTTTGCTGGGGAAATGCGACTCTGAAATCGTCAGGCTAGAGCAGCATCGGTTCCTTGTACTGACCCCATACCTTCCTGCCGACGTCGACCACCTCCCCCAGGGTCGCGTAGGAGGTGACAGCCTCCAGCATCGGGTAGATCGAGTTTGCTTCCTCGTTTTCGAAGGCCTTCCCCATTTTCGCCAGTGCCGCCTTGACCTTTGCTGCGTTTCTCTCCCTCTTCACCAAGGCGAGCCTCCTTACCTGGCTCCTTTGGGCCTTGAAGTCTATTTTCAGCGTCCGTATAGGCTCCTTCTCAGGTTTCATGTACTTGTTGACCCCCACCACCGAATCCCTCCCCTCCTCTACCCGTCTCGACAGCCTGTAGGAGTTCTCCGCGATCTCCCTCTGCAAGTACCCCGTCTTTATTGCCTTGAGCAACCCGCCGGCCGATTCGATCCTGTCGAAGTACTTGTAGGCCTCTTCTTCCATCTGCTCCGTAAGCCACTCGACGTAGTAGGACCCTCCGAGTGGGTCGATCACGTTCGGGAGTCCCGTCTCCTCCGCTATGATCTGCTGAGTCCTCAGTGCCACCTCCACCGCTTCCTCCGTAGGGAGGGCCCAGGCTTCATCATACGAGTTTGTGTGGAGGGACTGAGACCCGCCGAGCACACCCGCCAGCGCTTCTATCGCCGTCCTCACCACGTTGTTGAGGGGTTGCTGCCAGGTCAGCGAGGCGCCTGAAGTCTGGGTGTGGAATCTTAACAGGAGGCTCCTCTTGTCCTTGACACCATACTTCTCGCTGAGCACTGTGGCCCAGATTCTCCTTGCTGCCCTGAACTTCGCTATCTCCTCGAAGAAGTCCATGGTCGAATTGAAGAAGAAGCTGAGCCTGGGGGCGAACTGCTCCACCTTGAGCCCTGCCTCCAGGCCGAGTTCCACGTAGCCAAAGCCGTCCGCCAGGGTGAAGGCAAGCTCCTGGACTGCGCTCGACCCTGCTTCCCTTATGTGGTAGCCGCTGATGCTGATGTAGTTCCACAGAGGCATCTCCTTGGTGCAGAAGACCATCAGGTCCCGGACTAACCTCAGATGAGCCTCCGGGGGGTAGACCCACTCCTTCTGGGCGATGTACTCCTTGAGCATGTCTGCCTGAACAGTCCCCCTGAGTTTCGTCATCGAAACCCCCTGCTTCTTGGCGACCCCAGCGTACATGCAGGTCAGGACCGTCGCAGGCGCGTTGATCGTCATGGATGTACTCACCTTATCCAGGCCGATCCCGTCGAAGATGACCTCCATGTCCTTGAGAGAGGACACGTTGACGCCGCACCTTCCGACCTCCCCCTGAGCCCTGAGGTGGTCGCAGTCATAGCCGTAGAGGGTCGGCATGTCGAAGGCGATGCTGAGCCCCGTCTCCCCGTGCTCCAGAAGCAGCTTGAGCCTCCTGTTGGTATCTTCGGGGGTCCCGAAGCCGGAGAACATCCTCATCGTCCAGGGCCGTCCCCTGTACATGTTCGGGTAGACCCCTCTCAGGTACGGGTAAACGCCTGGGTACCCTTGGTCTTCGTAGTCGGCGTCGGTAACGTCGGCCGGCGTATACAGAGGCTTGAGCGGAATTCCGGAGGCAGTCTGGAAGTCCTTCCCCGATTCCGGGGTCGTCTTCTTCCATTCGTCATAGACGCTCCCTTGCCACTGCTTCAGCCCCTTGCGGATCCTTTCGGCCGCCTTCTTGTCGTACAGCGTCCCCGGCGCTGAGCGCCTCTCGATGAATTCCTTGACCTTCCTTCCCCAATAAGCGTCTTTCGCCCCCCGCAGCATCTTGAACCTCTGTGCCTATGCCGTGAGATAAATGATACTTTCAACCAATAAAAACGCCTCTGGGGACGGCGGTTGTCACGGCATTGCAGCTTAGGCAGCTGGCCTCCTCGATTAGGAAAGGGGACAGGGTGGCATTGGCAAAGGGGATCACGCTTGCCGAAAACGACCCGGCAAGGGCGTCAGGGTTGCTGGCTCTCTTGGGTCCGCCGGGAAGAGCCTTCGTCGTCGGGGTCACAGGGCCTCCGGGGACTGGGAAGAGCAGCGTGGTTGACAGGCTCATAGAGTGCTACCGGAGGAAGGGGCTGAAAGTCGGAGTCATCGCTGTCGACCCAACAAGCCCGATAACTGGGGGCGCGCTCCTTGGAGACAGGATCCGGATGACGAGCCACGCCGGGGATAGGAACGTTTTCATCCGGAGCATGGCTTCGAGGGGGTGGTCTGGGGGACTCTCCAGAGCGACTTCTCAGGTGATCAGGCTGATGGATGCGGCAGGGTTCGACCTGATTCTCCTCGAGACAGTGGGAATAGGGCAGTCCGACATCGAAGTGGTGGGAGTGTCACACGCGGTCCTAGTTCTGCTCATGCCGGGGCTGGGAGACGAAATCCAGGTCTCCAAAGCCGGCCTGCTGGAGGTGGGGGACATCTACGTCGTGAACAAGTCGGACCTCGAAGGAGCGGACCAGATGGTCGTGAGCCTGCTGACCCTCTTCAGGGGGAGAGTCCGATCCCCTCCCGTCCTAAGGGTCTCGGCTGTCACCGGGGAAGGAGTCGACAAACTTCAGTCTGCCATCGAAGAGATCCGCTTCAAGTTCACGGAAGGGAGTCCCGACCTGCGGCTGAAGAGTATCAGGGGGATTATCATAGAAACGGCCAGAGGCGCAGCGATGGAGAAGTTTGCCAGCGTCTCCGAGTCGAGGGCGGACAGGCTGGCCCGCGAAGTCATGGACGGAAAGATCAGCGTCGAGGCGGCCGCAGCGAGGCTGGCCCCTTAGGCTTATCTTTTCTCAATCGGGGTGTAGCTCAGCCCGGAAGGTCCGACGTAGTCGGAGTCGGGCCGAATCAGCTTGTTTTCTGAGACCTGTTCGTTATAGTGGGCCATCCAGCCGAAGACCCTGCTCGCCGCGAAGATTGGGGTGTAAAGCGGGACCTCGATGCCCAACAGGTAGAAGATTGGCGCGGCGTAGTAGTCAAGGTTTGGAGGAATCCTCTTCCTCTCCCACATCTCCCTCTCGATTGCCTCGCATAGCAAGAAGAGTCCGTCGTCTCCTCGCCTCGAAGTCATCTCCTTGAGGTACCCCTTGCAAATCCTTGCCCTGGGGTCGAATTCCTTGTAGACCCTGTGCCCGAAGCCGATTACCTTTTGCCCCTGTTTGACGGCCCGGCCGATGTATTCCTTGGCCATCGAGGGGTCCTTCACCTCCAGCAGCATCTCCATGGCGGCTTCGTTGGCCCCTCCATGAAGCGGCCCTTTCAGGGCGGCGAGCCCGGCTGTCACCGCGGCGCAAGGGTCTGCCAGCGTAGACGCCACCACCCTGACAGTGAAGGAGGACGCGTTCAGGTCGTGTTCCATGTAGAAAATCAGGATCCTCTCGAAGACCCAGCGCTCGTATTCAGTGGCGGGCTTGTCTGTCAGCATCTGAAGAAGGCTGTCTGAGAACCTAAGTGCATCATCCGGATGTCTTGGGGGCTGACCCCGTGGAACCCTGAGAGAGTTGGCGGCCAGAACTGACATTTTCGCTTCAAGTGAGGTCTCACGCTCAGATACGGACTTGCCGCTGTCGAAGCTGCCGAGTGCCGAACAGGCCGTCCTGATAGCATCGATGGGGTTGGCTCCGCTCCCCAGCTCCCGCATTACCCCTAACGTCTTACCGTCCACCGGAGCAAGCCTCCTCAGCTCCGACGAGAACAACTCTAGTTCACCCTTCTTTGGCAGACTTCCGTTCAGTATCAGGTAGGCAGTCTCTTCGAACCCTGCTTTGGCCGCCATCTCCGTGATTGGGTACCCCCTGTAGAGGAGCGTCCCATCGGGGGAGCTCCTCGAGATTCCAGTGTCTGCAACCGACACGCCGGCGAGCCCTCTGGGAACCTTGATCATCTCCGCTCCCTCCGTTATCTCGTTCCTTTCCGCAGGCGCCTCGCGGTCCTCAACGCCCGCTTGTCGGCATCTTCGTACTTGTGGTAATCGATCAGGTCGTAGAACTCCTCCCTTGTCATCAGAGATTCCAGGATCCCCTCCTGGCTTCCCTCCGACATCAGCTTGGCGAAAGTCTCCTTCACGGAGCTCATCATTGCCCTGAAGGCGGTTACGGGGAAAATGACCACATTGTACCCAAGCTCCTCGAACTCCTTGGAGCTCAAGTAGGGGGTCTTGCCGAACTCGGTCATGTTGGCCATCAGCGGGAGCTTCACCTTTCTTCTGAACTCCTTGAACTCCTCACTGCTCTCTAGCGCCTCGGGGAAAATCATATCGACCCTTGCCCTCGAGTAGATTCTGGCTCTCTCGATGGCCGAGTCCAGTCCCTCTACAGATCTGGCATCTGTTCTTGCTACTATCAGCAGCTCCTCGTTCGCGGCGTCTCTTGCAGCGACGAGTTTCTTGACCATCTCGTCTGGGTCGACAAGCTCCTTCCCCTCGAGGTGACCGCAGCGTTTGGGGAGAACCTGGTCTTCGATGTGGACGGCAGCTGCTCCGGCTGTCTTCAACTCGGAGACGGTCCTTGCAACGTTCAATGCCTCCCCGAAACCCGTATCGGCATCAACTATCAGCGGAACCTTCACCCGGGCTGTCACCTTGCTCACTGCGTCAGCAACCTCGGTGAGCGTCGTGATTCCGAGGTCGGGGAGTGCTAGGAGGTTTGAGAACCCTGCCCCGGAGAAGTAGAGCGCCCTGAAGCCCGTCTTCTCGGCGAGTCTGGCCACGGCCGGGCTGAAGACTCCGGGTGCCACGACGATGCCGTCTGTGTGTATTAGTCTGCGAAGCTCGTTCGCCTGGCCAGTCAAGAATTGGTCAGGCATCGCGACCGGGGCATGGGATTTATTCTTGTTCCCGGTGACGCCCCATCATCATTAAATCGAGCGCATCGGCCGGGAGCATGGTGCTTTCCTTCATTTCTCACGAAGCCCCTCATGACGTCGTGTTCGTCCACGGGGCGGGCGGGAACAGCCTTCTCTGGAAGAGAACCCTCCAGTGCCTCTCGGGGGGTTCTAGGGCCCTCGCAATCGACTTGCCAGGCCACCCGAGCGGGGCAATATCGTGCAAGACAGTCGACGACTACTCTGAGGCAGTTCACGAGTTCATCCAGGAAAGCGGCCTGGCGGGGGCTGCCGTGTGTGGCCATTCGATGGGAGGGGCTACAGTCTTGACCCTCACGCTACGGCATCCTGACGACGTCGGCGGCCTCATCCTGGTCAGCACCGGTGCGAAGCTGGGTGTGGACCCCGCGATAATCGAAGGCCTGAGGGGCCAGCCAATGCAGACCATCGAGGAGGTGATCACCCCTCGGAGCTTCAACTCCATCGACCTGGCGCTTGGGAGGGAAGCTCGGGCAGCCCTGTCAGTCTCCAACCTTCCCGTTTTCCTGAATGACTATCTCGCATGCCAGGGATTCGATGTGAGAGCAGACCTCCGGAAGATTACCGCCAGGGCTCTCGTAGTCTGCGGCGATCAGGACAGGATGACCCCTCCGAAGTGGTCTGAATATCTGAAGGCGAACATGCCGAACTCGGAGCTCCATTTCGTGAAGGGCTCTGGGCATATGCTCCCTCTCGAGAAGCCTGACGCGCTGGGGCAGGTCGTTCAGTCTTTCCTGGCTGGCCTCACTCGGTGAACTCCTCGCCGCCCCGGGCTATCCTCGCCATCTCGCCGACCAGGGCGACCAACCCCTCCTGAGTCGTTGAGGAGACGGGATAGAGGTCGGCGCCGAAGGAGAGCCTCTTGATGCTCCTGAAGAGCTCGGAGTATAGCGAATACTGCTCGCCGTTCTTGGTCTCGGCGAGAGCGTCCTCGAAGATCCTGGTGTCTTTGCTCCATTCGGTTATCCGCTTCACCCCTTCCCTAGCTATGTCCCGCTTCGTAAGGACGGTTATCCTCGGGATGTTCATCCTGAGGCCCACAGAGGCGGCGAGGAGGGCAACGGAGAGAAAGTTGGAAGGGGTACTCGCGAGCAGGGGGTCGACGAGGAACATAAGCAGCTTCGAGTCCGCCTTCAGCTCCCTCACGATGAATTCGCCGCTCTCCCTGAAAGCGAAGAGCTCAGTTTGCCCCGGCGTGTCGATTATGACGTTCTCAGCCTGGTGCGAGTCGATCTCATCCTGGATCTCTGCGAGCTTGGTCGCAACCAGGTCCGCAGCGAGAATGAGGGCGCCGTTGGGCCCCAGTCCGTAGTCTTCCATGACGTCCTGCAGCTGGATTCTCTCCCTGATGTCCACGTCGGGTTCGTAAGGGAGTTCGACGACTCCCGGGTCCAGGTTGACAGCGATGGCATCCTCTCCCCTGCCCAGATACCAGTTCTTCAGTGCGCTGGTCAGCAGCGATTTCCCCGACCCTGCGGTCCCGGTGATGAAGGCCACGTCCAACTTAAGGTCCACCCTCAGAAGCCGCGTCTCAGGACGGGCTTCACTTTCCCACCCATGGCCACGATCGCCTTCTCCATCTCCCCGGCAATGGCTTCCCCCTCGCTGTCCGTCTTCTCCTTGTCCTCGCCTACAACTGCCACGTCGAGCTCTATCCTCGAAATCCCCTCCTTAATTCCCCTCGGATGCGACTTGATATACGCCCCTGGATGCTTCCGGAGCTCCTCTGCTATGACCGGGGCCAGGGCGGACTCGAGGATCCCCTCAAGCTTGAAAGTCAGGTAGCATCTATTCATCTTCCCCAACTTCCTCCTAAGCTCGGGCTCCACAGACCTTCGGAAGATCCCCCTCATCTCTACGGGAACCCCCGGTAGGCAGTAGACCACGGTCTTGCCTGCGGTGATTCGCACCCCCGGCGCTGTCCCCGCGCCGTTGGGCACTGGCTCGGCCCCCACGGGGAGTGTTGCCATCTTCAGCCTAGATGGGGTGAGCTCCATCTTCCCCAGGCCGCGTTTCTCGTAGTGTTCCCTTATCATGGCCAGGGCGCTTTCGCTCATCATCAGTTCGACTCCCAGCGCGTCCGCCACCCCCTTCAGCGTCATGTCGTCGGGCGTCGGCCCCAATCCTCCGATTACCAAAAGGAAGTCGGGAGACCGGCTAACGACTTCCCTGAAGGCCGAGGCGATCTCCACGAGGTCGTCGTCCACGGTCGTGATTTCCTTCAACATTGACCCCATGCGGGCGAGACGCTTGCCTACCCAGTGGGCGTTCGTGTTGATGGTCCTCCCGATGAGGAGCTCCTTGCCCACCGCCAGCATCTCGACCCTGACCACGGCGCTCAGGCTCGCAGCCAGCCTTAAAACGAATGTCTTGGCCCTGAATTCCTATGGATGCTCCCAGAAGGTACCCTTCCCGACCCCTGGTGGGAGCAGGGGCGGTCGTGCATCGAGGACAGAAAGTTCTCCTGGTCAAGAGGAGGTTCCCGCCGAACCAGGGTATGTGGGCTCTGCCTGGCGGGCTCGTCGAGCTCGGCGAGGGGGTCCAAGACGCGGTCGTCAGGGAGGTGCGAGAAGAAACCGGGCTAGCTGTGAAGGTCGAAGGACTCCTTGACGTTCAGACAGACATTCACAGAGACAGCAAGGGCAGGCTCGAATATCACTACATCCTTGTGGACTATCTCGCGAAGCCGCTCGGGAAGAAGGTCAGGTTGAACCCGGAGTCTTCAGCTTTCGGCTGGTTCACGGCGAGTCAAACGGAACGGCTGAAGACAACAGGCGGTACCAAGATCGTGTTGGGAAAGTACTTCCGGCAGTGTCTACACTAGTCGCGCTCCGGGGTGCGCAAGTCGCCCGCTGCCTACTTCTCTTTGTTGCCGCTCAGCCACCACTCGAGATAGTCGGCCTGTTGCCTTGACCTCTTTCGCCGTTCGTCTTCTTCCGGGGTCTTGGCCTTGAACCTCGCGTCTGAAAGCTGGTCCCTCGTCAGGAAAGCACCGCAGTTCTTGCACCCGTACCTCTTGGTTGGCGCGTCGTAGAGCATTATCCCCACATGGCATTCGGGGCAGATTTGGTCCAACAGGGTTCGTCACCTTCCCCGGCCGCGTGTCCTTAACGCTTTCCCTGCCCCTTTCTTGGGTCGTCGCCGCACCGAAACGTGTTAAATAGCGAAGAAGGTGGAGCCGATTCGAGAGGCACGTGGCGGAAAAGCTTGTCCTGGCCGGCCCTGCTTCGGAAGAGCTGGCGAAATCCATTGCTGGGAAGCTGGGGCTTCCTGTTGTGAGCGCGGAGTTCAGGGTCTTCCCTGACGGGGAGTCGAAGTTCACCCTCAGCGAGAAGGTCGCTGGTAAGAGCGTGTTCCTGATCCAGTCGACCCACCCACCCGTCGACCAGCACCTTTTCCAGCTCCTGTTGGCGTCTCACCAGCTTAGTGAGGGGGGCGCCAAGGTGACTGCCGTCGTCCCCTACCTGGCCTACGCCAGGCAGGACAAGGAGTTCCTTCCCGGCGAGGGGGTCACCCTCGGGATAGTTGCCCACCTGATGCGGTCCGCCGGGATCAGAAGGCTCATCACCGTCGACATTCATTCCGCCGAGGGGCTCGCCCTCTTCTCCTTCCCGACCTATAGCGTCTCGGCGATACCTAGTCTGGTCAGCTACGCGAAGAAGGAGCTCGACCTCAAGGACCCCGTGGTGATTTCCCCCGACTTCGGCGGGTCGAAGAGGACAGAGGCGTTCGCCCAGCTTTACGGCGCAAGGATGCTGCAGCTGAGCAAAACCCGAGACAGGACGAGCGGGGAGGTCAGCATGTCGGACTCCATGCTCGATGTGAGTGGCAAGGAGGTGCTGATCGTCGACGATATCATCAGCACAGGGGGCACTGTCAGGGCAGCAGCCGAGGCCGTGCTCAGGCAGGGGGCGAAGAAGGCACTGGCAATCTGTGTGCATGGACTCTTCGTCGGAGATGCCCTGCAGAAGCTTGAGAAGGCTTCGGTGGGGCGCATAGTCTGCACAAATACGGTTCCGGGAGAGTTCAGCAAGGTGGATGTCTCGGAAGCCCTGGCGTCTCATCTAGGGACACTTGAGGAATAAGTCGCTCATACTGCTCTCTGGGGAAGAAACCACCATCCCCAAGGCCGAGGCCGAGTCGCTCTTCCGGTCCTATGACCCTGCCTCAAGTTTCCAAGCGGTTGGCGTCAGAGTATTGATCGCGACCTCGACGGCCGACCCGTACAAGATAGGTTCGAGGATCGCCTTCGCTAGACGCGTGGGCCGCCTGGTAGAAGACAAGGCGGAGGTAGCCGAGCTTCTGCTTGGCCACCGGGTCAGGTTCAGGTGCTTCGACTTCAGTAGAAGAGGCCACGTGCCCGACCCCGAGAAGTATCTGATTGGCATCGACTCTCCCGTCGACCTTCGGAACCCAGAGTACGAGCTGACCCTCGTCCGAGGGGAGGACGACTATCTCGCTGTCACGGCGCCCGCGACCATGCGGCAGTCGTGGTCCTCGCGCAGACCTCGGAGCCGCCCGTTCTTCCATCCTTCCGCTATTTTCCCGAAACTTTCGCGTGCACTGGTCAACCTGAGCGGGTGCAAGGAAGGTGAAGTATTCCTCGACCCCTTCTCTGGGACGGGGAGCATCCCGATCGAAGCTCACATCCTAGGAGCGAGGGTCGTGGCCATGGACCAGGCTGAGCGGATGACCCAGGGTTCCGTCTCCAACATGAAGCATTTCGGCCAGGATTGGCTCGGTGTCGTTCGGGCTGACTCGACTCTCCCTCCCCTGTCGGCAGTCGACGCGATAGCGACCGACATCCCTTACGGTCGCGCCTCCAGCAGCAGAGGTCGAGCGCCTCGCGAGCTCCTCGGGTTGCTGCTCCCCCCATTGGCGCGCATCCTGAAGCCCGGCCACCGTCTAGTCCTCATGCATCCGCAAGACGTCCCCATCGATGAGCCTGACGGGTTCGCACTGGATGAGGAGCATCACCTTCATGTTCATAAGCTCCTGACGAGGACAATTTCTGTCCTGCGGAGGAGATAGGTTTGGTCAAGCTAGCCGTCACATTCCTCGGGACCAGTGCTGCAGTCCCGACCCCCGACAGGGGGCTCCCCGCGATAGCGCTGAAGCGCGAAGGCGAAGTCATCCTGATGGACTGCGGCGAGGGGGTCCAGCGCCGGGTCCTTGCGGAATCCATTGGCCTGGGAGGCGACATGACTATTCTGATCACCCACCTGCACGGGGACCACGTCACCGGGCTCCTGGGACTCCTTCAAACCATGAGCCTTGCCCAGAGGCGCAAACCTCTGAACGTCGTTGGCCCCGTCAAGCTGCTAAAGTGGCTGGAGGTGACCTCGGAGCTTTTGCACATTGGTCTGACATTCCCCGTACGGTTCTCGGCCGCGAGGCCAGGGACGGTGCTACGGACAGCAGGTTTCAGGGTGAGGGCAGCAAGGGCCATTCATTCGATTGAAGCATACGCCTACATCGTGGAAGAACACAGAAGGCCCGGAGTCTTCTACCCCGAGAGGGCGAGGGCTCTGAAGGTGCCTGAAGGGAAGCTCTGGTCTAGGCTTCAGAGGGGGCACGAGGTAACAGTTGACGGGAGGAGGATTCAGCCTTTCCAAGTGACGGGTCCCCAGAGGCCCGGGAGGAAGGTAGGCTACTCGGGAGACACCCGTCCCTCCCCGAGGCTGGCCCGCTTCTTCTCAGGGTGCGACCTGTTGATTTTCGACTCAACGTTCAAGGGGAGTGATGAGGACAAGGCGCGGGAAAGGAAGCACACCACCAGTCTCGAGGCCGCTGAATTGGCGAAACGCGCAGGGGCGAGAAAGCTTGTCTTGACGCATTTCAGCGCCAGGTACACCACGACCGCTAGCCTGGTCCGGGAGGCACGGAGAGTGTTCCCTGACACCGTGGCCGCCGCCGACGGACTGACCGTCGAAGTGGACTACCCGCCGTCGTAGGCGGTCACCCAGTCGATGACTTCCTCGAGCCTGTCCGACTCGATGGTCATGTAAATTGGCCCTAAGGGAGACTCTTCGTCGCTCCCACACAGCGCCAGCACCCCCGCCGCAGCTGCTTGCCTGTTCAGCATCAACCGAGTCGAAGTACCTGACTTGTTGAGCAACAGCTGCCTTCTCGCGGCAGAGCGGACGTGCCTGTCCCTTAGCTGGTCCCTGACCCGCGCGAGCGCCCTTGGGTTCCCGGTAGCCAGCCTAGCTGAGGCAGGACCTATGGCAACAAGCCCGGCGGCCTCGCCCAGTAAGCCTGCAAGTGCCTCGGCCACCTTCTTAGGGTCCTCCGACGGTGATATCGTCGCCTCGACCAGGATTTTGGCCCCGAAATCAGGGAGCGACATTTTCTTCCCAGCGTTCGACGACCTTCGCCATTTCTGCTACCAACCTCTCAGGGGTGGTGCGTTGGTTGGATATGGTCTCGTCCGCGAGTGCGATGGCCTCACCGATTCCGACACCTAGCTCCCTCAGGTCCCGCTCCATGAACATCTGATCAGTGAGCGGGTCGTCTTTCCTCCCCCTCTCCTTTAGCAGCTCGAACCGTCTCGCAGGGGAGGCTAGGACGGCCACGAGGAGCACGGATGCCCTCTTCCTGAACGCCTCAACTTCATCCATGGACCTGATGCCATCGACCACCACCCTTTGGTCCCCTCCCTTGTCGATCACTTCGAGACAGAGGTCAGCCACCGCAGATTCTCCGCGCTCCTTCCTGAGGAGCCTCATCACCTCACCTGTGTTCTTGGCGTCAGGTTCCAGACCCCGCTTCTTTGTCTCCGCTCGTATCACGTCTCCCATGACCACGCGCTTCCAACCCTTCGAGACCAAGGCCTGAGCAGCTGTAGACTTCCCCGCTCCTGGCATGCCTGTCACTGCGACGATTCGGAGCATCCTAGTCACTTCGGTCCGACTGGTAGCGAATTTAAAGCAACCAGTCCTGGCCCAGGGTCGTTGAGGGCCTTCGTGGCGCTGGAGGTCCCGGGGCAGGTACTCGATTCGCTTATCAGGTTCCAGGCGGAGCTCCGGGCAACGGGCGCCGACATGAAGCTCGTGGAAAGGGAGAATCTTCACTTCACGGTGAAGTTCCTAGGCGAGATAAGTGAAATGCAAGCAGCGGAGGCCGGGTCCAGGCTGGGAAGCCTCTCCCTGAACGGGGCCCAGGTGGAGGTCAAGGGCGCTGGCGCCTTCCCCTCCACGAACAGGCCCAGGGTTGTCTGGGCAGGGGTCTCCCCGGAACACGAGGCGCTGGTGGCGCCCGTGGCCGAGCAGGTCATCCGCTCCCTCGAGGGAATCGGTGAGAGGGATGACAGGCCCTTCAGGGCTCACATCACACTGGCGAGAGTCCGTTCAGGACGCAACGCTCGGCAGCTGGGAGAATTCATCCGCAGGAACCAGGAAAGGTCTTTCGGCATGGTCCGGTTTGCAGAGCTGAAGCTGAAGTCAAGCGTGCTTACTCCCAGCGGCCCGATATACAGAGACGTCGGAGTGTACGGTCTGAGTTGACAAGCCTCACCACCGTGCTGGCCAAGGCGGAGCATCTGGCTCTTCCAACTCTCGAGGAGAAAGAGTGGATATCGTCCATAGCCAAGTCGCTGCTGGTCAAGACAAGGAAAGCGGCAGCAAGGTTCCCCGAGGCCAGGGGCGTCGTTCTCGGGGGTTCCTTCGCCAAAGGCACCTGGCTCCCCGCGTACGTTGACCTCGACATTTTCGTGAAGATTGACCCTTCCACCAGCGAGGACGATTTCGAACGAGTCGGCCTCGACGTTGGCAATATCGCTACACGTGGCCATCCGAAAGGGAAGAAGTTCGCCCAGCATCCCTACACGGAGGCGACAGTGAGCGGGGTGAGAGTGAACATCGTCCCGTGCTTCGACGTGAAGCAGGGAGAGTGGAAGAGCGCTGCCGACAGGTCTCCCTTCCACGTGGAGCTGATTGATGGAATGCCAGAGAGGAACAAGACCCAGGTCAGGATCCTCAAGTTGTTCATGAACGGTGTTGGCGTCTATGGCGCGGAGATACAGAAGCAGGGCTTCAGCGGTTACGTTGCAGAGGTGCTCATCTTGCGGCACAAAAGTTTCGTGCCCGTGCTCGAGTGGTTCGCCAGCCGCGCCCAATTGGGAGAAGGCAAGCCGTTCAGCCTCGCCGACCCAGTCGACGAACGGAGAGACCTCGGGACAGCCGTGTCGGGGGAGAGTCTTGGGCGTATGGTTCTCGCATCCAGAGAGTTTCTAAGGCGCCCGGACCTGGCCTTCTTCCGCGAGATGCAAGCAAAGTCCCGCCCGTCGCTGAGAGGGGACGTCGTGGCCGTGGTGTTCTCCCACGGGCCCTTGAGTGAGGACACGCTTTGGGGCGAGCTAAGGAAGACCTCCAGGCACATCGTCAGGCATCTCCAAGTCCAGGGATTTGCAATCGCCAGGTGCATGGCCGCGTCGGACAACAACAGTAGAAGCGCCATTCTTCTAATTCCCGAGTTCGACGTGTTGCCTTCCATGGAGCAGCGGGTGGGACCAACGGTCGACAGAAGGAAGGACGTCGAAGCTTTCATCGCCACGAACGCCGAGGACTCGCGATTGGTGTGGGTGGACGACGAGGCAAGGGTCAGGCTGCTAAGGCCACGTCGCTACACTCAACTCGACAAGCTTCTCAAAGACATTGCAAGAGGGCGGTCGGGACCCATTGGAGCATCCCGCGAGCTCGAAGCCGGGATGATCAGAAGTGCCTCGGTCCTTCACGGCGCGGCGCTAGCGCGCGCTGCCTCGTCGGCGAAGTGGTTGAGAGATGGAATCAGAGAAATCACCTCCGATGCAATCGGAACGCGCTAAAATCAAAGACCTGACTCTGATGCCGTACATCCAGGTCCTCACATACCCTCGTGTCTCCTTGCGGGAAGCGAAATCCAGGATCAAGCAGCTAGAGCAGCTCGGGGTTCGTGACCTGATATTCGAAGGGCATGCGAAGGTGGGCCGTCTAGGAATCCTGGGGCTCGGCACCGTCGGCATCGTCGTCAGGGCTGAGGCGGGGGGACGGCTCTTTGCCCTCAAGATTCGCAGGACCGACGCCAACAGGCCGAACATGGAGGAGGAGGTCAGGATAACATCCCTGGCAAACCGCGTCGGTGTGGGGCCCGAAGTTCACTCGCACTCCCGAGACATGATTCTCATGGAGCTTCTGGAATCGCAGGAGATTGCCGACTGGCTCCGAGGTCTGCAGGGAAAGGGGCGGCGCGATCAGGCGCGAGCGATGATGCACCAACTGCTCAACCAGTGTCGGAAGCTCGACATAATGGGCATCGACCATGGCCAGTTGAGCAACCTGAGAAAGCACGCCGTGATTGCCGAAGGGAAGCCGTGGATAATCGACTTCGAATCTGCAGGAGTGGGGAGAAAGCCGAGGAACGTGACGACGGCGGCCCAGTACTTGCTTGTCGGAGGACGTCTATCTCCGATGATGAGAAGGGTATTGGGATTGCGCGACACGGAGACCTTGAAGAGGCTCTTGAGCGATTACAAGAGTGACCTTTCTGACTACCACTACGCTAAGGTACTCGAGCATCTAAGGCTGGAAGAGGCCTGAGCCTTCCACTTTCGCGGACCCCTTGGGTCTACGGGCGCTTCTTTCTCACTTTTGTGCATGGCGAGGACACCATCAAACTGATTTCTTGCCTGAGGGTCAGAACGGCAGCGAGGCTGTCCTTCGCGGGCACCGTTCAAATGGCTTTAAACCACTAACCATGCGGGCACAGAAAGTGGGGCCGTCGTCCAGACCGCAAACTGGGGAGAAGGTTGAACACATCAGTACTACCCAGAGTTTGGTCCAGGATACTAGCCTGGGGCGCTAGCGATCGCGAGTTCAAATCTCGCCGGCCCCACTTTCTATAGGCCCGGGATTTCCCGGCTCTTCTCGTCCAACTCTAGGACGATACCTTGCTGGATGCCGAAGACACTCTCCGGTTTGGATGGCTCAATTGTCCCCGTCACGAGTTAAATAATCTGCGGCGTTGCAAGTCTTTATGATGCTCAAGTCCAAATCGATTGCTCTTCCCAAGCCGAAAGTAGGCGGCATGTCTGCCGAAGAGGCGATCAGGAGGAGAAGGTCGGTTAGGGAGTACCTCCGTACGCCTATCACGCTCGACCAGCTCTCACAGATACTCTGGGCAGCCCAAGGGATCACCGACGCGCAGAACGGGCACAGGGCCGCGCCCTCGCCCGGCGCGAAGTACACTCTAGAGCTCTACGTCTTCACGAGGGAGAGAGGAGTGACAGGGCTGCCTGCGGGTCTCTACCATTACGAGCCCGACGCCCACAGCATCACGCGTGTGAAGACAGGTGATCACACACCGGCTCTGCAGTCGGCCGCAGGGGATCAGGAACAGGTCGGCACGGCTGCTGTGATTATAGCGATAACTGGAATCTTCGAGAAGGCCATGGCAAAGTACGGGGAGAGAGGCATCCAGTACTCGTTGCAGGAGTCCGGAAGCGCCGGCGAGAACATCTACATCGAATCGACGGCCATCGGTTTGGGAACCGTGATGATGGGCTCCTTTGATGACGACCAGGTTAGCCAGCTCATCGGCACAAGGAAGGGGGAGACGCCGATCCTTTTGATGCCTATCGGCGCGCTCGCCTAAAAGACAGAAGCGTGTTCGAACACGCTCGGCAGAAGGACTTGCGCCTCCTCAACCTCCCGCCGGCTGGAGAATCGGGGCAGAAGGGCGACGCCCTAAGCAATAAGCAGCCTATCGAAGCAACAAGGCCAATACAAGAATTGTGAGGCCCGCGGCCGCTGAAACGGCGGCCAGCCTGTCCGCATTCCGTAGAACGTCCATGGGGGGGTTCGATTTTCCTAGTATATCAAATGTCAGCCAGCCCTCTGCACCAGTTCTGGATTTGCACAGTAAACCTTTCGATTCCCGGTGACCCCATCGACTGAACTTGGGCCCGGACTTCAGTAAATTGTGAGGGCCGCGCCGGGCCTGCTGATAATAAGCTTGGAATGAACCCTGCTCTCTTAACGGGGCCTGATTCTAGCTATTTGGATTCTTACGCATCGGGCCCAAATTGAGATTGAGCTTAGTCCGACGTTGAACCCTATGAGCAAGCTGAGCAAAGACTACAGGAACTCGGCCCTGTGCTCTCTGCACCAGATTCCGAATGTGTGAGGTTTGCGTCCCGTCACCCTTTCTGCCGCGTCTGTCTCCTACTGAACGACGACCCGCACCCGGCCGAGGTTCTGGACTCGAGCAAATCGAGCCTTGAAGTCGCCTTGCCTATGAGAGGAGGCCCGGAGCGCAGGGAAGTAGGTGCCAGGCTTGGAGAAGGCGTAGGTGGTCTTCAGGGTCATGCTTGCAAACGAGTTGTTGGAGAAATCGAATTGCTCTGCCACCGGATAATCACCGGCCCCCTCGAAGTCCCATTCCGCACCCACCACCGTGCCCGCACCGGGCGGCACTTCGATGACAGCGCTGAACTCCACCTTTTCGCCGATGGCGACATCAGCCCGCTCCCCGCCATTTGCTTTCACCTCGACCACTGGCTGGATACCTTTGCGCTCAGCCGCTGTCGCCGGGACTATCACCTGTCCGTCCATTACCTTGTAGCTGGTGCTGGACGGAGGTGCCAGGCCCTTCTCGACCCAATCGCTCAGATCGCGCAATGCCTGGTGTAGAACGCCGGTGTAGCTTATAGTCCGAGTCGTCACCACCGGCCGCCGGTCAGTAGGTCCAGCGGATTGCGTCGTGTGCATGGCATGGTCTACGAAGTAGATCCTGAAGTTGTCTTCGAAGGTTTGCCCCAGCGCTTCCTTGACGCGAGAGCAATACCAGTCCGCCTGCCAAGGATAAGCGGCCTCGTCCATGAGCGCTTGCACCACGATCATTTTTCCTGCGAACCTCCCGCTCTGGATTGCACCTCCACCTGAAGGGGCGTACCGATATCCCAGCAACACGGGACGCTGCGGATATATTGGCCTGCCAGCCGCCTTGAACTGGTCCCACACGCGGTATTCATCAGAAGGTGGGACCTGGTGACGGTGGTACGTCTGGGAGGCAAGGTACACCGAGTTATCAATCATCACCTCGTCGCCAGCCTTGACGCTCGCTAGCGCCTTGAAGTGGGCTTCGCCAAATCCAACCATTATCAGCTCACCGATTGCCCCCGAGATGTAGAACACATGGCCAGCCGCGGCACCGCTCGTCAAGATTAACGCGGCTCCTTGCAGGTTCCCTTTGGGGAGGTCTTTGATCTGAATCGCCGCCGGCATCTCGACGGTTCGGTCAGCCAGTCTTGCGGGCATAGACACCCTAAGGCCCATTTTGACGGCCTCACTGGCCATCACTACCTTGCTGATTGTCGTCTTATGCTGAATGCGCGACCGCGAAAGAGACTCGGTCGGAGTCGCTCCAAGGTAACCCGGTACCTTCCAGAAGTCTTCGAAGTATCCAGGGTCCCACTCGACCATGTTGTCGACGAGGCTGGAAAAGACCCCGGTGTAGCCTAATGCAATCCTTTCGAAGTTGAACCATGCCCGTGGCGGGAACCCCATTCGGGTCACTTCAGCAAGCGCCTCACGCTCCTCGTTGTTCAGCCCTGCGTACATATCGCCGCTCCCACCGGGCTCTAATGCATCAACGATTGCAGGGAACTTGTCCCGCAACACTCTCATGGCATGAGCCTGCACAGTGAAACAGCTGGGGATGCTCATAGGCGACCCTGTGACAAACGGTAAAGCGCCGTCCCATACGCCCAGGGCATTCTCAAAGCATGCAATGGTCTTGTAAGCTCCACCGCTACCACCGAAAACATAGCCGTATGGCCGGTGTGGACCGTACATCTCAGTAGCTACGACTCGCGAGTATCTGGCAGAGGCGGCGCTAGCGCGATAGTTGACGGTGGGGTCATCGCCAGGAAACATGGTCATCCGGCCCTGGTTGGACTCCACGAAGTAGGCGCCAGCGTCCATTGTGAACTCCACGGAATTGGCTATCATGAAACCTTCCATCGCCGGCTCGGATGCAGCCTTCTCCATACCGGAAACAGCCATCAAGTGCTGGTAAAAGCGTCCTTCGTAGCGTTCCGCTGGCGGGAAGTAGAAAGAAAACCGGCATTCGGTGTCTTTGAATCCGCCATGGACATAACGATGGCGGACTGGCTTGTCGCGCCACTCGTCTTCATCCACATACGGCTTGTCGTAGAGCGGGTCCCTCGATCCGGTGGGCATGCCAGCTGCAACGATCCTGCTTGCCTTACGCATTTCTCTTCCGAACTCATATCTAGACTTGCGCAGTAAACCTGTCAAATCCCGGCGGCCCCACCTTGTCCACGTGTGATTAGAGGCGGCGCACCCCTAACCTTTCCGGGGAAAAATCAACCGTGCAAGGCACTTACACTGCCTGATAGAGCCCTGGGTCACACCAGGGAAATCCTCAACGTGTTGAAAGGGCAAGGACTCGTCTGCCGCTTATAACCCAGAGACTCCTTCAACAGACGATGGTCTACCCGGCGACAGACCGAAGGAAGGGATGGCTGTGGGAGCACAGAATTCCCGTGATCGCCGTCTGCTTTGCAGTCTTCATCCTGGGTGTGATTGCAGCATACGACAGCCTCTTCTCCTTCCCTCTGGGGATATTGGTCGGGATTGCAGTGCTTGTGTCGGTATTGGTGATTCTCTATCTGTCAATGGTCTCCAGGAGCCCGCGCCCGTCTCTTAAGCCCGCGTCCTCCGTAGGGGGAGTAAGCCGCATCTAATCACACCCCACTTAGTCCACCGTCTTGTCCGGATTGATTAGAATCCTCGCCGAACAGTCCCAATGTGACGTCTCGTCATAGATTCGGGGAAATTCGAATCCTCGTTGCAGATGGGGTTCTGCTGCAACCAAGCCCGGCCGCGGGGCCCCGATTCCGATGGAAAACGAGCGGCCCTAACCCGTTAACGGTTTAATATGGGCTCTCGAGAGGGTCGGCCCTAATTGGTTAGGTACGGAGGGCACGGTTCTGACTAGCCGCAACGCGAGAGCTGCCGTTCTCTCGGCCGTCCTCGTGCTTCTCTTCTTCGTTAGCTCAGTGAGCCTGGCATATTCCTTCACGCCTGTTGCGACTCCGCCGGCGCCTCCGGCAGCCTCCATCGTGATAGGGCAGTCGAACTTCACCTCTTCGAACCAGGGAACGGGGCCTGCAGGGATCGGGTCATCGGACTACATAGCGGTTGACAAATCGGGGAACCTTTGGGTTTCTGACTATTCGCAGGGTTGGGTGGCGGAGTTCGCACCCCCCTTCTCCAACGGCCAGAAAGCGGCCCTCGAGGAGGGTGCGGCGAACTTCTCCGCAGGTGGATGCACCACGGGTAACGCACTCTGTGAACCTTCCGGGATCGCAATCGACCCGAGCGGGAACCTCTGGGCTGGGGACGGGCAGAACGCCAGCATTCAGGAGTTCAAGGCCCCGTTCTCTCTCGGGGAGAGCTCGAGCGTCCTGCTAGGTGGATTCTACCTTAATCATCCCCCGAACGCGACGAACTTCGGCCCCAATGGCCTGGCATTCGACTCGTCTGGGAACCTCTGGGTAGTCGACGGAGGCTTCAACCGCATCCTGGAATTCACTTCTCCGTTCACAAACAGGGAGGCAGCATCCCTGGTCATCGGGCAGCCGAACTTCAGCACAGATAGTAACAACAACAACCAGTCGATGTTGAATGCCCCAGGCTTCGCCACCTTTGACAATTCGGGGAACCTATGGGTCTCCGACACCTATGACAACAGAGTGCTTGAGTTCAAGGCGCCCTTCACAAACGGAGAAAGCGCCAGCATTGCCCTAGGCCAGCCGAATCTGTCCTCGACAGCGGCAAACACGACCCAATCCACCCTCTCAATGCCACAGGGTCTCGCCTTTGACACACACGGAAACCTCTGGGTCAGCGACGAGAGCAACAACAGGATAATGGAGTTCGTCCCGCCCTTCTCAACTGGGATGAATGCGACCGTGGTCATAGGACAGACGTCCTACTTCTTCTCTGGCCCCGCAGCCGGCAACTCATCGGTCAACGACCCCGAGGGCCTGGCGGCAGGACCCAATGGCAACCTATGGGTCGCCGACTCTGGGAACTACAGGGTACTGCTCTTTACGGACCCGGCCTCCGCTGCTAGCTCATCGAGTACCTCTACCACTCTCATACAAACGACTCCCTCAACCACCACGATTTCCTCGACTAAAGCTTCGTCATCCCAGGGTCAGACGACAACGGCCTCGACCTCCAGCGTCGCCTCGGCTACTTCGACTCCAACATCCTCGGGCATCCCAGAATTCCCGCCACAGTTTGTCCTAGCCAGCTTGCTCACGCTGGTCCTCGCAGGAGCTTATCTCTTCATGCGGCGAAGGAACGTAGTCAGGGTCTAGTGAAACGCACTTCCCCGAGGGGGCAATTCTCCTGGGCTTCGTCCTCTGCGAAGTGTTGGACCGTTTGCCCTGCGCCTAGGTAGTTTGGGACCGAAGATCAACACTAAGTTGTCTCATTGGTATGCGCGTTCCGGGTTTGTGTGCGCGCTGTGCGGGCTTGTCGCGCTAAGTCGTGCCTGGTTGTGCGCGGTTGGGCACGACGTGCGGAACTACGCTCGGCGATTTTGGTGGGGTTGGATGCAACTGCCCTATGACTCCGACTCTGCTTTTACTCTGGCACCATATAGTAGAAGAATAGAACTGTAAGCACCAGAGCTGCAAGGACAAGTAGGATTAGCAGCAGCGTCACCCGTTTCAACCTGTTTCAATCCTTGCCTCTGGCTGTGACAGTTCGGCCAACTTACGCCTCCTCATGAGAACGGTCCGAAGGGCAGGTGCGCGGTGGGATTGGCGTCCCAGGGGCGTCTGGGCAGAGTTCAAGAATGCCGCCAACGGAAATGCGACGCTGGCAAGCTTTTGCAAGGACAAGTCCGATTCACTAACGCGGCCCTAGCCAAATGGCTCGTTCCGTATGTAGTCATCGCATCGCTTCAGTACCAGTTCACGAAGGATGGGCTCTCCTACGCCTCGCCCTTCGTCTTGATGACCTTCAGATACGTCTTCACCGGCATTATCTTCTACTTTCTCGGGGGAAGGAAGATTCCTCTTGATCGCGACGCGCTCCTCGTCGCCTGTTTCTCCTCCGCAAGCACGCTCCCATGGGCGGTTGGTCTCAGTTATGTTTCGGCAGGCGATTCCGCCATACTGAGTTACACGATGCCCCTCTTCTCAATCCCCATCGCATTCATCGTAATCAGGGAGAAGGTCCTACTTCGTGAGCTGCTGGGAGCATTGGTGGGATTCAGCGGTGTCATCGTTTACTCTCTCACCTTGAGCCACGGCTCACAACCAATGGGCGCCATGTTTACGCTCGTCGGGGCTGTCTTCTGGGGAGCCTACAGCGTCTACTATCGAAAGCTCAGAAACAGGGACCCCGTTCCGATTCTCGCTACCCAGTTCTTGGTCGGCTCGATACCGGGCGCTGTCGGCTCTCTTTTCTATCCTCAGATATCGCCTGGAATCAATCTGTTGATTGATGTTGTCTACATCGTTCTGTTTAGCGGCGTTGCCATGTTTGTCCTTTGGAACGGTCTCCTAAGACGCGGGCGCGTTGGTCGGATCACAACCTTGGCCTTCGCAGTTCCCGCAATGACGATTCTCGTGGATTCATTCAGAACGCTCGGTCCACCGAGCTCCCTGGCTATACTCGGGGGCGTCGTGATGTTCATCGGGATTTTTATCGCAAATTGGAGCAGTGATTCAGGATACGAATTGAAGTAGGTGTTCCTCGCTTCCTTTTTCCGACTATCTGTTTGGGGGTCCTCACCCATTGCCTGAGAAGCTGCACGGAATATGACGATGGGTTCAGGTTCCTTCCCAGCATGAGCGCGAAGTCTCGCCCCCTCGAGCTTGCAGACTGTCCGGCGATAAGGCAATTTCAAGCGCTAAGCGGGTTGTGGTAGAAATCACGGGCCGATTCCGGTGGAGATGCATTCGAGAATCGGGGTCGCAATATCGCTTGCGATCTCCCTCAGGTTCTGTTCGCCTAGAAGCCTCTCGATCATTGCCGCGTTCATTGATGCGTACCACGAAAGGTGGGTCCCTGCGTCTTCGTCTCGGACGTCCAGCCTCAGCACGATAGTCAACTTGATTCCAACTGTCCTTCCTGACCCTTCCCATTCGACCACCTCGGGCCCCTTGGAGAGTTTGAAGCTCATCGTGGCGCTCACGTTCTCCAGGTAGGATACGCCGAACTTCTTTGGGATTGCGATTTTGAACTTGGCCCTAAAATCCCCGTTTTGTTCCACGTGTAGATCCTCGGTGTTTCCTAGGCATGACGAGAAGAGGTTTGGGTCGGAGAGGAACGCCAGGACCTTGGCTTTCGCCTGGTCGAGATGTCTTTCGCCGCTGAGCTCGATCAAGATGAGATTTCTCGCTCCAAAGCAGAAAGGTTCGCGCCAAGGTTGTAGGCCTCTTCACCGACTGTGCCACTTAATGGCCCGCTTTGCATCAGGACGTCCTCCAATCGTATTCCTCTAGTCGTGCAGGGGGCATCGAGGCCGAGCTTGCTCGAGACAAGGTCAGACACCTTCTCTGCAATCAGCCTGCAAGTGGTCAGCTTGCCCCCGAGGACAGTGACAAGGGGTTCGTCGTCGACGATCTCGAAGTCCCTCGAGATCTCGCGCGGATTGAGGCCCTGAAAGAGGGGCCGAGCAGAGTAGTAGAATCTGGAATACCTCGTTGTCTTCAGGGCCGGGACCATCTTGGAACCTTCGTAGACAAGGTCCTGCAGGCCCTCGTCTTCAACCGTTACGTTGTCCATATCCTCCACAATTTGGGCCGTGGTCCCCAGGATGTTCGTGTCGTAGAATGGTAACACGATGTCTCCGTCGGACGGGGGCCTGAGGTGGTTCACGACTACGTTGACCAGGCGAGGCCTGTAAACGAGCATCATCCCGATGGTTGGCATCAGGCCAAGCTCATTGCCCAGGAGGGAGGCCACCTGGCCCGCCCAGGGCCCGGCGGAGTTGATGACTACTCTCCCGGACAGTTCGAGTCCGTCGCTAGTCTTCACAGTTCCTGATTTCGTTATACCGGTGACCTTGCTGTGAAGGTGGAACGTGGCCCCCCTGCTCTTCGCCATGTGGGCTGCGCCTGCCAGGAGCCTGAATGGGTCCACCACCATGTCGGGGACAGCGATGGCGCAGTATGCGTCCCTGCTGATTTTCGGCTCCCGCTCTAGAAGGCTGGAGACCGCTACCTCTTCTCCTCTGATGTGTGCAACACTCAGGGCCCTCCTGAAGCCGTCGATGTATGCGTCGTCGTCCCCCTCGAACGCCACGAAGTAGCTCCCTGAATCGAAGACTGCGTGCCTTGCCATGCGTGAAATCATGGCACTTTCCTGGGCGCATTCTTCTGCCGCCTTCCTGTCGCCCACTGCGTACCTTGCGCCGCTGTGGAGCAGCCCGTGGAACTTGCCAGTTGTGCCCCGGGCGAGGCCTTGCATGTCGAGGACGGCAACGCTTGCCCCCCTAAGGGAGAGGTCAAGGGCGATGAACGTCCCCGTGGAGCCCGCTCCTATGACGACGACGTCTGTCTTCATCGGTGCGAATATCTTCGATGACCGGCTTTAAGCTCTCGTGTGGAGCTATTGATCACGCCAGCCATCCCTTAGTCCTGTCGACGGCCCTTTTCCACAGGGCGTAGGAGTCGTTCCTTCTGGTTTCGGTCCACTTTGGATGGAACGACCTTCCTGACCTCCAGAGGCTCCGGATTTCCTTCAAATCTTTGAAGACCTCCGCACCAAGTCCAGCCGCAAATGCGGCGCCAGTCGCAGTGCATTCGACTGACCTTGGCCTGACCACGGGGATTCCAAGGATGTCGGCCTGCAGTTGCATCAGGAACTCGTTATGCGAAGCCCCCCCGTCCGCCTTGAGCCTGCTGATGGCGACCCCGGTGTCATTCTTCATTGCTTCGACCACGTCTCTCGTCTGAAAGCACATGGCCTCCAGCGCAGCGTAGACAATGTGCTCCTTCCGGGTGAACTGGGTCAGTCCGATGATGAGGCCTCTTGCCAAGGGGTCCCAGTTGGGGGCGAACAGCCCTGAGAAGGCGGGCACGAAGTAGACGCCCGAAGAGCCTTCTCCCGGCAGGGATTCGAATTCGAAACTCTTCGGATTGCCCATGAGGCCGAGATTCTTTGCGAGCCAGGTCAGGGCATTTCCCGACGTTGATACTGACCCCTCCAGGGCGTAGGCTCTGCTGCCGTCTGATACCGTGTACCCGACAGTAGATACAAGCCCGTGATTGGAGAAGACGGGGTCCGTTCCGACGTTCTGCAGGAGGAAGGAGCCGCTCCCATAGGTGTTCTTTGCTTCCCCGGGCTCGAAGCAAGCCTGGCCGAACAAGGAGGCCTGCTGGTCTCCCAGGTCCCCGCATATCGGCACCTCTCGCCCGAGGGGGCCGTCAGGGGCGGTGTAGCCGTACGGGTCGCCGGACGAGCTTGGCATTATTCCGGGAAGAACTGATGCAGGAATCCCGCAGCACTCGAGGAGCTCCTGGGACCACCGGAGCTTCTTGATGTCTAGAAGCATCGTTCTGGAGGCGTTCGTGTGGTCGGTAAGGTGGATGGCCTCCCGTGCCGAGGTTCTTTTCCCCGAGTCAGGTTCCATATGAGCCAAGTGTCGACATTCCCGAAGACGAGATTACCCGCCAGAGCCCTTCGCTTTGCATCCGGCACATTGTCGAGAACCCACTTGATCTTAGTGGCTGAGAAATAGGCACTGACGGGGAGGCCCGTCTTGGATCTGATCTCGCCAGAGAGGCCGCGCTCGTCCAGCTGTCTGCAGATATCATTGGTTCTGGTGTCCTCCCAGACGATGGCATTGTGGATTGGAACTCCCGTCTTGCTGTCCCACAATATCGTCGTCTCCCTCTGATTCGTGATGCCGATCGCCTTGATTCTGGCGAGAACAATCTTTCCTCCTCTCAGACACCTTCTAATCACGTACTTCGTCTTGAGCCACAGCTCGACGGGATCCTGCTCCACCCAGCCTGGGTGTGGGAACAGACTTGGGTGGGGCGCGTAGGCATACGAAATCATCGACCCCTTGCTGTCAAAGGCCGCGCACCTGGTACCGCTGGTGCCTTGGTCGATTCCCAGAATGATACTATCTTCGCCACTGATCGGTTTCATGACTTTCCGATTCCTGCGTCGGCTTCCCATTCGGATTATTATTCAAGCCTATACGGGTGGCTGTGATAGGAGCAGGGCGTGCCGGAGCCAGCAAAGCCACTGTTCCCTCAATGTCCAAGGACTCGGTCCATCTGCAGGAATACGAGGCAGATATAGGCTGAAGCATCAGCAAAGCAAGCACCTGGGTAGTCTAATGCCGTTGATGTGACGGTGGCGCCGCGCCGACGCACCCGGCATCGTAAGCAACGAGACTTTCGCGGTAGGGCCTCAGCCTCGATTCGTACCAAGCGGTCGCTCCTTCGTACGTCCGAACGCTCCACTTCGTGAGAGTGAGTACAGAACGGGGAAACCGCTAAAATAACCCCGCAATCCAGAGGACCTATGCCCAGTTTCGACGCGAAAGGCGTGGCCCTGTATTATGAGGAACAGGGGAGCGGCGACCCAGTCCTGTTCGTGCACGGCACGCTTAACGACTACGCCATATGGAAGTCTCAGACAGAGGCCTTCTCCTTCAAATTCAAGACCATAGCATACAGCAGGCGCTACGCCTACCCCAACAACAGGCAGGGTGACGTAACGGACAGTACGGTGGAGAACAACGCCGAAGACTTGGACGCATTAGTCGATGGGCCCGGGGGAGGGAAGGTGCACCTGATAGGGCACTCCTACGGCGGGTACGTATCTGCCTATTTCGCCCTCAACCACCCAGAGAAGCTTTACTCGCTAACCCTTGTCAACGCATTCGTTCCCACTATGCTGGCCAGCACGACCAGCACTTCGGCCATGCTCTCCCTGCTGCTCAGGTCACCGCGGGCTGCGATGTCAGCCCGCAGGACCATAAATGCAACGGCTACCAGCGTGAAGGCAATAGAAGGCGGAGACCAGACGGCTGCCATGAGGATATTCATGTCAGCTCTCTTGGATAACAGAAAGGACCTTCCTCCAAGGCCAGCGGAGTTTGAACAGATTGTGAACCGTAACGCAAAGACTCTGAAAGAGGTAACGACCCCATATTCACGTATCACGAAGACCGAGGCGAGCAAGATAAGAGTCCCGACTCTAGTAATGTGGGGGGAACTCAGTGCTCCATGGGACTGCAAGGTCAGCCAGACGTTGGCCAATTCAATTCCTTCCAGCGAGAGAGCGGTCATCCCAGGCGCTAGCCATCTCTGCTGCTTGGAGAAGCCCGGCGATACCAACGAGAAGATGTTGGGGTTCCTGACGAAACATCTCGCTGGCTAGGGCCAGCTGAAGGGGTGAGGGGTTCGAGAGCGCCCAAACCCTTGCCCCGACTGACCAAACCGGGTGCGATCGCTGAGATCAGATGCGAACAGGTCTGGTACCAAATCCTGTTACTCGCGTACAGTCCGATGTCGACCTCTCGGGCAATGCCCGTTTGGGAGATTCCGCTCGCGTTGGGAAAATGCACCCTAAGTCGGAAGGACTTTGGATGCCTGAGGAAGGAAGTCGGGGCCAACAGCGCGACATGCCGATGATACGGATGAAAAGCGACGTCGCAGGATCTATTCGAAGCACAGGGGGATGACTCGACGACGGACTCGGCCTTGTCGTCTTGGAGCTTGGGGACAGCTTAGGCGCGGATTGAACTTAAAAACCGAGTTAACCATGATAGACTGTCCCATCATGACTAAGGGCCTGAACTGGGGTGTCCTCGGTACAGCCCGCATTGCGACCGATTCGGTCATACCCGCAATCAAGGCCAGCAAGAGTGGCAAAGTGGTTGCGATCGCGAGCAGGTCGCCGGCGAAGGCCAAAGCCGTTGGAAGGGCTTCGGGCATTCCAGAATGCTACTCGGGTTACGAGAAGCTGTTGAACTCGCCATCTGTCGACGCTGTCTACATCCCCCTTCCAAATGGGTTGCATAAGGAATGGGCGATCAGGGCAGCAGAGAAAGGAAAACATGTCCTGTGTGAGAAGCCAATCTCAACCAATGCGACAGAGTGTCAGGAGATGATCGATGCATGCCGCAGACACAACGTGCTATTGATGGAGGCGTTCATGTACCTGTTTCATCCACAAACGAAGATGTTGAGAAAGCTGGTGGACGAAGGGATCGTCGGCAATCCGTCCATCGTGAGGAGTTCATTCACAATCTTGTTGCGCAATTTGGACGACATTAGGTACCAGAGGGACCTCGGCGGTGGCAGTCTTCTTGACCTGGGTTCGTACTGCGTGAACGTCACCCGCGCTCTAATGCGCGGTGAGCCTGTGAGAGTTCGTGCGATGGCAAAGGTGCACAAGACTGCAGGTGTTGACGTAGCATTCGCAGGCCTAGTCAGATTCAAAGACGATTCAATTGGGCTCTTTGACTGCGGGTTCGAAAGCCCCCATTACAGTCACCTTGAGGTCCATGGCGACAAGGGAACCCTGGAGGTCCTTAATCCCTTCACGCCAAGAGATCATCCAACGATGCTTCTGCACAACCGAGAGACGAAGAGGTATGTGAGTCGGGCGGGGAACATGTACAAACTAATGGTCGAGCACTTTTCTGACTGCGTCTGTAACAACCACGAGCCTGCCTGCACCGCTAAGGACAGTCTGAAGAATATGCAACTGATTGACGAACTAACGAAGTCGGCAATCTCAGCATGAATACGTCTCAACCTTCAGAGGGTCCTTACGCCGCTTCGCTGGCTGAGCTAGTGCGGCCAGCCTGGGGAAAGGGGGTCACGGGGACCTGCAGGAGTCGAGTTTCCTCTCAGCGCGAGTTCTCTAATTCACTGCTCGGGACCAATAGGTTGACCTTCAGGTAGTGCATGAGTGTCCTGGCCAGAATCAGGTCGGGTTTCAACTTCTTCGACTCTACGTGACTTATTACCGAAGGCTTCACGTTTATCGCCCTCCCGAGGGCCTCCTGGGTCAGGCCCATCTTTTCTCGGGCCTGCTTTACGATGGAGTTGTAGTCCGGGTCGATTTCAAGATCGGGCTCGTCCAATGCCTCACGTGACATCAGGTGCGCGCCGGACGGCCGGGGCTTCGGAGCCGAGGGCCCCAGAGAAGTCCCGTGGCCGACGCATTTGTCGCAGACCTGAAGCACGGCCCCGTCGATGCTGATTCTATTGGGCACAGTTCTTATCGGACCGCCGCAGACCTCACAGGTGAGCGCCATCTACTTTCCCTGCTGACCTTCGCACTGAAAACCAGCTTCGCCCTTCATGGATGTCGGATGTCCCAGTTTTGGGTTGAATTTAGACCTACTCGTCGATATGGCAGGGCAGTCCTTACCGTGCTGACGCGCGCACTCGCAAAGGTATCTCGGTCCGAGCAAGAATGCCTCTCGGGGTCGCGGGAAATTGATTCGCACTCCCACCAGCAAAATCTCGCAGACCTGGCTTGAGACTGTGTCAGACGCGCGGTAGTTCGCAAGGCGAATTCGCGTCGGAAAAGCCCATCTCCGCGGGCTGGAACATGCGTCCCATTGCCTGACCCGCTTCTGCGGCATTTATAGACGGCCGACACGGTGCAGCGGAAGCGCCTTGGTCCGACCCATCCGAGACTACACTTCGGTGCGCGACGCCCTCTCCGCCGTGATGGCCAAAGCCCGAGTCGAGCTCCGCGTCGAGACGGTATCGACCAGCCGCGCATTTGGCAGAGTCTCTGCCAGCGACATGGTCGCGCCCGCTGACGTCCCGCCATTCCCGACCTCTCACATGGACGGCTTCGCCGTGATATCCAGGGATCTGGAGGCGGCTACTCAGGCTCATCCCGCACGATTGGTGGTAGCGGGCGAATCAAGACCGGGAGCCCCCCCGAAGCACAAGATAAGGCCGGGAGAGGCTGTCCAAGTTGCAACTGGGGCACCTCTGCCCACCGGTGCCGATGCCATCGTTCCAAAGGAGTCTGCGGAAGTAAGAGGCCGTGAGATTCTCGTGAGAGTTGCACTAGGGCCTCAGAGCTACGTGTACGCAAGGGGGGAAGATGTGCGGAAAGGAGAAGCCGTCATCTCGAAGGGGCACACTTTCAGGGCTCAGGACGTCGGCTTGGTCGTCGCCCTGGGCTTCACCAAG
>DASPOK010000066.1:0-4978 GCA_035626075.1 Nitrososphaerales archaeon
TAGGCGTGAGACCTGGGACCTCATCGAGGGCATCAGGAGGCGGGGCACCACAGTGATTCTTGTCACTCACTTCATGGACGAGGCAGAGAGGTTGTGCGATCGGCTCGCACTCATCAACCACGGCACCCTCGCGGTACTTGATACGCCAGAGGCGATTGCAGCGACGGCAGGGGGAACCAGGGTACGTTTTGTCCCATCCCGACAGGTGGACGACGATACTCTGCTTGCAATCCCCGGGGTCACTAAAGTAGAGAGAAAGGAAAGATACGTGACGGTCATCGGGAACGGCGACCTCGCACTGCCTGTGATGAGTTCCTTGGCGAAAGTCGGGGTGAGCGTCTCCGAGCTAGAGGCGAAGAAGGGAAGCCTCGACGATGCCTTCGTGGAGTTGACCAAGGATGGCCGATCTAAGGTCTACGGAGGCGCTCAACAGTGACTTCGGACAACGGCGAATCGGGTAGCACGAACCGGCGGGGTCCATTCTCTGAGCTTCTCAGTGTCGAGAGCAAGCTGGCCCTGAGGGCACCCTACGGACTGGGGCTCGGCATCGTCTTCCCGACAGTCTTGCTGGTTGTGTTTGGGCTAATTGGAAATGCGGTGCCAGGCAACGTGACCAACACAGGATTCACGATTCTGGATCTCTACATTCCGATTATCATGGTCATAGGATTCTTCGGGGTCGCGATTTCTGCCCTGCCCATTCCCCTGGTCAGGGACAGGGAGTCGGGATGGCTTCGCAGGGTTTCGACAACCCCAGTTGGCCCGTCCAGAGTGCTCGCCGCTCAACTGGTTCTCAATCTCGCCTTCGCTCTGGTCGGAATCGTCATTGTTCTCCTCGGGAGCGTGTTGGTCTTCGGTGCGACTCTCAGTGTTGGCGTCTATTTCGTCTTCTCGACGATACTTGCGCTCGCGGAGATATTCTCGCTGGGCCTGGTTGTCGCGGCCATCGCTCCGAGCCAGACCGCCCAGAACGCCATTTCAGGGGCGCTGTTCTTCCTGATGCTCTTCCTTTCCGGCTTATGGTATCCGGCGGCCGAAGCGAGCGGGCCATTGCAGACAATCATGTACTACTCTCCAGGCGGCGCAGCCGTGAACGCCATGCTAGGATCGGTGTTTGGAACCGCGCCACCCCTTGCTGCCGTAGCGACCATGGTTGTCTACGCAGTCATTTTCGCAGCAGTGGCGACTCGCTACTTCCGCTGGGAATGACGATCTCGCACTCGAGTCCGACCTTTGGGTACACCGTCCGCTGAAGTTCGGGACAGACTCTGTTTGACAGATGGAGTCCATTCCGAGTAGCTGTCCTTGGCTTGCGACCGCAGCACTTAGAGAATCAGGGGGATTCCAATGGACAAAGCCCGGACGAGGAATGGCGTGACGATGAACCACTGTTTAGCGCTTTCCCATCAACCCCTGGCGCCCGGGCCGTTGAGGACGAGGGCAGGTACCTCCTCGCTTCCGAACGCGTCAGCAAATGGCGTTGACGGTGCTACTTGCGGAAGAAGTCCTGGCAAGCTCAATACACGAATGGGATGAGTTTGTATGTTCTCCGCTGATACTGAACGTAGGTATCGCCAAATACCTCGACGAGCATCCTTTCTTCGACGGAAATCCTGTACAGATAGACGGCTGCGAACATCACAGGGAAGACTAAGGCAACCGCCAAGCTGCTCGAAAGGACTCCGAAGCCCAACCAAAGCATGACGACGCCGAGGTAAGCGGGATGTCTAACCCATGAGTATGGGCCGGTGGTGACGACTCTATGGTCCTTCGTCGTAGTGAGAGTGCGAGTGTAGTACCCTCCCAGGGTGACCGCGGCCCAGACCCTGAGTCCCAAGCCGATCAGCATGACGGCGAGCGCAACCGATCCTTCGACAATGGTGATGGGGAAAAGGGCAATTCCCAGAATGTACACGATTAGTGGCAGCCAGAGTCCCACTCCGAGCGTTACTCCGATTAGCAGCATGCTGCCCTTCTCGAAGGATCCTCTCTGGAGCGTCTTCGTCTCTGGCGTACGTCGTAGCAACTCCTGAATGATGAGGAACGCCATCATTACGAGATAGCCAATGACTAGGAACCAAAGATTGAGGCTTGGGACCAAAGGCTCAAAACTACTTCTCGACAAGAACTGCATTTATTCTGTTCCATTCTTGCTCTTGGCAGTCGTTCCGGCTATCCAGTGGCATTTCCTGAAGCGCCCAGGGGCTCAGAGGCACAAGAACACGACAAGTCCTTATGCCCCGTCGGAGGGCGTTTCGTGCAGAGTGTCCAGAGCACAGCACTGGGTGGCACCAAGAAGGATCGCGCCCCTGGCATTAGGGTTTACGTTCCTTTGCTTAGGAGTCGCATTGTCGTATTTCGGTTTCCTCTGGGGAGACGTCCAACTAAACCCTGGAGAGTTACTGGGCTCGGTTCTCTTTTGGTACGGCGTAATCTACCTGCTTCTCACGTTCCCCTTTCACAAGGCATTCAGCGGCTTTCTGAACCACGTTCGCACACCATTGGGCGCGAGTGTTTTTGCCGGCTACCTCGCGATTCACCTATTCCTGTACGGCTTCCTCCTCGAAGTGATTCTTGCTTCTATGTTTGGAAACAGCTACCTCGCTGTTTCCCCTGCCTTCTTTGCGGCGACCAATGTCTTCTCTCCTCCGTCAATCACTAGTGCGATGCTCGACCTCGCCTACAACCCCTCGATTGTATTGGCCATCCCGCCGGTCTTCTCTGCCGCTCTCAGCTTTTACGCCATTTCGGTGGCGCTAGTGATTGCCGTCCTCGTCGTGACCAGCGTCGGAGAGACTAGGGAGATAAGCGACCTCTGCACAAAGGGAAAGAAGGCGAGGTCGTTCGTTTTACTGCCGGCTCTTGGAGTCGTCTTCGGCGCTTCCTGCTGCCTTTCCGTGGCGGGACTTGTCAGCTTGGTTGTGCCCTCTGCTGCCGAGTTGACCTCCGTGTTGTGGGTTTACTTTGCAATCTACTTCCTTCTGCCGTCCCTTGCAATTGTCTTGCTCTACCTCAACCTCCGCTCCATCGAAATGATCTCCAGGAGCCTTCGTTCTGCGATGGGTAGCTAGGTGCAGCTCTAGTTCGGAGCTGGTCTGTTATGGCTGAGAACGAGACTCGCTTTCAGTTGCCAACGGGATAAGATGCCCTTTCGAAGGGCTAGTCCTCTCGGCTAGAAGCGGGCCGCGCCCTCCGAGCCTTTCCCTGACCCAGCGCCTTACATCGTAGAAGTAGATGTTCTCATAGGGGCAGGCCGAAACGCAGTCCCCCACTCCAATGCACTTGAGGCTCTTCAGCTCACCCTTCGCTATGAAGGTGCCAGGCTGGTCTGTAATCCCCACAGGGCAGGTCTTCGCACAGTCCTTCGTCTCGCACGACAGGCAAATGTCGCTGTCCTTTACCTTGAGCTTGAAGAATCCGAGCCTTGACACGAGCTGGTTGAACGAACCCCACCCGCACATCCCCGTAGTCGCACAGCCGTATGTCCCGACGAACGGTATCATTATCCAAATTATGTACCAGAGGAAACTGAAGTAGAAGCTGTACAGAAAGAAGCTTGTGTCAGTCCCGAAGATTGACACGCTCAAGACGCCGATGGATGTCAAGTAGGACAGCACAGCCCCGACAAGCAGGGAGACCCACACGATTGAAACAATGACCTTGTAGATGGATGAGATCCTGCTGGTGAGAAACTTCCTGCCGATGACGGACGTTCTGTTGAACGAACTCATCGAGTCTATCGTAGTGCCTTGATACATGAGGGCAGCGGTGCAAAAGAGGGAGCAGACGTTTCTGCTTCCGAACAGGAAAGAGAGGCCTCCACTGATGAAGTAGGTGGCCAAGAGCACCAGAATGACGCTGGGGGCTAAAGCACCCGCGGTTCCCAGGCCCATGCTCCAGCCGATCCAAGGTATCTGTGGCAGTGAGGGCGAGAGTACAAAGACGGGCAGGAATATGCTGTACACGCCATAGGCGGCTATGACCATTGCGAGCCTGACCTTAGTTTCAAGTTCCCTCGCGGACCTAATCTTGAAAAGGACCAACGCTCCCATTTCGACTCCCATCATTATCAAGTACCACGGCGACGCGGTTATGCTCGAGAAGAACGTCAGGAAGTCATAGCCTGCGGCGGCTAGGGCGCCCAGGAGGGGTCCGCTGAGCGAGACCAGTGGGAGACCTGTGAAGTACGAAGTGCCGTAGACGTAGATGTCGAAGGCGCCGCCCATGAAGAACTCCGCGACAAACAGCAGCCCCAGGAGGGCAAGTACCCAGAACGGCATCGACTGCCAACTTCTAAGGTTGAGGGAGCTCAGCTTCTTCTCTTCTAGCACGATATAGAAGTACACGATCATCTCCATAGTCACAGATAGGACAAAGACAGACGCGTCGCCGTCGAGGAACCAAACGAATAGTCCAGCCATCATGAAGGAATAGGCGAGCGTGACACAGACTATGTAGTTCAGCAGCCCAAGGTTCAGGGTACGATTCGTATACAGGAACTCGAATACATAGATGAATAACACGATCATCACAGCGCTCCCCGCCAGCAGGGAGAAGTCAGCCCACTCCGAATTGCTAATCGCTGTGGGGGAGAGGAACATAATCGCTGTCTGGGCGGCGACGACCCATCTGATTCCCTTCGGGAACCTCTTCCTCGCCCAGAAGAGCGTCACAGCCATCTCCGATGCCATCGTGAAGATGAACCAGTATGAGCTCGAAGAGGTGACAACCGTGGCGCAGACTGTCTGGAGTCCCCCCATGGTCGGGACTGCTCCGCCGACCATCGCGAAGGCCCATCCCATGAACACTTCAGATGTGATAACGAGGGCAATCACCGAACCCACGATTAATGTGCGGCTCGAGACCTTGCTTCCCTTGCGAATCTCCTCTAGCTGCCTGTCACCGAAGAATAAGGTCATCAGGACGGGAACGAGAAAGACGCTCATGGATACCATGTTGAATGCCAAGAGAATGACGA
>DASPOK010000067.1:0-8801 GCA_035626075.1 Nitrososphaerales archaeon
CCGGGAAGTTCGCCTCGGAGTTGTTCAAGGCGTTCGGGACGGGGGCCATGAAGTACTACGTTACCATCATAAAATACGCCGAATCCGGTCGCTTCCATCCAGAGGAGAGCGCGGAGCTAGCGAAAGAGGAGGAAGAGATGCAGTCTCTGCTCCACGATATGGAACGCAACTCTGAGCTGGGAACAGCTTCGAATCATTTGTGACAGGAGCAGGAGACTCAAGTCTTTCTGAAAAGGCCTGTATGTGAGAAGCGCCGCAATCGTTCGTCTCGACTAATCCCACTTTCCATTTAGTAGAAACCCATGCCAAAGTGAAAGACTGCTGCGGTTACAACTCCCACTATGGCGCCTATGACTAAATAGACGACGAAGGTAGCGACCACGACTGCGACGAGGTAGGTTACCACCCTTTCCTTTGGGGTTCCCAGCATTATCGGCAGCCCGAGATACAGGATGTACAGCCCGTACAGAACTCCGAGAATTTCCAGAAATCCCAGCAGAGGGATGATGTTGAGAACGCCGATCAGGAAAACAGGAGAGAAGATGAAAGCCGCGAGCTCGAGACTCTTGATTCGATCGTTGGACGAGTTGAAGGTAGGTGCCAGCATCCCTATCACGAGTGCAATGACATAGACGCCTACCACGTCAAGGATGTAGGTCAGAATTGCGCTCGCGAAGGCAAAAGCTACGAAGGATCCCACAAACCCGAGCGGTATGAACTAGCTATAGTACCACAGGTCGCCGATCAGTGTCGCGAAGAAAGGAATAGCAGCCAACACGGCCACGTAGTTCAGCATGATGCCGTTCACCGTTGCGGGGGTGTCCTTGTTTGACGTGATGTAGTTTACTGGGTTCCTCACAAGGGCAATGGCCGAGTTTATTGCACCCACGATGAATCCACCGAATCCGGAGCTGCCGGCCCCGCCACTGGATTGTGAGGCGGGAGGCGGGGTGAGGCCAGGGGTAGAAGGACCCTCACGGGAGGAATTCATAATCTGGTTGCTGTCGGTGGCGGACGGCGGGTTGTCATCCGTCGCTTGCAATGTTTCAGACCACACTCGGTTGGCAGGAGTATGTAATTCTGTTCTCCCAGGATTCTCGTCTAGAATTTTCGACTTCGGTATCAAGTAATCCTTTCACGTCCTGATTTACCGACCTCCGTCGCACTATCGACTACTGAAGCAAATTGGGAAGAAAAGCGGCTCTTTTCGTGTTCTGGATAACCGGATACGCACTGGGTGCTTTCGCCTGGCTCGTTAGAGCACCACTGATTCAGTTCATCGAGAACCTAGGTCTCAGCGCCGACGTGACCCAGGGACTCGTGGCAGGCCTCTTCGGGTCCGCCGTGATGGTCCTTGCGGTTCTCACCTGGAGCTACCTATCGTCGCCAAGCTGAGAATCGGTTTGACTCTAAGAGACTACCTGATGCCGGGGGAAGAAGTGAGGTTCCACAGCAGCCGCGCTGTACGATACGGGACTAAGCAGTACCACGTAATCCTGAGCGACAGACGCATTCTTCTCTTCGCCCAGAGAGGGGCACTCTTCAAGAACGACGACGTTGTTTCCCAGAAGCTGGACGAGTTGCAAGGGGTGAAGTACACCGAGCAAGGCGTCATCAGCAAGAAGGGCATAATACACATCGAGAGCTTCAGGACAGAAATGGACCTGTCGGGTCCAGCGGGCGAAATCAAAACGCTTTATCAGCAAATGATGCAATTCATGTAGTCAAGATGCTCTCCAGGACATCAAGGGAGGAAATCCTTCGGAAATTGGAGTCCAAGGTAGGTTACCCCATCGAAGAGGACAGGCTTTCCCTGGGGACGAGGCAGGCCATCACAAGCCTTGCGGACTTCCAGCGCCACCTGTTCGTAATCTCAGAGATACTCAACGGAGAGCAGGGCCGAGTAGAGCGCAGCCCCCTCCTTTCTTTCTCATCCAAGCTCCACAAGGACCGGGAAGTCGAAGCCCATTCGGACGAAATCAAGAACCTGCAGAAAGAGATCGACAACAAGGTCTCGGAAATTTCCGCCCAGATATTGCAGGAGGACGAGGCGAGACGATCAGGCCAGCCTCCTCCGGAGAGGGAAGGCGGCATCGATGCCATCCAGCTGAAGTGCCCTACATGTGGGGCGGCGTTGCCCATGCCTACCGGCCGATTTGTGAAGTGCGAATACTGCAACACTACTCTGTCCATCCAAGACGTGAGCTCCCAAATCAAGACAATGATTCAGAGCATCTGACCTGTCAATCTCTCCGCCATCTTGCCTGCGAATCGACCCGGCGTCTGGTTTCTTCCTTCATCCTGCATAAATTGGGCGCAGGAATCGAAAGGGCAGTTGACAAGTCTGGCCAGCCAAAAGGACGAACTGTTGGCGCTGTACCATCGCCACAAAGGAGCCTGCCGCGTCCTTGTCCCTGAAGGGACAGATGCATGGAGGTACTACATGGTCACGCGGAAGGAGGCCACATACTGGCGAAACCTGGGCAGAACCGAGAAGGACTTTCTGGCTCGCCTGGGTCGCAGAGGCTGCTTCGTGTGCGCGCTCAGGGATGTGATGGCTAGGCAAGAGCGGCTAGAAACAGGCCTCCACAGTGCGCTGATGAGCTTCCTTCTGGTCCCCGACTAGACGGGCTGCCAACGCGGTCAGCGCGCCACTACGAAGAGGATTCAAAAGCACAATCTACCACCGGCTAACGGGATGGGGCAGAACGAAGGACTGTCTTCACTCGACCTTCTGATTCTGCGTTCAATCCCGGGGGCGAGCAGAATAGAAGATTTGGCAAAGGTGGCAAAGGTTCCAGCCGTCACCCTTGGAAAGGAGGTGGCGACGCTGCAAGTCCGGGGATACATATCGGACAAAGGCACTCTCACAGAGAAAGGGCTGAAGGTCATCGGGAAATGACGAAGGAACTTCGATTAGCCCCTTAGGGCTCTACCGCAGACCCGGGACTGACACTCAAAAATCGAGCACCGACTCCAAGGTTTGCCTCCTCCGCCGGGGAACCCGGCGCTCCTGTAGCCTCTCCAGGCATTCCGCGCCATAGCTTGATGAAGAACGCCACCATCACGGCATCAGCGACGAGGGTCAACGGGAGAGGTACCTCCGCCAATACGCCGACCACCGCTATGGGGATGACCAACCCGAACGCGAAGGCGACCCTGTTCCTTCCGTTCCTCCAGGAGCCCATCACCCTCACGACACAGACCAGGAAGAGTGCCTGAACACAAATGACACAGACGAAGCCCACCGCGGCCGGGGCGCCTGCTCCCTCAGGCAGGAACTCGGCCAGTAGCACGCACGGATAGAAGGCAATTCCCAGGACCGCCAGTGCGCTCGGGCCTCTCCTAGGAAGCTCAGTCCTCGCATGTAGCGCGCCTGACGAGACGCGCCGTGCTGCAAGAACCAGCAAAATCATGGCCGCGAAGCTCCCCAGGAGCACGGGGAACCCCATCCAGAACTTCTCTCCAAGGGTCACCAGCAAGAACAGAGCCAGCACGTCGACCCCCAGAATCACGAAGGCGGCAATGAGCTTACGCCCCTGCAGGAATGGCCGGCCGCCCGTCTCGGGGAGGGCGAGCCCGAGAAGCAGGATGGGGATCGAGACGCTGAAAATCATGTGCACCGGCAGGATTCCGGCTAGCCATACCCAGTTGACTCCTACCCAATGTCCGTAGACGCCCAAGGCGCCTACGGGGCCGGCGTCCGGATTGAACAGGGTGCTGAGCGCGACCCCTTCCTCCAGTATCCCATAGGCAGCTCCAAGGAGCAGCACCGATCCCCACCCCTTGTTCCACCTGACCTGTGCCTCCCGCACTAAGAGGACTCCTGCGCCGTAGAGCCCCAAGTTAGCAACGAGCTGGAACAGGAACATCGCGGGGTTCAGTATCAGTGCGTTCAGGGGGCTGGAACCGGACAGGTATTCCGGTATGCCCGGGCTCAGGAGCAGGAGGCAGAGGATAGGGTGCCTTCTGAGGAACTTGAGGGGGCCCTGGATGTTCAACCGATGGTGGAACGCGGGTATGACCTCCTGCCATTTTGATACTTTGGTTCCCCGACTCATCCTCGACGAGCGCCACTCGGGCAGAACCCTCTGTCTGCCAGCCGAGCTAGGCCCGGTCGCGCTTGAATTCCTTCAGGAACCTGGCGACGGCGGCGAGATGTGGGTTGCTGTCGACCCTGCGGAGGTGGGCGCTGCAATTTTGCGTCCCGATCTTCACCGGGACTTGGCTCTGGAACGGAATCTTGGCGAACATGACGGACGCGTAGTGGAGTCTTCCGCCCAGGCTCTCCTTGACGATGTCTTCTGTCGGAGGTATGGGAGCCACCACGAACGCCACCCCGTCGGACCAGTTCACCGTGGGCTCTGCATTGACTGGACTTGAAAGGGCCTGCCTCACCATGTCCTCGAACAGGACCTGGTTCTCTTGCTCGATAATCTCGTGAATCACGATTCCCTTGTACGGAGTGTAGGTAATCTTCACCATGACCGCAGGCGTCGTGGGGTGGCCGAATTACCCTTTGTCAGGGCCGGGACCCTCAGCCATAGGCAGGGTATCTCAGCCTCATCAGCCGCCGCATCTCCGAAGCGAGCTTGGCGTCGATTTCCCGCTGGCTGTTTGACAGGCTGACGCTTTGGGGGCCAGTCAGCAGGAGGGGGCCCTGAGCATAGCTTCCCCCTACTTCGGGGACGACAGGTTCTGACCTGAGAGTAGACAGGAGGCGCTCCAGCGTGGTTTGCCTCGACCCTGGGCCTTCGCTTCCCATGATCTGCAGAGCCAGCTCGGGCGGCAACTCTCGGTATCCGTACGGAAATGGCCCTTCAGGCCTTCGGAGGCTTTCCTCAGACTGGGAACCGATTACTATCGGGAAGGGCTTGAACAACGAGTCAATCTTCAGAATCCACGTCCCGTCTGGTCCCGAGACTGTGGCGTCAAAGAACCCAGACCCAGGCGAGGGTGAAATGACGAAACTCCATCCCTTCGGATTCCTCGAATAGCTCTCGAGCATCCGCCTCCTCAGGTCCCTTCCTTCCAGCAGCTCCATCGGCCTTCGATTCTAGACTCATGTAAGTTGTATAAACGCCTTTGACCCTCCCTGAGTCAGAGATGCCCGTTTTCACCAAGCGCCTCGAACTGAAAACTAGGGGTGAAAACGACGTCATCGACATCACAGAGAGGGTGCAGCAGGCCGTAGCGGAGAGCGGGTTCGACGCGGGAGTAACCACCGTATTTGTGCCAGGATCGACCGCTGCAGTGACTACGATCGAGTTCGAACCAGGACTCACACACGACTTCCCGCGGATGCTTGAAAGACTGGCGCCGAAGAACATCGCATACGAGCACCAAGAAGCCTGGCATGACGACAACGGGCGCTCCCACGTCAAAGCGTCGCTGGTTGGACCAAGCATCTCTGTGCCTTTCGAAGGTGGACGCCTGACCTTGGGGACATGGCAGCAGATCGTCTTCGTTGAGCTGGACATTAGGCCTAGGAGTAGAGAGGTGGTCCTTCAGATAGTCGGGGAAGAACTGAGCAGCAGGGCGAAGACCTGAATCACGGGCCAAATGTCATGTGGATTGGGTGCGGGCCGTGGACTCGCGCAAAGCCAGTTAGCTCACATCGTAAGGCTTGATAGCGGGTGCCCTCGGCTTGGAGGACGCGAGTCCATCCCGGGTGGACCCGAATGACTGGTCGATTGAGGGGTCGGAGCAGACAGACACAGATTGCCTCCCGTAGCGGCGGGGTCGGGTCTAGGATTTCATGGGCCGGGGTTCTCGCTGACCTTCCGGGCTGCCGTTCTTGGGTTAGCCAGCCTCCAGGCGAGATATGCCAGGGGAGAGATGGCGGCATACGCGAGCAGCGTTCCCAGCCAGACTCCCGACGCCTGGAAGAGGTATCTCGCAGCCACGGCGTAGGGGATTGTTGTTAGAATCCCGGTCTGCATGAACGTCGAGGTCAGAGAGCGCGAAAACTCGAGTCCTTGGGCACGGTTCGTGACGTAAAGCGACGAAGACCAGATGGCGGGGGCGGCAGCGAATACTCCTCCGACCAGGGGACCGCCGAGAATGCTTACGGCCACGACGACAATGACCACCGACCCGCCCAGGACCCCCCTCAGGAGCGCCCCCGTCATGCTGGGTTTCGCGGCGACGAGTCCCGCCCTCCTGGTGGGAACTCTCGTACGGGTGACGAAGACCCCCGCGGCCAGCACAATGGCGAGCGCACAGGAGAACACGAAGTCATCTGGACCCCATACGGCGACCGCAAGGGCGGCCGGAAACCACAGGCACAGCGCGACGGCCATCCTGGTCCGGAAGCGAAGCGTTTGGGGGACTGTGTAGAACAGCAGGAAGGCACACGTCACGGCAAAGCCCAGGGGGAAGAGAGTCGTCGCCTGGACGGCCGCCGAAGGAGACTCGGTCAGCCCGATGCAGAAGAAGCTCACGGCACCGGTAGAGGGAAGCCCGCCGAGGAACCCCGCCGGGCCCTCCCCGAACATGTCCGCCAGGGTGGTCACGAGCGCAACGATTACGAATCCAGCAGCGAAGGACGCAGCTAGGCGGAGCAGCAGGGCATCTGGAATCATGCCTCTCTGTCATCCCCCCACGTCCCTCGAGAAAGCAGCGTAAATAGCGCGGCGCTTTACCCCTGGAGAGATTGGACCCCGAGGAGGCGGGTCAGACCAGACGCATCAGATGGCTGACCATCATCATAATCGTGATCATAGCTGTCGCTGCCGCCCTGGCGGTCGCTTGGGTGCTTCTACAGTGGTCCATAGCCGAACATGTCTACTCGACTAAGGGGGGTTTGGACTGGTTCGGCATCACATTCTATCATGACTACACCTTCGTGGCAGCAGCCCTCTTCGCTCTCCTCCTGGTCTATCCCAGGCCAGGAGGGAGCGACCTCTGGAGGCTCTGGACGGTTGCCTACAGGCTGATGCGCCCCTACGAAGCCGGGGAGAGCAGGCCGGTGGAGAATCTGAACAGATGGCTCTGGGGCCTCTGGCAAGTGGTGAAGTGGGCCCTGGGGTTCTACGCCTTTGTGAACTTCGGGGCTTTCCCCTTCCTCGGTCCTATCATGAATCCCATTTCCATGATGACCATGGGGATCGGGAGCTGGGCCGACCTTTCCCGGGTCTTCGTCCTCCCTTTGGCTCCCGCCTCAGGTTCAGGATTCATCGACCTTATGCCGACCCTGACGGTCCAGTACGGGGTCCTTTCCTATGTGATTTCCGCCGTCCTTCTGGTAGCTGCGGCAAGGGTCTTCCTCCGATTCCTCGCCGACTTGGGCATGAGAAGGAGCGCCATCTGGGGCAGGGATATCCTCATGCTGATTGCGCTGATACTCTTCGAGACAATAATCGGGGCTCCCTACTGGCTGATGAACATAGCCACGCCGTACGTCTACGGGATCGTCTGGGTGGCCTTCCTGCTTTCCCTGGTGGGGGTGGTCTACTTCTCCAAGCGGGACATGACCGCCCCCAGGCTCAAGCTCTACAAGGGCGTGGCCGTAGTCCTGGCAATCCTCCTCGTCGGCCAGGTGGCGGTCGGCGCCTTCTACCTCTTCAACTGGAACAACAACTACCTGCCCTACCAATGGTACCCGCAGACCCAGAAGCAGATTGCTGTCACGAGGTGGGCTGCGGGCCTGAACGGGATTTCCGTGCAGAACATCTCAAGCCTACCAACGAGTAACCCGTCGACCACCCTGAACTTAGTCAGGCAGTGGGACCAGACAGCCGCCTCGGTCATAAACACGAAAGAGATTGGCGCATACAACTGGATGGGCCTGGCGAGCTCGGAAATTGTCTTCTACAACGGAACCGAGTACTGGGTCTCCCCGACCACGCCTGTCTTCCCGTCCACTGACTGGATTAGTGAGCACCTCATCTACACTCACGCGGCCAAGGTCCTTGTCATCAATACCCACAACGGTACCGTAGTGCCTGCCACCGGCGCCTTCGGAATATCATCAGAGCCGCTCATCTACTACGGCGAAGGGGCCGGCTTCACGCAGAGCGTGTATGTCCACGTCCCCGGTTACGATGAGGTACAGAACGTTTCCTACGGAGGGGCCCCCGACTACGTCCTTGGCGGATGGCAGAAGGCCATGTGGTTCACCTTCGCGGAAGGCCAGCTGGGCTTTGCCTTCTCTCCACAGAACATCGACATGCTCTGGAACAGGAATATTTTCTCGAGGGTAGGAGACATCCTGATCTCGGGCCTCGCCATGGACCCGTCGGCCTACATCGTGTCCGACGGAAAGAGCCTCTACTACGCCGTCCAAGTCTACATTGACTACCCTCTGCAGTCGGGCTTCTCAGCCAGCCCCTACCTCAGGTTCTTCGGCGTGGTCCTCGTCAACATTCAGAATGGGTCGATGCAGGGCTACACGGTCTCGAACCTGCTGGGGACCAACTCCTCGGACTTCATCACCCAGTTCTACCAGAACTACTACCCGAGCTGGAAGGCGCCCCCGAGCTGGCTCGTCCCGCAGCTGAGGTATCCTGAGCAGCTTCTTGGCTCGCCCAGCGTCCCCGGCCAACTCGACTACGATTTCATCTACCACGTGAACGACCCGTTCCAGTTCAGATCAGGGGTCCAGTTCTACGAGCGGGCTGCCAACAGCACTCTGCAGTACATCCCCTTCGCCGTGGGGGACAGCACCTACTTCGTCGGCCTACAGCTGGTCCAGTACCAGGGGGTGGTAAGCAAGAACCTCGGGGCACTCTACGTCGCCTACGGCGGGGACAGGCTGGGAGAGATCTACCTCTACCAGAACCCCTCTCAGACACTCATCA